>JBFGRM010000133.1:0-6989 GCA_041563675.1 Nitrospiraceae bacterium | reverse complement strand
GGGGCGCTCCCTTGAGAGGTAACGCGCCAGGGCCGGCGGGCTGACGAGCGCGCGTGTTCGTTTCCACCATCCAATGACCGGCAGGCGCATCCACCAATGCTCAATATTGACCAGGCGGACCAGAGGCGACACCGTGGGCTCGAAAAAGCCGGTTCCCTTCGGCACCACCAGGTCGACCCGATGTCCACGGGTCGCCAATCCGTGCGCCAGTGTGAGCATCGAGCGCTGCACCCCGCCGACCGAGAGACCGGAGATGAACAAGGCCAAGTGGAGCTTGCCGCGTTCCGCCGGCTGCGCGGCCCGCTTGTGCAGATCGCGGGGAACCGTCATGTCAATAGCCTGCTGCATGGTGGCCAAACAAGTAACTCCGGATCTGGTTGCCCAGGCTCCAGCGATTGATGACGACGATGAATACCTTGCGCAGGGCCCCTTCGGGGCAGCGGATCTCCCGCACCCCGTGCCAGGAGTTCCCCTTCCGTGTGAAGAGCAGGCTGTAGTTCCCGAGTGCCTGCGCGCCGAGCGCGCGGTCGAAGTCCTCGAAGCCGGGAGCCGAGTCGGGGCTGAATCGGCCGTGGTCGTCGAGGATCAGGGTCTCTCCGCCCCAGGTCGGGTCCCAATCCTCCTTGGTGTTGAAGTAAAAAATATGTGAGCCCAGCTTTCGCTTCGCGTCGCAATGGGGTGAGACCGAGCACCCGTTGGGCGTGTAATGCCAGTGGAAGCTCACATGGAAGGAACTGGTGCCGAGCAGGCGCCGGAGGAAATGCTGATAGTCGCTCCCCCGCAGCTCCCCGACAAACTCCTTCCAGGGGGTCGCGATGGGAAGGTCGTCGCCCCACTCGAGGGAGTATCGGTCATGGCTCTTCTGCCCGTATTTGCGTGATTGTCCGAAGCGAGACGTGAACAGCGAGAGGTCCGGAAGACTGTCCCGCAGCCGGTGATACCCCTCCTCCGTCAGCAGCCCCTCCGGATTGATCCAGGGATAGGGTTGCTGTGAGCGAAACGCGTCCCCATCGATCCGTTTCAGATGATCAAAGTTCAGGTAGGTCATCGGGATCCCAAAAGCTGATGCATATCCGTTCGACCGCTTTCTCCGTCGCGACCTTGTTCGGGAACGTCGAACGGGCAGGTCTCTCCTGCGGACAACCCTTGCTGCTACACGTTGGTCGTCACCGATTCCGCGGCGCGTGTCGATGTCGAGTCGTCTTGCACGTCACTGATGCCCATCATGGCGCGGACCCGATGCGCGACCTTGACCGTCTCGTTGAGGCAGGGTCGGGAGCCGGTGTCCAGGGGGGCGCCGAATGGTCGAGCGACACCGAGATCAAACAGTCTTTGATGCAGCGCGTGAATGTTGCGGGGCGGGAGGATGACGCCGCTCGCAAGGATCCTTGCGCAAAGATATTCGAGCCCCTGCTGCGGCCGAACGGTGCCGCGGTTGTTGGCGGGTCGTGCCTGGCTCTTGGCCACCAGCCAGCCTCTGAGACGCTCCATGACGCCCAGTCGTCGTGCGGGCAGGGGGTAGATGTACATCGGCTTTCCCGACGCGGCCGTCTCGGCCAGCATGGACTCGCTTTCCCCTGTGACGATCACCGCATCGGCGTTTGCGAGGTATCCCAGGTAGGGGTTCTCCTGCCGTCCCGGCTGCCAGGGCAGGACACGGTGCGGGGCGCCGAGCGCGTCCTCCAGCGCCTTCGTCGCGCCCCGTCCGGTACGACGGCTGGTCAAGGCGTGCACGGTCCCTCCGGCCTGTTCCACGAGCGCGCGCACGTCCCGCCCTAATTGCCTGGCGGTCGTGCTGTCGAGCCGACAGACGGGGGACGTCCCACCGACGAGCAGGGCCACGTGAGGCCGTGGAGCCTCACCGAAGAGCCCGGGCCACTTGGTTGAAGCCTCGGCGAGGCGATCCGGACCGATCGGATTCGGCGGCACGACGGTCTCGAGCCGTCTGGAATCGGTCGGGAGCCCGAAGTGGGCGCAGGTGACCGTCAGGTCAAACGCATCGGAGGTCAGGCCCCCCTTGCGGCCAAGGTGCACGGCACGGGTTCGCCCTCGGCTTTTCATCCGTATCCACCGCGCAATGGGCGCCAAGCGACGACCGGTCACGATCACAAGATCCGGCCAGGGTGGAGCCAGCTCGGCGCGACTGGCACTCCGCAACCCGAGGGGGCTTGCCCCGAGCAGCCGATTGGGCAATCGAGCCAGGACGTTGAACCGCAGGGCTTTCACGGCGTAGGGCCACCCCAAGGACTGCGCGAGACCGATGGACTGGGTGTTGTTGCCGGGCCGCTCTTCGGCGAGCACCCAGACGGTCGGCTTGGCCTGGCCAAGCTGTCTTCCTCCCTGAATCCAGGTCACGTGCGCGGAACGGCTGACGGGCTCGTGGCCGACGCCGACCTCCCAGTGGAGCCCGGGGTAGCGCTTCCCGCTCCCCTCGAACTGGTCCTGCCACCAGCTGGTGGGCCGGGTCGTGCCTTGGGTGAGCCGTTCGCCCCCGTTGCGGTGCCGATGGATCGGGCCGGTCACGGACGCATAGACAAACAGGCGTGCAAGCCGAAGGAGATCGTCCAGGACCCACGGGACATCTTCTTCCGGCACCCTGTCGATCCAGTCCACGCACACCACTCCGTCACATGATCCCTCGATCGGTCGCGGTGAGGCCGGGTCGAGAGGATCGTAGCGGGCGACGTGCACCCCCTCGGGGAGAGACAAGCCTGGAAGCGTGTCCCGGCCGTTCCCGTTTCGAGCCGCAACGCCCGGTCCATAGAGGAGGAGGCTGCGCGCCCCTGAGCGCTGTATCAGTCGAGCAAGTGCGTCGGCGTGTGGCGTGAGCACGGCCCGCGGTGCCGCCGATTCCCCTGACGACGCGGCGACGCTGCGCAGGGCCGAGCAGCGCTCACGATAGGCCCGGCTCGGCTGCGTCCTGGTGAACAGATGGAAGCCAGCCGCGTCCGCCGACTCTTCGAGGGATCGCCACAGGGCGCCAAATGGGTGCTCCTGGTAGACGAACTGCCTCGGAAACGGGGCCCAGGGCTGTGTGTGGAGTGTCGTGAAATGAAGCAGCTTGGAGCGGCCGGGCTCGAATTCCTCGTCCCGGGCATTCCAGTCCGGCGAAAGGGGGCCGCGCAAACCGGGGGTTCCGGTTGCCCTGGCGAGGAGCTTCTTCTTGGGTCGGGCTTGGGCGTCTTCCAGAGTCCAGATCGATCGCATCCGCGCACAATCGAGCAGCATGACGGACGACTCCGTATCGGAGATGGCCAGAAACCCGTGCTCGCCCATATCGGAATCGAAGAGCTCGGCCGGGTCGGTCAGATACATTTGGTCGACGTCATTGTAGATCGCGCGGCCGATGCCCTGTGCGAAGTGTGGAATGGCAAACCGGTAGTTGGTGAACCCGGTCGTCCAACGACTGCGGTCGAAGCCGGACAACTCCTTCATCAAGTAGATCTCATACGAGCGGGACGGATCTCGCACCTGTTCAATGGACCAGACGAAGATCCGCTCGGCGCGCAGCTGGGCAGGCTCCGTACCCAGAAAGATTCGGACTGGCGGTTTGGAGCTGGGAGGACGGTCCGGGAGCGGGGGAAGAACGACGCGCTCAGGCCACAATCGTCCGTGGCTGAATCGGGCTGTGTCGCCGTGGGGCCATAGCTTGGCAATTACCGTCTTCGCATGAATGAAAGGCATAGGGATACCGGCTTCATGGGTTGCGCGTCGAATGGAGTGACTGTTTCACCGCCGCGAACGACTGGCAGATCCGGTCGATCTGCTCGGGCGTGTGGGCTGCGCTGACGCTGCAGCGCAGAAGGCTCCGGCCGTCCGGCGCGGCGGGTGGGAGAATCATATTCACGTAAATTCCAAGCTCCTGGAGCCCGTTCCAAAACGCGATGGCTTCTTCACGTTGATCGAAGAGTGTGGCGACGACCGGGCTCGGCTCGGGGCCGAGCACGAAACCCAGCCTCTTCAGTTCGTCGTACAGGCGGTGCGCGTTGGCCCAGAGACGCGTACGCAGGGCGGGCCGCGTCCGGAGGATCTCAAGGGCAACCCTTGTGGAGGCAATGACCGACGGGCACGGGGAGGCCGTGAAGATGTACGGCCGGCTGGCGTAACGCGTCAGGTCCAACTCCTCGTGGTCCGAGACGCAGAACCCGCCCGTGGCACCCAGGCTCTTGCTGAACGTCCCCACGATGAAATCGATATCGTCATCGACCCCCGCCTCCTCGCTGAGGCCACGGCCCTGCGCCCCGAGCACGCCCAGTGAGTGTGCCTCATCGAGGAGCAAGTACGCGCCGTACTCACGTTTGACGTTGGCGATCTCCGCAAGCGGGGCCCGGTCGCCGAGCATGCTGTAGATGCCCTCCACGATGATGAGGGTGTTGGCTTGTCGGCCGCTCAATCGCCTGAGGCGCTTGTGGAGGTCCCCCACGTCGTTATGGCGGAACCGGATCACCTCTGCGGTGCTCATGCGGCAGCCGTCGTAAATGCTCGCGTGACAATCGCCATCGATGAGGATCACGTCTCCCGTCCCGGTCAACGCCGAAATGATGCCGAGATTGGCCAGATATCCGGTCGAAAAGACCACCCCCTTGCGCCGCCCGTAAAATCGTGCGAGCTCCTGCTCAAGGGCGACGTGTCCGCCAAAGCTCCCGTTCGCCATGCGAGATCCGGTGGTCCCCGTACCCTGCTCCCTCACCGCCTCGGCCGCGGCCTCGATGCAGGCGGGGTCGAACGTGAGCCCCAGGTAGTTGTTGGTGCCGACCAGGATGGTCTGCCGACCGTTGATCACCGCCTCGGTGGGAGACAGGATCTGCTCGATCGTGACCCGAAACGGATCCGCGCTGATCTGCGCGAGGGCTTCGCGGGCCTGGGCCAGTGGCTGGAACTTATCGAGAAGTGCCATTACGGCTGCTCCGTCAAGTGTTCGATCTTACGTGCGAAATCTTTGACCGTGCGCACATCCGTGACGACGTTCAGTGGAATCGAGATGTCGAACCGTTCCTCCGTCTCGAGGAGCAGCTGCATCACCTTCATCGAATCGAGTCCCAGGTCGCCGATGAGTTCCGTGTCCTCGGTGAGGGCCTGCCCGTCCTTCGCGTAAGGCTTCAGGACCTCGAAGAGTTCCGGCAGGGTTTCCTGATACCGTGGCATGGAGCAGTCCGTTTCCGAGGCGAAAGATTATCCGTGACAGGTCGCGGTGGGAGCTCTGTCCTGCGCGAGCGTCCTCCGCAGACCTTCGTTCAGGGACACGGTCGGTGTCCAGGTCGTTGCGCCGGTGAACGCGGTGTTATCGCACACCCAGTCGGGATGGCGCAGCTCGCGCACCTTGCCCGGGGTGAAGATAGGCAGGTACCCGATCGCGGACCCGGCGAGATGGTTGACGGCAGCCGCGAAGCTCAGCACCGGGCCGGGAACGTAGAGGCGGAGAATCCGCTTTTCGCAAACCCGTTCCATCGTCTCGACGATGTCCTGCCAGCTATAGCCGTTCGGGTTCCCGTCATGCAGCTCGAAGGCTCCGGTCGCCGGCCGCTCACCTGCCAGCCACGCCGCGATGGCCTTGGCCAGGTCGTCCACGTAGAGCATCGAAAACCGCGCCCCCGCACGGCCCAGGATAGGCGCAACGCCGTGCGACATCAAGGAAAAGAGGGGTCGGAGCGCGCGGTCACCGGGTCCGTAGACGGCAGGGGGCCGGAGCGCCACCCAGGCCATGTTGTCTGCGACACGGGAAAGAGCGCTTTCCCCCTCGTGCTTGCTCGCGGCGTAGGCCGACAGCGTCGGCTGGCGAGCGGCGAGGGATGAGATCAGGACAAAACGCGGCGCAGGCGTCCTCGAGGCGGCGAGCTCGGCGAACCGCGCGACTCCCTCGACATTGACACGGCGGAAGTCGGCTTCGGTGGTTCCACGAAGCGCGCCGGCGCAGTGCACGACGGCGTCGGCATGCTGGACGAGCCGGCGCAGACTGCCGGTATCCTCCAGCGAGCCCTCGATCCATTGGATGGCGGAGCCCTCACACGCGGATGGGGGTGACGAAGAGCGGATGAGCGCGCGCACGCGCCACCCCTCCGCCAGAAGCGTGCGAGCCACGGCGCTGCCGATGAATCCGGTGGCTCCCGTCAGAGCGATGGTTCCGCACATGGAGCCATCTGCACCGTCGCCTGAGGGGGGCGGCTGTTGCTCGGTTTGCATGGGCTCGGGAAGAGCTGCGCCAGGTCCACACGTGTCAGGAACTCCTCCCGTGTCTTGGAACGAGAGAGCTTCCCGGAGGACGTGCGCGGGAGCGTGTGGGGCGGGACCAGTTCAATGTGACAGTCGAGCGCGAGGTGCTCGCGAATCAAGCTCTGGAGTCGCCGCACGAGGGCGGATCGCTTGGTCGCGTCGGATTCACGGCATTGCACGGCCATGACGGCGATCTCGGATTGGTCGGGACCCTGCACGGAGAATGCGCAGGCATCACCCGTCCGGATCTCGGCAAATTCCTCGGCCAGATGCTCAAGGTCTTGGGGCCAGATGTTGCGGCCGTTGATGATGATCACGTCCTTCTTCCGGCCGATGATGACGATGTCGCTCCCGACTCGGTACCCGACGTCCCCCGTATCGAGCCACCCGTCAGCCGACAGGACCTCTTGAGTGCGCTCGGGGTCGTCGAAGTAGCCGGACATCACATTGGGGCCCCGAAGGAAGATCACACCGCAGCGCCGCTCCGGCAAGGCGCGGCCTTGCTCGTCGCGGATTTCCACATCCATATCGGGGAGGGGAGCGCCGCAGTTGACGAAGCTGTTCGTGGCAGAAGCGCCGTCTTCGCCACCGGTACGGAAGGGCAGCGCTTCCCGGTATGCGGAGAGGTGATGACGGTCGACCTCGTCCACGGCAAGCCCCTGATCGAGCGGTGCGAAGCTCACCGCGAGGGCGCATTCAGCCATGCCGTAGCAAGCGAGGAATGCGCTCTTGTTGAAGCCGCTGTCGGCGAACCGCTCGGCGAACTCCGTCAAGGCATC
>JBFGRM010000132.1:0-7063 GCA_041563675.1 Nitrospiraceae bacterium | reverse complement strand
GCTCGGCCACGAAACCGATCGGTTGATCATCCTGGTCCAAGGTCGTCGCCAGGATCGGAATCAGCTGCACGCGAAGGTCCTGAGGCCCTTGTGCCCGGACGGGCGAGGGACCAGCCAGCGCGACCAGCAGCAGCCCACAGGTCACGGTCAGCCAGAGGACGAGCGCAGGACGTCGCGGACGAGAGGAATTCGTCCAGCGTGCCCACGCTTTCTCCGCCGCGCGACAGAACCCGATCTGTGTCACTTGGAACTCCTTGATCGCTGCCTGGCCCTATCCTGCATAACCTATGCCCCTCAATTATAGCTCACAGGTTGCGTCAAGCTTTTGACGCTGAAGGGGCCCACCTTTTCAGGTAGTTATCACCTTCAAGCGAATACCCGTGAGGCCCGCCCGGCATGCGCGCCAGAAGCCATCTTCCGTGTGCCTGTGGGGACCGCGGCGTGCATGCAGGGACATTCATTGGCAGTGCGCGGACTTCGTCGATCCGCGAGAATTATAGGACGCCTTTGGAGACGAGGCGAATGGTGATGCGGAGGAAAATGACAGCAGGAAGGATGCGTGCTGTGGAGCGGGGCGCGCTCGTTAGAGCGAGAAACCCGCGAGTCGATCTCGCACAGAGAGCCAAAGACTAGCCCGTCGCTCTCCTGGGGTGCGCTCAGCGCACCCCAGGCTTCGCTCCGGGCACCATTCGACTCGCGGGAAGTAGCACCAAAGTATACGGGTGGCTTGCCATGAGCGAGCGGTGAAACCGGTTTCTTAATCGGTTTCACCGCGAGTCGAATGGTGGTCCCAACGGGATTCGAACCCGTGTCTGAGCCTTGAGAGGGCTCCGTCCTAGGCCAGACTAGACGATGGGACCAGCATAGCCTTTGTGGTATGGGTGCAGATAACTGACGGGCGGAAGCTGAGGCTACCACAGGGCCGGGGTGATTGCAATCGCGAGCCGGGCCTCAGCCCCTGACGCGGCGGTCTCGTGAAGATCTGAGCGCTTACGAAGAATGCGGTCGACAGGGAAGGGCATCAGCAGCATCGCCTGACCATCGCTCAGGTCGGCGCGGCCGTTCCCTTCTGCTGCGCTTTCTCGATCTTGGCCCAGGAGTCGCGGAGCGGCACGGTGCGATTGAAGACCGGCTTCGCCGGAACGGAATCGCGTGTGTCGACACAGAAGTACCCCTGGCGCTCGAACTGAAACCGCGCCCCCGAAGCGGCATCGGCCAGGCTCGGCTCGACCTTGCATCCGGTCAGCCGTGTGAGCGAGCCCGGGTTGAGGGCGGAACGCTCGTCCTGCTCCGCTTCCCCCGCCTTCGCGGGCGCCTCGCCCAGGAGCAGCGGCTCGTAGAGGCGGACTTCGGCATCGAGCGCCTGGGCGGCCGACACCCAATGGATGGTGCCCTTGACCTTGCGGGTGGATTGGGAAGCGCCGCTCCGCGTCTCCGGATCATAGGTGCAGCGCACCTCCGTGACCTCGCCCGTCCGGGGGTCCTTGGTCATACCCACGCATTTCACAATGTAGGCGTAGCGCAGCCGCACCTCCTGGCCCGGTGCCAACCGATAGTACTTTTTCGGGGGGACCTCGCGGAAGTCGTCGCGCTCGATATAGACCTCTCGCGAGAACGGCACCTTGCGCGTGCCCATGCCGGGGTCCTCCGGATTGTTCACGGCTTCCACCTCCTCCACGCGGCCATCGGGATAGTTCTCGATCACCACCCGAAGAGGCTGGAGAACGGCCATCACCCGGGCGGCGCGCCGGTTCAGGTCCTCCCTGATGAAATGCTCGAGCAACGCCATCTCCACCACGGAATCCCTCTTCGAGACGCCGATATGCTCACAAAACGTTCTGATCGCCTCGGGCGTGTAGCCGCGACGTCGTAATCCCATCAGCGTCGGCAGGCGCGGATCATCCCACCCACTCACGTGCCCCTGCTCCACCAGCTCGAGGAGCTTGCGCTTGCTCATGACGGTGTGGGTGAGGTTGAGCCTCGCGAATTCGATCTGCTGCGGGTGGGACGGGACGTCCAGGTTGTCGAGGAGCCAGTCGTACAGCGGGCGGTGATCCTCGAACTCCAGCGTGCAGAGGGAATGCGTGATCCGCTCGAGTGCGTCCGAGATTGGGTGCGCGAAATCATACGTCGGATAGATACACCAGCGGTCGCCGGTCCGGTGGTGCGCCGCACGGCGAATGCGGTAGAGCGTCGGATCACGAAGGTTGATGTTGGGTGACGCCATGTCGATCTTGGCCCGCAGCACATGGGCGCCCTCTTCGAAGTCACCCCCCCGCATCCGCGCGAACAGCTCGAGGTTTTCGTCAACGGATCGGCTTCGATGAGGGCTGTCCTTTCCGGGCTCCGTCAGCGTGCCCCGATGCTGCCGGATCTCCTGAGCGCTCAGGCTGTCGACATACGCCTTGCCCTTTCCGATCAGCTCAACCGCACAGCCGTAGAGGCGCTCGAAGTAATCGGACGCGTAGTAGAGGCGGTCCCCCCAATCGAAACCCAACCATCGCACATCGGTTTTGATCGCTTCGGCGTATTCCTCGCTTTCCTTGGTCGGGTTGGTATCGTCAAATCGAAGATTGCAGGATCCGCCGAACTCGAGGGCCACGCCGAAATTCAAGCAGATCGATTTCGCATGCCCGATGTGGAGGTATCCGTTCGGCTCGGGCGGAAACCGCGTGGCCACACGACCGCCATGCTTCCCGCTCGCAACATCCTGCGCCATGATGGCCCGAATAAAATCCGATTGAGGCCTGTCTTCGGATTGACTCATCAGCGGCACGACTCCCGTCCGATCCCTGACATGAAACCCTTCACCGGCACGGCGATCCGAGCTCCCGCGGGATGCCGGCGGGGTGACCACCGACTGTCAAAAGCGTGGACAACCCTCGCGCACGATCGGCCTGACCCGCGAATACCGTGCAGATCGTGCTCGCGACTGTCCCTCGAGCCTGGAGCTGTCAACGAGGTAGTCAGCTACGCGATCGGGGCCGCCAGGCATCGGGACCTACCACGCGTTCTCACGGGCCCACTACATATAAGACTTCCCGCGGAAAATCAACAGGATGGCGTTAACTTCGAGATCCCAAGCCGCGCCGGTCTACGGACGGCACACTGGTTGCTCTATTCAAAACCAGACGAAGGTCCGCGCTCTCTCGCATCACAACGAGGTGACGACATGGAACTCGCACTGTTCACAATCGGCGGTCTCATCTTCGTCGGGGTAGTCGTGGGGATCCACATCATCTGGAAGGAAAAGAGGGCCTAGCCATGGCCTGGGGAATCGTGATGATCACGTGCTACTTCGTTGCCGCGATGGGGCTCCTGATCATGGGGCTGGCCGCGGACGCGAAACGTGTACCCGCCGAACGCATCGACGAGCAGGATTTGCCGACCCAGATTCCCGAGAGCAGCAAGAAGGCCGCATGAGCCCGCAGCGCCACCCGACGTGCCGGGAAATCGCCACGTGGGGGAGAACCAGGCGGATGTGGGGAAACCTGTGAGAAGTTTGGATGAGACAGGCGAAGGAGGGCGACGCGAACGTTTCGGCTTTCCGAGATCTCCGCAGGGTCCAGCCGCGTGCAAGGCCCGGCCCCGGAAGACGCGGACCGTCTGAGAACAGGCGAACTCCCGGTTCGGCTAGACCTTCAACTCTTCCTTGACTGCCCCGAGCAACCGATCCAGCTCAAACGGCTTTGACAGCGTTCGGCGCGCGCCGAACAATTTGGCCACATCGAGAAAATTGCGATCCCCGCTTCCCCCGGTAATCGCAATGATGCGGGCCTCCGGATATTCACGGGTGAGCTCGAGGGTCGCTTCCAGGCCGTCCTCATCGGGCATCAGAATGTCCGTAATGACAAGGTCGGTCGGCTTTTCGCGATAGCGGTCCAACCCTTCGCGGCCATTGCTGGCCTCCACGACCTTGTAGCCGGCCCCCGTCAAGGCCTGGTTGAGAAGCGACCGGACCTGCGGCTCGTCATCGATCACGAGAATGGTTGCCATAACTTCACTCCAGGTTGCGGCCATTCCGTCCCGATAGCGTCCATGGAGACACCACCGGCTTTGACCTGGGCTCATTATCCCCAAGACCCTGGAAATTCGCCAATTCTTTTTGAAATTCGGCCGCCCCCTCTTTGTGACCCTTTCATCACCCCACGGGGCCCTCACTCCCCCCGTCAAGACGAAGACCTGCAAGCCCCTTGCGGACGGGGCCGGCGTCGATTTCGACGCATCCAGACGACCGGCCGTCATGTGCGACAAGCGGCAGGACGTGTGAGCCCGCGAGGCAGCCGGGTGTTCCCCTCAACACAGGCCTTGTCGACCTGCGGCTGGGTCAATCCCGAGACACGCTCGAGATCGGCCCCTTCGAGCCTCGCCTGGTAGAGATCCGCCTGCGTCAGCGTGGCGCCAACCAGCGTGGCATTCTCAAGATTTGCCCCGACCAATCTCGCGGCGGTGAGGATCGCGCCCTCCAAGCGGGCCTCCTGCAGGTTCGCCGACACCAGATTGCACCCCTCCAGCTTGGCCCCCCGCAGGTCGCTCCCGACGAGGTTTGCCCACCGCAGGTTTGCGTTTGACAGGTTCGCCCTCTCAAGGTTGGTTTTCGGCAGATAGGCTTCCTCCAACACCGCCCCGCGGAGATCCGCACCGGTGAACTGCGCCTTGCTCATCACGCTGCGCTGCAACGCCGCACCGCGGAGAATTGCGTGTTTGACGTTGGCCTGGAACAGGATCGCCATGCGAAGATCGGCGGCCGTCAGGTCGGCCCGTGACAGGTTCGCCCGTTCGAGGTTGGCGCCAAAGAGCACCACACCTCGAAGGGTGGCGTCCGTCAGGACGGCACCCCATAAATCGGCCTGCGCGAGCACCGCCTCCGTCAAGTCGGCCTTCACCAAGCTCGCATCCTGGAGAACCGCGGCGTGCAGGTGCGCGTGGCTGAGCTGCGCACCGTCCAGCCGCGCTTGGGACAGATCGGCCCCCTGGAGATTCGCTTCTCGCAGCGTGGCCTTGACCAGGCGCGCCTTTCGCATGTCCGAATCAATGGCCTCAAGCCGAGAGAGATTCGCTCCTGTCAGGTTCGTGCCGTACAGGTGCGCGTCCACCAGGTCGGCATCGGTCAGATCGGCGCCGGTCAGGTTTGCCCCGGAGAGGTCCGCCCGCTCGAAATTGGCTTCCTTTAGATCAGCCTGTTTCATGTAAGCCCGATAGAGGATGGATTCGTAGAAGGCGGCGCCGGGCGCCGATGCTTGAGCGAGGTTCGCCCTGCGGAGATCCGCTCCGCTTGCGTCGACATCGGCCAATCGCGTCTGTTGAAGATCGGCGCCGTACAAGTCCGCGTCAATGAGCGTCGCCCCGCGGAGATCCGCCTTCTCGAGCTGAATGCCGCGGAGACGGGCGCGCTCCAAGTCCACCCCGCGCAAGTTCGCACCGCGGAGGTCGGCTTCACAGAGGTCCGCCCGCTCTGTCGAGGGCACCGAACTGTTTTGAAGCCAGCGTCGATGCGCCAGCAGAACGGCCTTGAGCTCAGCAGCCGACAGACTCCGACCCTTGTAGGGCCCCTTACAGGCGTCGATCTCCGCTGCCCGGGCCTGGTCGGATGCGATAGCCTGTATGACGCCCGACCAGAGGACCGCGATCAGCACAGTCCACAAGGTCAACACTCCAACCCCCTGCATGATCTTCATCGGTGCTCCCTCATGGTTCGAGACTGGTTTCTGTAGAGCGCGACGCCATCACACGCGTCGAGAAGATGGCCCACCCCAACCGACGCGTCTACCACATGTGAGCGCCGCGGGATCACGCGACGCCACTCGTCGCGCAGATTTCCACCGGATACACAAACCCAGGACCCATCCCTATGCGAGATGCCCCGGCCGGCAAGACATTGGAGGGATGCTGGTGCGTGGGGAAACGAAACTTCGCGATCCTCTGCTTTGTACCATACCGATGCGCGCGCGTCGAGTGATGATGATTCCCCAACTTCTGTGGATAACACTGTTCATACCTTGCCGCGCGACGCTCGATCGCCTGCGGCACCGACCCCTTCACCGAATTGCACAAATGATGAGCATTGAAGTGGATCGCCCGGCGCCACGAGATATGGTAGGTCACGACCCGTGCGAGCTCGGCACTGTCTGCGATCTCATACACTGTTCTTTGGCTTCTCTTCCCCTCCCACCATTTTTATTCGAAAAGTTTTTTGCCTCCCGAAAAACGATGCAGCATGCAGGCAATCGATAAATTCAGCATAAAGAACGTCAAAACACGCGCGGAGAGCCTTGACATCATCTGCACACACAATTACCCTCGCAGTCCTCGAGGCAGCTACGTCAGACGAGCGTGAGCGGTCTCGTCGATCATCCAGTCTTGGCGTCGGAGCACACCGGTCCCACCGCTGCCGGCGCGCACAGACACCAAGGGAGACGACCATGAAACGACGACGGAAAAGATCCGCGCGCGCCGAGGCCTTGGCGAAGTCGGTCCGCGCACTGCTGGCCGAGAAGCGAGCCTTGTTGGTGAAAGAGAAAGGGCTCGTCAAGCTGCTGAACGGCATGCTCTCGAAGATCGGCTACAAGGTGGTGAGCGCACCGGCGGGCGGCGGTGGAGGCAAACGTGGACGGCGGCGTGGCCGCCGTGGCCGCCCCCCCGGCAGGCCGCGCAAAGTCGCCCGTCGCGCGGGACGACCCCGGAAGCGCGGCAGGCCGCGCAAGTCCTGACGAGCCTCGACCTGCGCGCTTAAAGATTCTCTCCAGTCAACAAACGCCGATCTCTCGCGCCCTTCCGTGACTGATCCTCGACGGGAGGGAGCGCGACGGTTTTGCGAGCTCGTCCCTCATCCAACCTCCGCCACCTACCCTCCACGTACACGCGGGGCAATTTCCCGGTCTCCCTTACCGAGAGAGAAGACCCGGCTACACTGCCTTGTCGCGAGAATTTGCTTTGGAACTGGCCTGCTTGACGCTACAGTGGTCGCCAGCATGAAGCCACCCGTCCCCCCACCCCGTGTAGACCAATGATCGAATACGATTTGATTGTCATAGGCAGCGGCCCTGCCGGGCAGAAGGCCGCG
>JBFGRM010000131.1:0-7068 GCA_041563675.1 Nitrospiraceae bacterium | reverse complement strand
TCATGGCAGAGTAGAGCGGCAGGGCCAGGCTCAACCGATCCGCCAGGCAGGCGTTGGGAAACCGGTCCGGCCGCAAATCGTACTTTTTGGCGTAATAAGCCAGCAGCACCGGCGCATGGGTCCCTTGCCGCGTGCTGATCCCCCGCGCGTCGAGGCGCTGCATGACCGCGTTGCGTCGCGCGTGCAGCTCCCCCACATTGGCCGGCGTCGGCGTGTCCGGACGGAACAGGCACACATAGGCCTGGTAGCCGTGCACGTCGCCCTCGGGCACGGCCGGTGTGCGAAGCCACGACACGTCCGCGAGCGCGGCGTCATAGACATGGGCGCGTGCGGCCCGCGCCTTGAGCATGCGCTCGGCCCGCGCCAGCTGGCTGCATCCCAGGGCGGCCTGGATGTCCGTCATCCGATAGTTGTAGCCCAGATGCTCGAATGCACCGAGCAGCGGGGCCCCGCCGGATTCGTGTCGCTCCAGATCCGACACGGATCCGCCGTGATCCCGCAGCGATCGCGCGAGGCGGTCCACCTCTCGGCTCGGGGTGATCAGCATCCCGCCCTCGCCGGTCGTGATCGACTTGCGCGGATGAAAACTGAAGCACCCGGCTTCACCGAAGGTGCCCGCATGACGCCCGCGCTGCCTCGCGCCAAGCCCGCAGGCGGCATCCTCCACCACCCACAGGCCGTGCCTCCGCGCAACGGGCAGGATCGCGTCCATGTTCGCGCAGAGACCGAAGAGGTGGACGGGAATGACGCCGACGGTGCGCGGCGTGACCAGCGCCTCGAGCAGATTTGCGTCAAGATTGAACGTGTCGAGGTCGATATCGCAGAAAATCGGGCGGGCCCCGGCATACTCGATCACATTCGCCGTCGAGATCCAGGTCAAGGCCGGGACGATCACCTCGTCTCCGGGCTTGAGGTCCAGGCACCGAACGGCGAGGTGAAGGGCGGTGGTGCACGAGCTCGCCGCCACCGAGCACGCCGCTCCGGTGAAAGCCGAAAACTGCTCCTCGAACTGACGGACGAAGGGGCCTTGGACGATCCACCCGCTGTCCAGGGGCTTGAGGACCGCCTCGCGATCCGAGGCGTCGAACTCGGGCTTCGTGATGGGGATGCGCTTCATGCCAGGGTCCGCTGCACGGCGACGTGGTCCTTATGGCTCTGCCGCCACTCGATCAATCGCCTGAGGCCTTCGCGGAGATCGGTGGTCGCGCGGAAGCCAAGCTCGCGTTCGGCCCGCAGCGGGTCGCCGATGCGTTTGGTGACGAACGACAGCCCCGCCGGCTCGAAGTGAATCGGGAGGGAGGACCCGGCGTGCTCCAGGATCATCTCCGTCAGAGCCGTGATCGTCGTGCCCTTTCCAAACCCGACGTTGTAGAAGCGGTCCGACACGTCGGCCGCCATGGCCAGGACGTTGGCACGCGCAGCGTCGGCGACGTAGACGAAGTCGAACTCCTGGGAGCCATCGCCGTGGACGACGGGAGACAAGCCCTGATCCAACCGATCAAGGATCTTCATGATGACCGCCATGTAGGCCCCCTTGTAGTCCTGCCGGGGCCCGTAGACGTTCATGTACCGGAGCCCCACATAGGGGACGCCGTACCGCTCGCAAAAAGCCCTGCACATATGCTCGCCTGCGATCTTGGTCGCGCCATAGAACGTGCGATTGTTGTAGACGTGGTCTTCCGTCATCGGGACCTGGACCGCATTCCCGTACACGGAGGCCGACGAGCTGTACACGAGACGCTTCACCCCGTTCGCCGCACAGGCTTCCAGCACATTGAACGTCCCGCGCACGTTGACCTCGAATGCCGATCGCGGATACTCGTGGCAGTGGAGGAGCCAGAGCGCGGCAAGGTGAAACACGCCGTCGACGCCTTTCATGGCCTGATTGAGGATGTCGGTCTGGACCAGGTCGCCGCCGAGCTCGAAGATTCGGACCCGGGGATCCTTCAGCGCGACCTCCAAATTCTCCTTGGTCCCGCGGCTGAAGTTGTCGTAGACGAGGACCTCACCGACGTCGGTCTTGATGAGCTCGTCAACGACATGGGACCCGATGAACCCGGCCCCCCCGATCACGAGCATGCGCTTACCTTTGAGATCCATGGCTCCTCGCCCTTCAGTTCGTTGCGCCCCGGGCGGCCCCGTCGCCGGGCCGGTCGGACAACCCGAGTCCTCCGGCCGCCCGCGCGATCGAGTCCGACAGCACGGGGTCACATCGCCTGCGCTGCAATGCGTGAAAGAGAAAGAATGACGGCCAAGGGAATGGACGCGCCCGTTCCGCGGGAGGAGCGACGGGGCGCGTGGCTCAGCAGACTCGCTCCGCTGATGCCGCTAGAAATCGCGGCGTTGAAAAATGACACAGGCGGCCGTGAGGAGCAGGGCTGCGTACAGGACCCCGTAGGCGGTTGCGAGCATCTGATAGGACAACGCCATGCTCACACCGCGAGCCGCCTGCCCCTTGATATTTAGATACTCCAGGTTGGGGCAGAGATAATAAATTCCGGTCATGACTGCTGTGAGCGCCTCGTTCTCCCCCTTTTGCGCGATCCCCTTGAGATCAGTGGTGAGATGACCGATGACGTACATTCCGAGCGTCATGATCGCGCTCAAGGTCGCGGAGCTGAAGGTCGAAAAGAACAATGCGAGGGCGGTGACGAGCATGAGCTCCACCACGATTAACGCCACGGCCTGGAAGAGCGACAGATGAATCGCCGTGCCGGTGCTCCACAAAGTGAGCAAAAAGACGACGAACATCACACCGATGTTGACGAATAACGTCAGCACCAGCCCCAGATACTTGCCGAGCAGGAACTGCGCCCGACTGATGGGGCGGGCCATGATCGTATAGACCGTTCGGCGCTCAATCTCCTTGCTGACCAATCCAATGCCGACAAAGATCGCGATCAGCACGCCGACGAGATTGATGGCCGCCAGGCCCATATCCGCGATGATCTTTTCCTGCTCGGCGATGGTCAGCTCGGCGAGCAGCACCGAGGCTCCGATCAGAAGCAGCGCGAAGAACAGCAAATTGTACAGAATCTTGTCGCGCAGGCTTTCACGAAACGTATTCTGTGCGATGACGGCGATGCACCACATACCGTTGCCCCTTACCGTTCCTGCTGCTCGGATGGTTGCACAAAGAGTTCCTCCAGGGAGCCCTTTTGCGGCGTGACCGACACGAGCGTCCCGCCTCGCGCCTTCATCGCGGTGACGACCTCGTCGACCAGGTCGGGTTTGGGCAACACCACCAGGCACTGCCGTCCGCGCTGCAGCAGCCGCGTGGCGACCTTGGCGATGGCCGGGACGTCCTCGCCCTTGATGCCCTCGCACACCACCTCGACCGTATGCGCATGGCTGTTATGCACCAACTCCTCGACACGACCCGCGGCTTGGAGCTTGCCGTTCATGACGACACCGACCCGATCGCAGATCATCTCGACGTCCGGGATGATGTGCGTGCTGAAAAAGACGGTTTTCCCCTGATCGCGGAGACTCAGGATCAGGTCGCGGACCTGCTTCCGCCCGATCGGGTCCAGCCCCGACATCGGCTCGTCCAGAATGACCAGCTCTGGATCATGAATCAACGCCTGCGCCAGGCCGACTCGCTGCAACATGCCCTTGGAGAACTTGCGTAACTGACGCGCCCTGGCGTGGGTCAGGCCCACCACCTCCAACAAGTGGTCGGTCCGCTCCTTGATCACCCGGCGGGCCAGGCCGGCCAGGTGCCCGTAGAAGGACAGGAACTCGTCAGCCGTCAGGTAGTCGTAGAAATAAGGAGACTCGGGAAGAAACCCGATCCGCCGTCGCGCGTCCACGTCGCCAGCCGGTCGTCCGAGGAGTTCCGCGCGGCCCCCGCCCGGCTTCATGAGACCCAGGAGAATCTTGAGTGTCGTTGTCTTGCCCGAGCCGTTCGGACCGAGGAAGCCGTAAATCTCCCCCTGCTCGACGCTCAGGCTGAGCCCCTTGAGCACCTGGATAGGCGGTCGTCCGGGCCACCCGCTCTTGAAGCTTTTCTCCAACTCATCGATTCGAATGGCATCCATAGTTCATCCCCGTCGAGAAAATTCTCCGCAATACCGGATTGCCCGGCGTCCCGCGGCCGGCACAGCTCTTACCTGTGTCCGTTCATCCGCAGGTGGCAGGGAATTCTGGGATTCACCTTCATATGCACGCGCAACCGTTCCTGCAAGCCGGAGCTCGTGACCGACCCCGTTGCGTGGTCAAGGACGTAGCGCCCCCCCAGGGGATCCTCCGGAACGCGCTCGATGATCCCGCCGGTGACCAGCGCCCGCAGCGATACCGGCTTGCTCCCATAGCGGGAGGCATACCGCCGGATCCCCTCCTCTAGGAAGCGAATGTCCCGCTCGGCGATCACTTCCTTCATGCGTTGTGCGAGCGACTCCCGCATCTCCGGGTCTTGAGTCCGCGCGTAAAGACGCCCGAGAAACTCCAGCGCGGTCTCCGGATTTCCCGCATCGACCGTCATGCGTGCGGCGAGACGCGGCAGGTACTCGGGTGCGCCGGGAATCACCGAGGCCGCCCGCAGGTGGTCGGCAGCGGTCGCACGGTCACAGAGCTCGTAAAAGTAATCGTAGCCAAGGATAAAATGCAGCTCCCATGAATCGGGATTGTGCGCGATCCCTTTTCGGAGGATCGCCACGCTCTCTTCGACCTGGCTGCCCCAGACCCCAAGGATCGTTCCTGCCGCCTTGTAGGCCAGGATGAACTTGGGGTCGAGGTCCGTCAGGACATCGGTGGCATGGTAGGCCCACAGGTAGTTCTCCTGAGTTTGCCGGCGTCCGGAGAAATGCTGGATCGCTTTGAGCCACAGCAGGTCCGCGACGATGTGATCGTACCCCAGGACGGCAATTTTGAGGTATTCACCCTTGGGGAGATAGGAGAGCTCGGCCGCCCTGGCTTTCGCAGGCCGCCGTTCCTCCATGAGCATGAGGACCCAGACCGTAGACCCGGCGAGCGCCAGCAAGGCGGCCGCGATGCGTCCCCACTCCCATAATAGTGATCGCACACCCGTTTTCATGATCGGGTCGCTGTTTCCTCTTCGAGCACCCTCGCGAGTCGACTGGAATCTGCTTCCAACAGTTGCCGTTCGTAGTAATTCTTCGGCCGACCCGCGTAGCGAGCCTGTCGTTCGACGATCTCCCGGTATTGCTCGTGAGCCAAGGTCCGCCCGTGGTCGTGACCCGAGGCGAGGTAATGTCCGGCCAGCCACAGACGTCCCGGCAGAAAGTTGGGCTCCAAGGCCACCGCGGCCCGGACCGCCGCCGCCGCCTCATCCCCATCCCCCATCGCCAGCAGGACTTGCCCGAGCGCCAGGCGATGAAACGGCGAGTAGGGCTCCAACTCGGCAGCCCGCCGATAGGCGAGCAAGGCGTCCCGCCGCAGCGCATCCCGCTCGCCCTCATACGCCGTTCCGTCCGGCAACGCGGCCAGCAACTGCAGATGCAGATTCCCCAGAACCCCGTACAGTCCACCGTCCAGCGGGTTCAAGCCAATGGCTCTGTTGAGCTCCTCCAACGCTCCCCGTGCGTCTGCCGGATCGTGGCTCGCCCGAAACGCTTGAAAGCGAACTGCGGCCAAGGCGTTATGGTACAGCGACTTCCCCGGATCAAGCCCGATGGCCTGCTCGTAGCGGAGCGTGGCGGTCTCGAAATCCTGGTTCCTCTGCGCGCGGCTCCCCGCCTCGTAGGCCATCCAGGACAATCCGAACCGGAGGACCACGCCGGCCAGCACGACGAGCGCGACCGCCGAGGCCACGCCCCACACCCAGCCGTGGCGTAGCGGAAACGATCGCGGCTCGTACCTCCGATCACCAAGTCGCCGGGCAGCCAGCAGCACGCCAGCGAAGAGCGCGAGCATCAGCGCGAGCGGCGGCTCGTGCAGATTCGAATCCACGCCCGCATGCACGAGGAGCACGACCACGCCCGCGACCGCCCCGACCACCATGCCGCGCTCGCGACGGCGCAGCCTGAGCCTAAGGGCTCTCAGGCCCTCCCTGCCCAGCAGCACGACGCCCCACAGAAACACGGCCGGCCCGGCGAACCCCAGCTCGACGGCCATCTGCAGGTATTCATTGTGCGGCGTCCGCGCCACCTTACCGTACCGGGCGATTTCACCGTCGGTCTCGACGGCATAGCGGGGTGAGACATACCGATACAAGCCAAGACCGACGCCCCATGGGTGGTCGGCCGATGCGGCCGCGGCTTGCTGCCACATCTGCCACCGCGCATATCCGACGGGGTTCTTGCGATGCTCGGCGTGAACCCGCTCCTGTAATGGATTGGGGACGAGGAGACCGACGCAGACCATCAGGAGGCCGATCGCAACTCCACGAGCACCGAACCGAAGGCCCGCCACCGCGGTGAGGCCCGCCACCAGAGCCAGGGCCGCGCCGCGGGAACCCGTCTCGAAGACCGCAACCCCGAGGAGGACCAACAGCGCCGCGCCGGCGACAACGCCAAGCCAGCCCAGCCGACTTTGTCTCCGCCCGTCCTGCGATCTTCCTTCGCCGCCGCCAGAGCCCGGGCCGCGCCGAGGTTTTCCGTAGCACAAGGCGGCCAGCACCGGCATCGCGACGGCGGCGAGGTAGCCCGCCAGGAAGTTGGGATTGAAGAAGGTCCCGCTCGGCCGGATCTCGCCCAGGGCCCAGGCCTGTGTCACGGCGTAGCCGGCTTCGCCCGCCCCAACTGCCACAGCCACCGCGAGCAACCGCAAGATATGATTCCACCGGGTCAGAAAAAAGACAATCAAATAGAGCAAACCCGCGTAGCTCAACAGCACGAGCACCCACTGCACACTCTGATGGGTATAGGGTGACGTGAGCGCGGAGGCCCCGGCGAGGGCCAGGAACACCAGTATCGGGGCGGAGACCCCCTGAAGAAGCCGCGGGGCCGCTCCGTCCCGGATCACGAGGGGAACGGCCAGGACGGCCAGCATGAGGACGTGCAGCCTCATGATCATGACGGCCACGTGGGTTGATCCGCCCTCCAGCAGGGGGGAGAAGACGATCAGGCTCCCCAGAACCGAGAGCGCACAGGCCGGAAGCAAACGAGC
>JBFGRM010000130.1:0-7215 GCA_041563675.1 Nitrospiraceae bacterium | reverse complement strand
TATGAGGATCCGGTGACGATGGATCTGGTCCGGCACGCGTCCTTCGAGAAGGCGCGCGCGGTCGTGGAGCTCGGTTGCGGCACGGGTCGTTTTGCCGAAACCCTCTTGCGGGACCACCTCGCACCGACCGCGACTTACCTCGGCCTCGATCTCAGCTCTACGATGGTAGTCCTTGCGGAGGCACGGCTGGTCCCCTTCGGACCGCGCGCCGCCGTGCGTCTCACGGACGGTTCGCCCTATCTGGACATGCCCGATACCTCGTGCGATCGGTTCGTCTCGAATTATGTGTTGGATCTGCTCGGTGAGGAGGACTGTCAGGCTGTGGTGGCCCAAGCGCACCGGGTGCTCGAGCCCGGCGGGCTGCTGTGCCTCTCAAGCCTGGCGCCCGGGTTCACGGCGCTGTCGCGCTTCGTCGCGGGAGCGATCCGGCTGGTTCACGCGGCCAGGCCGTCGCTCGTCGGCGGCTGTCGACCGCTCGAGCTCCTGCGATTCGTCGACGAGACGCAGTGGACAATACGACACCAAGACCGCCTGGCGCCCTATGGCATCCCATCGGCGGTGCTGGTGGCGGAGAGAAGGTCGGACAGGGCGAATGAGGCGGGCAGGCGTAGCTCGAGTCGATCCCAGGAGGAGGTGTAAGCCGAGCTACGCCTACACGACCGCGCGCCGGCACGCCTTGCCGGTCGCGTCCGACTACCGCCCGCCCCGCCGTCCTTCCCACGCGCGCAGCACCGCGCCGGACTGGAGCACCCAGGCCAGCATGAGCCACATCGCGGCGCAGACCGTGCCTACGATGAAGAACCAGTTGTAGGCCGCGCGAAACGACTTGTCCATCATGGGCCCGGCGATCAAGGGAATCACCAGGTACGCTGCCAGCACAACGATCAGCGTGGCCAGCGGCCGAATGATGGGGCGCAGGCAGGCCACCCATTTGCCGTTCTTCGGCATGCCCACCGTCATCCGATGACCCATCATCCAGAGCATGATGAGCGCGGCGGCGTAGCAGACGAACTGCACGAGTTGAGCCGCCGTCAGCTTGGAGCTGCCGAGCGCGGCATTCTCGAAGAGCGGTATGCCCCCGAGCACCATGGCTAGCGCGACGGCGAGGAGAGTGCCGCCCCCGTAGTGCGTAACGCTTCCCATCAGTTTCATCTCTCAACCTCCTTTGTGTTGGCTCGCGGTCCGCGACCGTGCCCATTGGGTCCCCAGTAGGGTTTCCTACGGGAACGGGCGCGTGATCCAACTACAAAGAATAGCACCATTGTGGCAAAATGGCGGCTATTTGGAGCGTTTTTTACAGCGAATCAATTGGTTATGGCGGAGCTACAGGGGGCTTCCGACGACCAGGCGGTGCCCACAGATGGGCAGGAGGGGACACTTTCTCATTTTTTCCTGCGAACTTCTGCAAGCTCGGCGTGCACGTGCGTCATCGTGACGCCAAGGTTCAGGCCTGCAACCCTTGTCAACACCGAATGGTTGACGGCGACCACCTGTCCCGCGCGATTGAGCACAGGTCCCCCGCTGCTGCCCCCAGCGGACCGCGCCTCGTAGGTCATCACCTCGTCTGACACGTCCGCGATGTGCCCCTGCGTGGACAGCGGCCGGATCAAATCGCGCTTGGCGAGTTCCCGGGCCAGTTGTAAGGGATCCGAGCCGGCCGCGCGTAGCACGTCTCCGCCGACGGCAGGAGGGAGTCGGCTTAGGAGGCTGTCGAAGGTGCCAGGGTAGCTCAGGATCAGGACGGGCTCGCCCGGCTTCACCGCCGGCTGGGAGACCGCCAGGGGAAGGATGGGGATGCGCCGCGGCGGACGGGCCGTCCGCAGCACGGCGAGGTCGACCTTGTTGGACACATGCAGGATCTCCACGGCGAAGGGCTCCGAGATCTGCGGGAAATAGACCCGCAACACGCTCATCTTCGGCTCGTACCCGGCCTTGAGGGCGGCTTGCACCGGCGGGTAGGTCTCCCACATACGGACCAGGTGCCGGTTGGTCAGGATCGTGCCTCGGGCATCCACGAGAAACCCGGTGCCGGCGTAGTAAATCACGAGCGGCAGCGTGTCACCTTCGAGCGTGAGCCGGAGATTCCCGTGCTCATCGACGAGCGGGCGGCCGGTCTCGTCGAAGCCCATGTAACGAAGGGGGCGCTGGCTCTCCCGATCCACGAGCTGGTACCCACCCTGGAGTAATCCCACTCCGCCCTCGAATCTGCCGATCAGTTCCTCGGCGTACCGCTGCGACGTGGCGAGCTCCTCGAGCCGGGCCCGAACCGCCTCCAATTCTTCCTCCGAGAGGCGTGCGGCCTCTTCCTTCTCGACGGTCGCGCGAAGCGTGGCCATGAGCTCCTCGCGCTGTGCGCGAAGCTCTTCGATCGCCAACCGCTCCTGGTCGGCGCGCCGCTTCAGCTCGGCATGGGTGAGACGCCCTGTCTCCAGCTCCCCAAGCAGCTCGGCGATGCGTTCCTCGGAGGCACCGACGGCGACGGTCTGGCGGTAGAGCGTGACCGACAGGCCGGCGATAACCAGCACGGGCAGCAGCACGGCGATGAGCGCGACGACCTTCACGGTCCTCGAGCCATGCCGCACGATGTCCGTCACGACCGTGCGCGCTAGATAAATCGGCGAGGTGTACCGGCGATGCGGGGTGTGCAGGACGAGGTCTTGGGAGTCCGTGACGATGTCGCGCCACCGCTTCCCACCATGGGACCCGTCGGGAAGAATGTGGAACCGCATGAGCGGTCCCTGGTCGCCGAAGCGGATCTGGTCCCCGTCGTGCAGTGCCGCTTCGCCGGTCTGCTGCCCGTTCACCAGGACCGCACTGTGGCCGCTCCGGTCGCGGAGGATGGGCATCCGCCCTTCGACGCTGATGTCGGCGTGAATCGGCGCGATGACGGGATCCTTGCTGGGATCAAACACCACGCTGCAGGTCTCGGCGGCACCCAGAGTGATCCTATCCGTGTCGAAGTATTGTGTCCGGCCGCGCAACCCGCCGGTCACGTGGTGCAGCATCATCTTCATGGTGGGGCCAGGCTTAGCATCAACCCGTAAAAGGGTCAAGCGAGGAGTCGCGGAGAGCGTCCCAGGTCCCACGTAAGATGCCCGCCGAGTGCGCACGCGGGACTTGAAATCTGGGACCTGGGACGTTTCTCAAAATGCGGCGAAGGTGTATTGATATCCCACGGTGGCTTGCACGTCCGGTGATTCTCCCGCGATCCCGAGGCCGAGACCGAACGTCAGCAGCGTCCAGGGGTTCACTTGGTGGCGCAGGCCGGCCTCCGCGAGTACGAGTGGGTCGCCCCCTTCCAGCGCGGCGCGCTGCACGACCAGATCCACCATCACCAGGTTGTCGAGCCCGATCGCGATCGGCAGCAGCCCAAAGTCGGCGGGATGGTCCGCACCAACAACAACTTGGTAAATGTACGCCCGCTCGCGAGGGTCGGGATCCCCGATGTTGGTGAAGCCTCCGTTCAAGTGGACGCGGCCGCGCGCGAAGCCCTTCGTCACAATGCCCCTGACCGTACTGTCCACCCCCGAGGCATCCTCGCCGCTCGGAAACTCGAGCCCGAAACGCAGCGCGGTGGCAGGAATGAGGGCGGTCTCGAGGTTGAAGTTGTACAGCCCCTCCACCTTGATGCTCCCGCTCCCTTTCCGCTCTCCAGGCCCGATGAAAAATGGCGCTGCTATTTCAACTTGGGCATTTTTCATCAAGCCCCACTTGAGCTCTGGCTCGAGGGTGAAGATCTCGCCGCGCTCGCCCCCGCGCTCGTACCGAAACACCGGTTGCTGCTCGATCGAGCGGTAGGCGATGACGAAGGCATCCTCGACGGTAATCGGGTTATCTTCCTCCAGATTTCGATGGTCAGCAGCAGTCGAAGGGAAAGGGGTGAGCAATAGAAACGCCAGGGCAAGAATCGCGAGTCGCAGCGTCATCGAGCCCGATGTTCCTTGCCCATATCATGGCCGCCGGTCATGCCCATCACCGCACCCATGGCGCCCGGGCCCGTGCGCATCCACGGTTCATAGCGCAGCGGGTCGAGCTCCGGCACCGGTGACGAGCGAGGCAGCGTGCGCGCCAGCTCGCGGTCGCCCGGCCGAACAAGCATAAGCTCCAGCATGCGGTAAATCTCCGCTCGCTTGTCCGCCACCAGCGGCGACGCCAGGATATCGTAGGCGATGCCGTGAAACTGATGCAGGTTGTCGAAAATATTAGCGGCTTCCGGGGCCATCTCCGCGAATCGCGGCATCACCTCGCGCGAGAGCAGCATCCGGTTGGGGGGTGCGGGAAGAACCTCTTTCCAGAACACACGGTCGATCTGCTCGACGGCGGTGGTCTGATTGGCATGGTAGACGACCTGCGCCTCGTAGACCGCGGGGTGCCACCAGTGGAACGCCCAGAACAGGTGTGCGGACTGCGGCCAGTCCCGGCGAAACGCCTTGAACCATGGCTGCCTCATGAGGTGCAGGCGCTCCCGGACGATCACTTCCAGGGGAGCGGGGCTGAACGCGAGGCCGGGCTCGCTGAGGTAATACTCCGTCTCAAGCTCGAGGTACCGACGTTGTTGTGCCTCCGTCAAGGACGGGTCTGCCATGATGTCGTACAGCGCCTCGTGGAGGGCGTGCGTCCAGTCGATCACCTTTGGCGCGAGGGGTGCCAGCCGGGCAAACGCCGGGCCTACATCCGCCTGCTCCGGCTCCACCCGTGCGGGTCGACCCAGCACCGCCACGGCCTGGGTCATGAAACGCGCATCCGCCTCGGCGGCCGCCTCCGGGTCCGGCGGCGTGTCCAGGAGCACATCGCTGATGGAGCCATGCGCCCAATGCGCGGCGGTGGTCAACCCGTAATTCTTGGGATGCCGGGTGTAGAAGGCCCACAGATACGGTGCCCGTCTCCGATAGATCTCGTCGCGCTGCTCGAGCGCGTCGACCGTTGCCGCGGCTGCGCAGAGTCCTACGACGAGGGCAACTCCACCAAGGCCAAGGCTGCAACAAGCTCGACAATCCATAATGACCTCACGGCAACGGTACATACGGGAGAAGACCAGGGCTCGGCATGATACGGTGCCGGTCCTTCGCGAGAGGCGGAGGGGGGCGGTACTCAGAGTCGAAACGTGGTGAGAAGGAGATAGCGCGGAGACCCGACGGAATCAAGCCGCGCGGCCTCGACGCGGGCGGCTGAGCGGAATCCGGTCAGCCGCCAGGCTGTGGCCTCCTCACAGAGGACAGCCGCCGCCGTGGGCTCCCAGGTGAATGATGGGGTGGTGACGGAGTCGGGACAATGGTGACCGACCTGGGCTGTCGCGTGGCCATGGCCCACCGGCGCGCCGGCCGTCATCGGGCAGAGCAGGCTGAGCCCCATGCAGGCCAGGAAGAGGACGACCACCGTGACGGCGCAGGTGCCGCGAGCGGGCAGCCAGAGGTTTCCCATGTGCCGATCATACGCCTCGGACCGGAGGACTGCAAATCACCCGCCTTCGCAGGACTTGTCCGCCGAAGCTTCAGCGGAGGCGGGAGCCACGGCTGTGAAGCCGTGGGGCTCCACGGCAGACAGCAGGCCCGCTGGCATCGGACCGGAAAGTTTGATAGAGTGACCGGCGCGCACACAAATAGTCTGGAACCGATCGCCCTCGTCGCCACGACCCTTTCCAGCCTATTCCAGTGACTACCTGACACTCGGAGGACTCGTCCGATGAAACTGGCTCGAATGCTGCGAGGGAATGCCTGTACCTCCGTGCTGCTCGTGTTGCTCATGCCGGCGCTTGCGCTGGCCGCGGGGAAGAAAGAAGGCGGCAACATGGTGTCGTCCGGCAAGGAGGTGTCCCTCGAGTACACCCTCAAACTGGCCGATGAAAAAGTGGTCGACACGAACGTCGGCCAGGAACCGCTGACCTACACGCAGGGCTCCGGGCAGCTCATCACCGGACTCGAGACCAAGCTGGAGGGCATGTCCGTGGGAGAGAGCAAACACGTGACGGTCACCCCTGAGGACGGCTACGGCTCGGTGAACCCGCAGGCTTTCCAGGAAGTGCCCAAGGAAAACATCCCCACGGAAGCCATGAAGGTCGGCACAGAGCTGATTGGGCGGGATGCGCAGGGCCGCGTGGTCCGACCGCGGGTGTTCGAGATCAAGGACAAGACCGTCGTTCTGGATTTCAACCATCCCCTGGCCGGCGAGACTCTGTACTTCGATGTCAAGATCCTGGACGTGAAGTAGCGCCTCGGCCCATCCCCTCACACTCGTCGCGTTCGGGCGTCCTCGGCTTCAGGCCGGCAGCGGGGACGCCCGGTTTACGCCCCCGCCCATGACGCCTGCTCAGAGAGGAGACCTTCCCCGGCCCCTGCTTCGCTGCCGTTCAAACTTCGGCACCCCTGACAAGACTCGGCGGGTGCACGTCTCCGCCGACACCCAGCGACGAAAATCGTCCACCGTCCCCAAGCCGCCCAGATTCCGAGGGTTCCAGATGGGGCCGGTGGCACGTGCTTTGCCGTTCCAGCCGGCCGGCACGTTTCAGGCCTTCAGCTATACTTCTTTATCAAGCCGCATCCATTCACCACCCGGGTTTGATCAAGGAGACACCCTCATGAAGGAATCGAGATGGCTTCTCGCCGCAGTTTGCATCGCACTGCTCACCGGCTGCGTGAGCACCCAGAAGTACCAGGATGCCGTCGCGGACCTTGAGTCCGCCCGCTCCGAGCACGAGGTCTACAGGGCTGAGGCGGAGAAGGCTCAGCAGACGCTGGAGGCGACGATCGCCCAGCTCCGGCGTGATATGGAAGAGCAACAGCAAATCAACTCGCAGCTTCAGGATGAGCGGAGCCAGGTGCTCCTGGAGCGAAACGAGCTGCAGCGCAAGGTCCAGGAGCTTGACGACCATGCCAAAGATTTGACGACCCGCCTCGCCGCCGAGCAGACGCAGGTGGCCAAGCTGCGCGATGAGAAGCAGCGCCTCATGGCAGGGACGACCACCGCTCAGGAAGAGATCGGGCGGATGCAGAAACGCATCGGGGAGCTCGAGGTCGAGGAGGCGCGGGCGCGGGATCTCGAGCAGCGCCTGAACGAGCGCGGCCAGGAACTCCTGGCCATGACTGAGCGGTTGGGTGAGCTCGAGGCACAAGCCCAGGATCTAGAGCGCCAGGTCTCACAGCGCGACAGAGAGGCCGACCGCATGCGTCAGGAAATGGACGCGCTGACGGCTGCGCTGGAAAACAAGGAAGACATGCT
>JBFGRM010000129.1:0-7273 GCA_041563675.1 Nitrospiraceae bacterium | reverse complement strand
GGAGGGGGCCGCCATTGCGGCGCGCGATTCCTGGAATACGGCCTATTACGGCAAAGAGACTAGGGCGGTCGACATCATCGCGAAGCGAAACGTGAAGAACCGGCACGCGGAGTCGCTCGTCTCCGTGTTGGAGAAGGCTGCACGGTAATCTGGGGCCCGGGCTGCTCGACCCCTACATGCCCGTAGATTCCCCTCCCTCCCGTGGCATACCATAGGGACTATCACCATTCTGCCCGAGAAGGACGGTCCGCGCCCGTCGTGGCGTCCGCTGGGTGGCTCGATCAGACATACGAGCCCAGTGACTCTCAAACGGCCGAAGGCCAGAACAAAGCCTCCAGGGGAGCGGCAGAGCCGGCACATCCCGCCCCTCGTGCACTATCGAAGCGTGCTGGACGCCCTGGAGGAGCATGTCGCCGTGCTCGATCGGCGCGGCGCGATCCTCGCCGTGAACAAGTCCTGGAAGGACTTTGCACGGAGAAACGGCGACCCGCTCCTTCGGAAGACCTCCGAGGGCGTCAATTACTTCAGGACCTGCCGCACCGCCAAAGGCGAGGACGCGCCGATTGCCCGCGCGGCGCTGGCCGGCATCCGAGCCGTCATTCGCGGCGAGCGGACACGGTTCTTCCTGGAGTATCCCTGCCATTCTCCCCGCAAGAAGCGATGGTTCCTCATGTACGCCACGCGGGCCCGTATTGACCAGGGCCACGTCGTGGTCTCGCACGTGAACATCACGGAGCGCAAGCTGGCCGAACAATTCCTTCGCCAGACCCACGCTTCTCTTGAAAGTGAGGTGAAGCGTCGCACCGCCACCTTGGTGCAGACCAATGCCCGGCTCGAGCGGGAAATCGCGTCTCGCCTGAAGACGGAGCGCATGCTGCGCCACAACGAGCTCAAGCTCCGGGACGCGATGACCGAGCAAGAGCGAATCAGCCAGGATCTGCACGACAGCATTCTGCAATCGCTCTACGCCGTCGGGTTGGGCCTCCAGACCGCGGAGCCGCTCCTCGCCGAGGATCAGCACGAGGCCTCCGGACATATCCGTGCGGCCGTCGACCAACTCAATTTCACGATCCGGGAGGTTCGCGGGTACATCGTGGGGCTCGAGTCCACCCTCCTGGAGCGCGGGAGTCTGACCGAGGCGCTCCGCACGCTGGTCACGTTGCTGGGGAGAAACTCGGGCATCGACTTCCGACTCTCGCTCTCCAATCGTGCGGCGCGACATCTGAGCCAGGCTCAAGTGCGGCACCTCTTGCAGATCGCCCGGGAGGCGGTGAGCAACATCCTGCGCCACGCCGGTGCCACCAAGGCCTGGCTCACCCTGGCCCGTCAAAGGGGCGAAACGCGGTTGGAGATTCGGGACAACGGCGTGGGAATGCGACGGAGCGGCGCTCGCCGGGGGCGTGGCCTCGACAACATGTCGAGGCGAGCCGAGGAGATCCATGCCCATCTGTCCGTCGAGTCCGAGCGTTTGAAGGGCACCCGCGTCACCGTGGTGCTCTGCCGGCTCACAGACAGCCGCGTTGATCAGCCGCGGCGTTGAGGCTCCCGCCTCGGGCCTACTCGAGACGCACGCTCTGCCAGAGATACCAACAGGCAAGCGTCTCGTGCGGAGCCCAGCGTCTGCCGACAGCGCGCAGTTTGTCTGGGCCGGGGAGGTGTCTGAGCATGTACCAACGCTTCACGGCCTTCTGAATCCCCAGATCACCGACCGGAAGGACATCCAGCCGATTCAGGGCAAAAATGAGGAACATCTCTGCGGTCCACCGCCCGATCCCATGAATCGACGAAAGCGTTTCGATGATGGCGTCGTTGTCTTGATGCGCAAAGCGCCTCGGTCTAATTGTTCCCTTTAAAAAGCCCAGCGCCAGGTGCTGAACGTACGCGGCCTTTTGGGGCGACAACCCGACCGCCCGCAGCCGCGCCATGCGGGTCCTGGCAACAGCCCGGGGAGTCGGCCGTCGTGCAGCGTACAGACGAATGAATCGCTCATAAATGGTCGCGGCCGCCGCCGGTGAGAGCTGCTGCGAAATAACGGAGTCACAGAGCGTGGCGAAATAGTCCCCGCGCGGGCGGAGATGGCAGACGCCGATCCGTTTGATGAGCGACGCCATCACGGGGTCGGCGTCGCTGAGTCGGCGGCACTCCTCACTGTAGAGGGGGAACCGGCACGCGGCGGGATCCAGCGTGAGCAGCGCCATCGGTAAAAAGGAGAACCATGCCCTAGACGTGTCAGGCTATTAAAGAAGAACCGGCTTCGATGTCACGACCCCTTGCCCCGAGCCTCTCGCCCCTTTGCCTGTTCTTTAGAGTGACGAGTGTGTCCCATCGCAGAAGGGTGGCTTTTTCGTCTGCTTGCATCCGCAAAACGCGACCTGCTTCTTTTCCTCGAAATGCACTTCGATCGGCGCAAAGTCGGTGCCGGTGTGTGATCCGTCGCAGAACGGCTGGGTCTTGGACCGCCCACAGCGGCACCAGTACACGGTCCCCGGCCCCACCTCCATGACATAGGGACCTTTCTGGGCAATTCTCGCTTCATCGGCCATGGTTCCTCCTGATTGTTCGGGCTCGCGGCGCGGGGCGCGAGGCAAGGGACGGCGAACAGTGATTCGACAGTATGAAGTTGCCGACCGGCGGATCGCAAGCCCCGAGCCATCCCTCACGGATCACGTAACTCTTCCCCCTCGCCCCGTGTCCTTCCACGCCAATGACGACCCCGTACCCGTGGCCTTTTCTTATTGTCCGCACCTGATCGGAGGTCCATGGTCTCCGATTGGGGTCAGCCAGACGAAGTCGGCGATGTGCTCGCGCAAAAGGTCCTCGACGTATTCGGGACGTTCAGGCTCCAGGGACTGCATATAAAGGGTGATCTGGCCTATCGGCCTGTCGCTGCGCCGAGCAACCCGATCCGGCACCGGTGACCGATGCTGAACGTGCCCGCCGCCCGTGTAGCTGACGATGGGACCGGCGCTCTCCTTCAACGCCTCCAGGCGCGACACGACCGTCTTGGCCATGCCCTCGTCCCGGAACATCGACGCTTCGTAGATACGTTCGTAGGCCGCATCCGGCATCCCGCCATGGCACTGCCGTAGCTGGCGCATGATCATGGTTCGATAGGCGGGGTCATCCACCACGGGTTCGTCCCGCATGCCCCAGCGTGCCATGCCCGGATCCTCCAACGCCCGTGAGAGGCCCTGCCGTGCGACCTTGCGCACGAGCGATCGCGGGGGGTTCATGGCAAGGACCGGGAGATGTCGGTGACGAGCGACTTCAATGAGCGGCTCGTAGTCCGCAAAATCCCCGCCCCAATTCTGGGTCCACTTCGACTCCTGCAGAAAGCGCTCCCGATCGAGCTGTCCGTCGGTCACGTACCGCGTCAGCGCCTCCTGCCCATCCCAGCCGAACATCTCGATCGCCAGGACAGGCTGTCTTCCGCGAGCCACGAGTCCCTCGAGCACCTTCTTGGCTGCGTCAATGTGATGGCGGTTGTGATGCTCCTCACCCAGGTAGACCACATCCGCCTTGGCGAGCCGGTCCATGAGCGTATCGAACGCCACCGCCTGCTGTGACTCAACATGAATAATCGCCCACTCGGCCACAACCGCCTGGGTGGTCACGCGGGCATCGGGGCTCGACGGCGTCGCCTGGACCTGATGTGAGCAGCCGATGCCGGTGGCGATCACGAACAGGATCGCCAGCCCCGCCTGATAACATCGCTGGAGCTGATTCAATGCCGCCTCCTCCGTGTTGAGATGCCTGCGGGCATCATACTAGAAACCGCCGCGTCCCGTCGCGACCTTGACGCCTGTGGACAGTGACCGCTATTCTGCAAGGCGCTGCACGACCAGCGCCGGGAGCGCGTATGGCACGGACCACGAGCAGACTTTCCTCGCTGGAATATCTCAACGAGCTCGAACGCGAGCTGCGCGCCCTGCCCGTCCAGTCCAACCCGTTCTTTCTCGCCTTCCAACGGGGTGTCACCAGGGAGCAGCTGACCCGGTTCGTCCGGCAGTGGTACGTCTTTGGGATCCAGTTTCGCAAGATCCTCATCGGCCTGCTCTACAACGTCTCGGACAAGGACGAGGCCATCGGCCTGGAGCTGATGCGGGTGCTCCATTCAGAGTACGGCCAGGGCGTCGCCGAGCGCGTCCACTCCGCCCAAATGCTGCACCTGTGCGACCGTCTGGGTGTCGATCGCGCCAGCCTCGCGTCCGAGCGCCTCTGCCCCGAAGCACAGGACTACATCGACACGGTTGGAGAGCTATTTCTGCGCGGCGAGCTCCCGGTGGCCCTCGGTGCCTCCTTCGGGATCGAGACCACGGCCGGGCTCATGTATCGGTACCTTTATAGCGGGCTCCTGACGTTCGGCGACCTCGCTCTGGAGGACATTAAATTCTTTGAAACCCATCTCTTTGAGGAACTGCAGCACGGAGACTGGCTGCGCCACGCGCTTGCCGGTTACGCGGCCCTGGATTCGCACCGCGATCAGATCCGCACCGCCGCGCTCCTGGCCATGGGGAAGTGGCAGGCATTGTGGCAGGGCATGCACCGTCTGATCCTCGACCCGTCCGTCGCCCATGGGACTTGATCCCCGCCTCCTTCTCGAGTTTCGCCGAGGCGTCAAGCGTTCGCGAGAAGCCGACCACGAGGCCTGGGAAGAGTCAACCCGGCTGGTTGCCCGGGCGCGGCTGCCAGAGACGATCCAGCGATTGGCCGAGGCGATCCGCACGTCGAGCCTCGCCGACCCCCTCCGCGAGGAACTGCTCGCCTGCCTTGATGACGAGGCTCTCCGTACCCGGGGGACCGGAGAGGACGAACGACTCAAAGCGCTCACCGGCCTCCCCCTCAGCAAGGCCATCCGCGCCCTCAGCGTCCACTTCGGAATCCTTTCCGCCCGGAATGATGCGGAGCGCGACTCGAGAATGCCAGGGTCGGATATCGAGGACCTCGTTCGCCGCTTCGCCAATCCCTACGACCTGCTCCTGCATGTCCGGTCCCCCTCCGTCCTGGATCTCGGGGCAGGCGATCTCTCCTTCGCCGCGGACCTCGTCGAGCGCCATGCGGCCGACGCGCGACAGGGCGATGGGCCGCTGACGGTCCACTGCATCGAACGGCTGAGCCCCAACTCCCGTTGGGGAAGCCGGCTCCATGCCGATCCGGAACGCCTGGCGCGACTGCGGGACGCAACGCCCGATCTCTCGTTCCGATTCTGGCCGGGGCAGGACATGTTCGCGCTGGACTCGCTGAAGGGCTGCCGGAGCCACTACACGATCACGGTCTGTAACGCGCCGGCGACGCCGACCTTCGCCTACGAGCCGACGCGGCTGTCCCCCACCGTCATCGCCGCCCACCTCGCAGAGACCAAGGGTCACTTTCGCAAGGTCCGCATCGAAGGGGAAGAGGCGCTGGAAGTCGTGCATCGCGGGCGAGCGCTCATCTTTCCGCCCTGGAAATTCGATGTCCGGGGCCCCCTCGCGCTCCTGGACCTGATGGCGCGCCGGGCGGACGTCTGCCTGCTCGCGGCGGTCGATACCGAGGTCTTTTGGGAGCTGCTCGCGCAATTGCTCGCCGACGAGCGGGTTCGGCCTCGCGACCGCCTGCTCACGCCGGATGTCGTTCCCGAGGTGTTCGGCACCCTCTATGGGCAGTTGTCCCGGCTTCCGCTCGGGGAGCGACTCGACCTGGCCACCCTCGCGGAGCTGCGCCAGGAGATCCCCCGGGTCCTGCCCCCCGGGCGCCATCTCAAGCCCGTGTTTCGCTTCCGGTATGTCGAGATTCGGCGCGGCGCGGAGCTGTCCGGCATCCCCTCAGGCAGCACGGCCGAATTGTACAAGAGCATGCCCGAGGAAGCCCCGCCGTGGTTCCTTGTCCTCGTCCCCGATTCGGACTGACCACGCCCGTAACGTCTCGGCCGCTGCGATGACGCGTCCTTCCTGTACGGCCGCATCAAGGCACCTGCCCAACCCTGCGTAAGGTATTGAAAATTGACGCTCCGGAGGTCGTCTGCTAAGCTTTTGAAGCGCTTCCACCACCCCGGCACTCATGCGATATACGCTCATAAGGCATGGAAAATAAAGCGAAAGTTTCCTCAGTCATCGATAACGTCGAGCGGGTCATCAAGGGCAAGAACGAGGTCATTGAGCTCGCCGTCGTGTGCTTGTTGGCCCGCGGCCACCTGCTCATCGAGGACGTGCCAGGGGTAGGTAAAACTACGCTGGCTCATGCGCTCGCGCGCTCCATCGATTGCTCCTTCAGGCGGATTCAATTCACCAGCGACCTGCTTCCCTCGGACATCGTCGGGATCTCGATCTTCAATCGACAAAAGCAAGCCTTCGAGTTCATGCCCGGCCCGATCTTCTCGAATATCGTGCTGGCGGACGAGATCAACCGCACGACGCCCAAGACGCAAAGCAGTCTGCTCGAGGCGATGAGCGAAGCGCAGGTGTCCATGGACAATCTGACTCACACGCTTCCCCAGCCCTTCATGGTGATCGCAACCCAGAATCCCTCCGAGCACCACGGCACCTTCCCCTTGCCCGAATCGCAACTGGACCGGTTTCTGATGCGCATTCGGATCGGCTACCCGGATCGGGAGGCCGAGCGGGAGATTCTGGATCGACAGCAGTCCTTGCATCCGACCGACGAGCTCGGCGCCGTGATCTCGGCCCAGGAGGTGCTGGATCTGCAGGACCGGGTGGAGAAGGTGCGACTCGATGAAAGCCTGCTGGATTATGTGCTGTCCATCGTCGCCGAGACCCGGCACAACGACCTCTTGTCCCTCGGCGTCAGCCCGCGGGGCGCCACGTCGCTCTCCCGGGCGGCCAAGGCGCTCGCCCTGGTCCGGAACCGTGACTACTGCCTCCCCGACGACATCAAAGAGCTCGCCCCGATCGTGCTTCCCCATCGCGTGACCTTGAACCTCTCGCGCGGCTCACGCGGACGCCGTTTCGAGGAAGCCGAGCAGATCATACGGAGTATTCTCGAATCGGTTCCGGTCCCAATCTAAGAAAGCTCAGAAAGGGCTCGTGGCAAGGGGCACGAGGCTAGCGGCGGAATTCGATGGATTCAATCCCGCGCCGTCTGCCACGCGCCCCGCGCCCATGTGATTTTGTGTTATGCGCGTCAGCCCCATCCGACGATTCTTCCGCTGGGTCTATCGCGGCCGCTCGATCAGTCTGACGCACGAAGGAACCCGCTTCGTCCTGCTGGCGGTTGCCATCGGTCTCGCCGCGATCAACACCGGAAACAACCTGCTGTACCTGCTCCTCGCCATGAT
>JBFGRM010000128.1:0-7315 GCA_041563675.1 Nitrospiraceae bacterium | reverse complement strand
GACGGACGGTTGAAGCCATACTGGTAGGCCATGTAAATGGCGAGCCCGTAGAACAGGAAATCCATCGGTTGCCATGTGGCTAGGAGGAGGTCTGAGACGACCGCCGGGTCCAGTTTCAGCAGCACCTCGCTGAGGGGAATCGCCTCCTGACGGCTGTAGAGGATGCAGGTGGTGAGGATGTTCCCGGCCAGGCAACCCACAAGGGCGAGCCCGGCGGCCACCACGCCGTAGAGCGGCACGATGCCCTTCCCGAGCATTCGAACCGCGTACCCGACCAGAAAACCCACCCCCACCGCCATCCACCCGATTTGATACGATGTGGCGACGGTGATCATGGCCCAGGCCACCGCCCCGATCATGGCGGCGAGGCCGCCCGCCAGGGCACCCACGAAGAGATTCTGCTCGCTCTCCAGTTGGCGCAGCTTCGCGCGATAGCGCACCTCATCGAGCGAGCCGGAGGACATGCGGGGAGGCGTGATGTTCTGTTGATCCATGCGGCTGTCGTTTCTTCAGGATGCTGCGGCGCGAAGGTCGTTCGAGCCTCGGCGCGTCTCATCGAACATAGCCCCGGCCGAGGCAATCGTCAAACAGATTGATCTTTTAAGGGAAAATATTGAATCTCGACCGAGGGCATGGGACATGGTGGCCCCGCGTCGGCCTTGCGGCTGGTTGGCCCGGGTGGTAGACTGCGTCACTTTCACGCAGTGAGGGATGCCGAATGCCGAATGTCACGTTACTGTACTCGTCTTCGTGTAGCGCCTGCCCCTCCGCCAAGCAGCTCTTCAAGCAGCTGCGGGTCAAATACAGCTTCAGCTACCGGGAAGTGGACATCAGCTCGCCCGACGGCCAAGAGCTGGCGGAACGGCACTCGGTTCGCGCCGTGCCCGCGACGATCATCAACGGCCGTCTGACCTTTATCGGTGTGCCGAGCCGGCAGAGTGCGGAGAAGGCCCTGGCCCCCAGATCACCCTGACGAGCGAGAGGGAACCCATGGAACAAGAAGAAGAGGATTTCGAGCTCCCTCCGCTCCCCGCGATCGATAAAGGACCTCCGCCGGAGTGCCCGGTTTGCGCGGAGCCCATGTCCTTCATCGACGGGGATTGGGCCTGTGTGGACTGCAACGGAGAGTTACTCGGTCCGGAAACTGGCTGAAACAGGCACGGCACGGGGCTCGGGGCGAGCGGCGAGCGGTCCGTGCGGATCCTGAATTCCCAGTCACACCAAGTGGCTCTGACCACTCGCCTCTTGCCCCGCGCCCAGTTCACTCATTCTAGATGCTGCGCGTCGTCACCGGTCGGTTCCATCCGGATTTGGAACAGGCGCTGCTCGAGGACGTCCATCGCCGCAAGGCCGCGGACGCCCTGGCGCCGCTGACGCTCGTCGTCCCCTCGGCCAGCCTTGTGACCCACCTCAGGCGACGCCTGGTCGCCGGCGGTCAAGCCCTCCTCAACGTCCACCTGCTCACGTTCCACCAGCTCGCGCTGCGCTTGTATGAGGAGCACCGCGAGGCCCTCGATCCGCCCGTGTCGTTCAGACCGATCGAGCTTCTTCCCGAGCTCGTCCTCGAGCACCTGATCGGGCGCCTGGCGACGCAGAAATTGGACCCTGTCCACCCCCTGCGGGCCGCGACCGTGGGGATCGGGACGTGGTCCGTGCTGTGGCGGACGATTCGCGACCTGCGAGAGGCGGATGTCGACCCGCTCGTGGCCGGACGGGCACTGGCGGAAGGCGTCTTTCCGCAGGAGGACGAACCGGAGCTCAGCGCACTCTTTCATCTCCACGCCGCCTCGAGCGAGGTCTGCCGCAGCTTGGCGGTGGGCCTTGCCGACGATCTCGTGCCGGCGGTCCTCCCGTGGGTACCGCATTCCGAATTTTTGAAGACCATCGGGCAGACCTATTATTACGGCTTCTACGATTTGACGCAGGTCCAGCTCGCGTTGTTCGAGATGGTCGTGGGGCATGTCCCCGTCACGCTCTTTTTTCCGCTCCAGGAGGGGCCGGTCTTCGGCTTCGCACGCCGGTTCTACGAGCGCCACGTGAATCCTCTGGTCGCGCCCGCGGAGCAGGTTCGGCAGATGGCCAAGCCCCGTGAGCCCCCAGGCGGTCGCCCCGACGCCGAGCACGTGCAGGTTCTCAGCGCCGTGGGAGCAGAAGGCGAGCTCGAGGCCGCCGCGATGCAGGTCCTGTCGCTGACCGAGACCCACGGATATCGGTTCGACCAAATCGGCGTGGTGGCCCGAAGCCTCGATCCCTATGTGGGTGCGCTCCGTCGCGTGTTCGACGGTCATCGCATCCCGTTCACCTGTTCGGGAGCGTCGCCGCTGCTGTGGGAGCCGGCCGTCAAGGTGCTGCTGCGGCTGGCCGCCTTGCCAGTCCAGGATTTCGCCCGCGAGGCCGTGCTCGACGTCGTGACCTCCGTATTTCGCGCGCCCGAGGATGATCGAAAGGAGGGCGGGCCACGGCCCGACCTGTGGCGGCTCGCCGTGCGCAGGCTGGGGATCATTCGCGGCGAGGGCGATTGGCACAGGCTGGCGGAGGTTGGTGAGGTCGGATTGGGGGACGAGAGCGAGGAGCCCGGGGATCGGTCGTCCCGGGGAGTCAGGGTCCCGCCTCGCCAGATCCGCGTCCTGTGGGGAATCGTGAGCGGCCTGCTCACCGATGTGCGTGCCCTTCCCCAAGCAGGCACGTATGCGGAGCTGACCGATGCGTTCGTGGCTCTGGCTATGCGCCATCTGCGGGTGCCGGGCCTCGCAAAAGCCAACGAGGTGTCCGACCTGCGAGGTCTGGTCGTCGGCGCGACCATCGAGGAAGCCCTGGCGTGCCTGCGTCGGCTGGACGTGCTGGAGGAGCGCGTATCCTATGCAACCTGGTTCGCTGCGCTGACGCGCGCGCTCGAGGAGGCCCGGGTGCCGGTCATGGAGCACGACTGCGCGGGTGTCCAGGTCCTCGATGCCATGACGGCGCGCGGTCTGCGCTTCGACGGGCTCATCATCATGGGTCTGAACGATGGCGTCTTCCCGCGTGCGATCCAGGAAGACCCGTTCCTGCGCGATCGTCATCGCCGTCAACTTGGTGAGACACTGGGGTACAAAATCGATGAGAAACTGAACGCCTACGAGGAGGAGCATTTGCTTTTCACGCTGTTGACGCAGGCCGCACGCCACCGGCTGTGCCTCCTGTACCAGCGTGCCGACGAGGAGGGGCTCACCGTGGCGCCTTCGCCCTACCTCGCGGAGATCCTGGACGCTCGTGCCGCGGAGGTGCGGGTCCCCAGACGTCTGACCGAGCGCGACACGGTGCCCTTTTGCACCCCTCTTCATGCGTCGGCAGTGGAGCTCACGCTGCGAGCCGTTCTCAGGAACGAAGATCCGTCGACCTTGCTGGAGGCGGCGGGACGGGACGGAAGCTTGTTTCGACATGGCTGGCACGCCATGCGTCGACTCGAAACGGCGCCCGCGCAGGCCGGGGAGCACGACGGACTGACCGGACGGCTGGATCGTCATTGGGACCGAGTGCAGACACGGGGCGTCGCGCCCACTTCCCTGGAGCAATACGCGAGGTGTCCGTTTCAATACTTCGGCGCCCAGGTCCTGCGTCTGGAAGATCTGCGAGGGGAGGTGCCCGACGAGCTGCCCGGCCAGGCCTGGGGTTCCCTGATGCACGCGGTCCTGCGCTCGTGCTACCCGGTGCTGTGCGATCGAGGGTGGCCGGCGGAGCACATTTCCAATGAGACGCTCGGGCAGCTCATCGAGTCGGCCGCGGCCGAGGAGTTCGAGGCCTATGCTCGCCATCACGGCACCGGGCTCCCGCTCGTGTGGCTGATGACGCGGGAGCGGATCCGTGAGCTGGTCATGCACGTCGTGCGGGCGGATGAGCAGGACCTTCGCCGGACGGGTCTCCGTCCCGTCGCCTTCGAGGCGGAGGGGAGGGGCCGGCTGGACCTCTTCGAGGATCCCGCCGAGGGGGTGATCGTCCACGGACGTCTGGACCGTGTGGATCGGCGTGAGAAGCCGCCCGCGCTTCGTGTGGTGGATTACAAGTACAGGCACGGCCGCGATCTCAAGCGGCGGGACAGCGATCTGCTCACGAGCGCCGTGCGCGGGTTGCGCCTGCAGCCTCCGTTGTATGCTCGGATCGATCTCGAACCCGTCGCCGGGGGCGCGAAAGGGACACCGCACGAGGCGGCCTGCGCCGGGCAAGTTGACTTCCTCTATGTGGTGGCGCGAAGCGAGACCGTCGTGCAGCGGGCCACGCTCGATGCGTCGATGTGGAACGGCGAAACGGGTGCCCAGCTCAAGCGGACGCTGCGCCTGATTCTCGATGGGATCCGCGAGGGCCGATTCTTCATTCTTCCCGACGACGGGTGGGAGGAGAGCTACTGCGACTCGTGCACCTTCTCGGCTGTCTGCCGACGCGCGCACGATCCGACATGGCTGCGTGCTAACGCGGCGGCGCCCGCCCGGTCGCTGCGACAGACGCGAAAACAGAAGGCGATTCATGCGACAGCCGACCGTGATACCTGACGCAGACGCGCGGACCTTTGCCGAAACGACGTTCGATCGGAACGTCGTGGTGCTGGCCGGGGCGGGGACGGGAAAGACGACACTGCTCGTCAATCGGCTGATCAACGCGCTCCTGCGCGAGCCGCATCCGCTCGCCATCACCGAGCTGCTCGCACTCACGTTTACGAAGAAGGCGGCCACGGAAATGAAGGTGCGGCTGCGCGAGCGGTTGCATGGGCTCGTCCAGGCGGCGCGGGACGGGCAGGCGGGCGGGGAGCAGGGGCAGGCGGCCGTGGTGGAGCTGCGCGACCGCTACAGGCTCTCGTCAGCGCAGATCGCCGAGCGGGGCGAGGCCGCCCTGCGGGATGTGGAGAAGGCGCAGATCGGCACGCTTCACAGCTTCGCCGGTCACCTGTTGCGCCTGCATCCGATCGAGAGCGGAGTGGATCCCGCGTTTCGGGAAGACGAGGGGGACCGGTTCGACGAGCATTTTCGTGTCCAGTGGGAAACCTGGATCTATAGAGAGCTTGCCCCCGAGGGGAGCGACCAGGCGCGCTGGCGCCGCGTCCTTCGGATCGTCAGCCTCGCGCAGCTCCGGGACTTCGCGCGGGCCCTCTGCAGCGAGCTCGTCTCGGTGGAGGAGTTGCGCGGCCAGTTGGCCCAGGGTGATGGTGTCGGTCCAGCGCAAGGGGGGCAGCGCGACTGGGTGGAGGCACAACGCGCAAGAGGGGCGGCCCTGTTGGCCTCCCATTCCGGACCCAAACCCAGGAAACTGGAAACCAGGCTTGCGCACGCAGTCTCCCTGCTCGCGCGCGTGGCCGCGGAGGGCCTCGCCGGGGTGTCGTTGATCGATCCGGCTGTACGCGAAGACCTGGCGCGGCAGGTCCCGGCCCGACCCGGGGACTGGACGCTTGGGGAGTACGCAGAGGCACGGGCGATGATCAGGGTGGCACGCCAGATGTTCGAGGTCGACAACGAGCTGTTGCGAGACGTCGTCGACCTGCTGGCGCCGCTGGTCGGTCGAGTACGCGAGACCTTTCTGGCCCAGGGGTGGATCTCGTTCGACGGCTTGCTGGCAAGAGCCCGACGGCTGCTCCGCGAGCACCCTCGCGTACGGGAACGCCTGAAGCACGCCTATAAGTCGATTCTCATCGACGAGTTTCAGGACACGGATCCGGTGCAATACGAGATCGTCCTGTATCTGGCCGAGCGTGCCGGGCGATACGGCCGTTCCTGGTCCGAAATCGATCTGGACCCGGGCAAGCTGTTCATCGTGGGCGATCCGAAACAATCCATCTATGCCTTCCGGCGCGCGGACATCGAGGCGTTTCATCGCGTCGTGGCGAAAATTCAGGAGTCGGGCGGGACGGTGCGCGATCTCGTGACCAACTTTCGCAGCAGCCCCGCGGTGCTCCAGGTCGTCAATCCGATCTTCGACGTGCTGCTTCGTGCCGAGGAGCATGTCCAGCCCGGCAATGTCCATTTGCAACCGCGGCCCGATCGCCCCGAGCACGTGCGCACGCCGGGCGTCGAGCGACGGCTGGTGGTGGGCCGGCCCGAGGACGAGGACTTCGACACGGCGGCGGCGACGCGCGCCGAGGCCGAGGCGCTGGCGACGTGGCTGGAGCAGGAGCTGCGGGATGGAGAGGCGCTGGTGGACGAGCAGGGGCGCCGTGGACCGCTGAGGCCGGGGCACGTCGGCATCCTGTTTCGCAAGCTGACGCAGGCGCAGCACTACCTGGAAGCCCTGCGGCGTCACGACATCCCCTACGTGACGGAGGGGGAAAAGCACTTCTACCGACGCCAGGAGGTCATCGATCTTCTCAACGTCCTTCGGGTCATCGAGAACCCCTGCGACGCGATCGCCATGGTCGGGGTCCTGCGATCCCCGCTTGGCGGCTTGAGTGATCGCGAGATCTACGAGCTTGCGGGCCGGGACGCGCTCGATTGCCGGCTGGCGGAGCGGCTCGAGGGATGGGACAACCCGTCGGCCGGGCTGGTCCGGCGGCTGTACGCACACTTGCGCGGCCTGTCGCGAGTCGTGCACCGGAGGCCCCTGCCCGAGGCCGTGGCCCTGGTTTTCGAGGTGCTCCCGGTGCGCGAGCTGGCGGCCGGCTCACTCCACGGCGAGCAAGCCCTCGCGAACGTGCACAAGGTGCGTCAGCTCGCTTCGCAGGTGGCGGACCGGCCGCATCTCACGCTGACCGGATTCGTGGAGCTCATGGCACAGCGGATCAGCGAGGAGCCGGATGAAGGCGAGGGCGCCCTGGGCGAGGCCTCGCTGGACGCCGTGCAGGTCCTCACCATTCATAAGGCGAAGGGTCTGGAGTTTCCTGTGGTCGTCCTCCCCGGGCTGCACCAGGGCGGCGGGAGCGGGGCCTTCCGGCGATCCGTCACCGCCGACTGGTCCAGCGGGGTGCTCGGGGTCTCGCTGGCCGGCCGGTGCAATCTCGGGGCTCTGTTGGTGGGTCAGAAGAGCAGAATCCGGGAGGCGGCGGAGCGCCGACGCGTGCTCTACGTCGGCATGACTCGCGCGAAGGAGCGGCTCGTGATGTTCGGCGGGCTTCCTTTGAAACGTCCAGCGGAATCATTTCTCGAGCTGCTCGACGAAGCGGGTTGTCCGGTCATCAGTGACCGGGGCGAGGAGGGTCCGGCGGCTGAGCCGATGCTGAAGACCGTCTTCACGACCGCCCCCGCTCGAGAGGCCGTGAAAACCGTCGCGCCTCGGCGGGGGCTGAATACCGATGTCGATTGGACGTCCGTGGTCGATCGCTGGCAGGAGCGGAACCGACGATACGAAGAAATTCTGGCCG
>JBFGRM010000127.1:0-7346 GCA_041563675.1 Nitrospiraceae bacterium | reverse complement strand
CCCATCGGGTGACAGCCTCACCGCCGCGCGGAGCCGGCCTGGCCCGCCCGGCTCCGGCCCCCGGCGCGGGCGGAACGGGTGAGCAAGGGATGCTGCATCGCCGCGCGTTGCTCGACGTAGCCCTCGGCGCACTGTCGGGCGAGGGCGCGCACCCGCGCGATGTAGGCGGTTCGCTCCGCGACGCTGATCGCGCCGCGAGCGTCCAGCAGATTGAAGAGGTGCGAGCACTTCATGCAGTAGTCGTACGCGGGCAGCGGCAGGCCCTGGCCGGCCAGTTTTTTGGCTTCCCCCTCGAACGCCTGAAACGTGGACGACAGCATCGCCACGTCGGCCTGCTCGAAGTTGTACCGTGAGAACTGCACCTCGGTTTCGTGGTGGATGTCGCCGTACGTCAGGGAGTCCGTCCACGCGAGGTCGTAGACGTTGTCGACCTGCTGGAGATACATGGCAATGCGCTCCGTGCCGTAGGTCAGCTCCACGGTGATCGGATCGAGCTCGACGCCGCCGACTTCCTGGAAATACGTAAACTGCGTGATCTCCATCCCGTCCAACTGCACCTCCCACCCCAGCCCCCAGGCGCCCAAGGTCGGGGATTCCCAGTCGTCCTGCACGAATCGAATGTCGTGCTCACCGGGCTTGATGCCGAGTCGGGCCAGGCTGGCGAGATAGAGGTTCTGAATGTCGTCGGGAGAGGGCTTCAGGACGACTTGGTACTGGTAGTAATGCTGGAGCCGGTTGGGATTGTCGCCGTACCGGCCGTCGGTGGGACGGCGCGAAGGTTGCGGATAGGCGGCCCGCCAGGGCTCGGGACCGAGAGCACGGAGGAACGTGGCCGGATGAAAGGTGCCGGCCCCCACTTCCAGGTCATAGGGCTGGTGAATCACACAGCCTTGATCGGCCCAGAAGCGGTGCAAGGCGAGGATCAATTCCTGGAAGGTCACAGCTTGTCCCTACAGTGGATGGAGAGCCTGTGCTCGGGACCCGCCGGCAGGTCAGCATGAACCCGTTTCGGGCCAGTGACGCACGAAAAAGAGGGGCAAACCTAACAAGAAACACCCCCACTGTCAAGGTGAACGGCGGCGGATGTCGCGCATGCAGCAGCGGACCGGCTCGCATCCTCACGCGGCCTCAAATGCAGGATGGACGGCCTTTTTCGCCGTCTGGTGGTTGACTTTGGCTTCGGCCTTCGCTAATGTCATGCAAGTTGACTAACTAACTTAACAATAGGGATCGATCGTGAAGCTGTCCAAGAAAGGCGAGTACGGGTTGCGCGCCCTCATCGAGCTGACGGCGCAGTATGGGCGGGCTCCCCTGCAGCGCCACGAGATCGCCCGGAAGCAACGCATCCCCATCGAGTTTCTCGAACAGATCCTCCTGAGGCTGAAGGGGGCGGGTTTGCTGGCCAGCCAGCGCGGGAGCCGGGGCGGCTATACGCTCATCAAGCCGCCGCAGCGGATCACCGTCGGCGACGTGATCCGGATTTTGGATGGGCCCCTCGCCCCGATCGGCTGTGTGAGCCAGACGGCGTATCAGAAATGCCGCGACTGTCCCTATGCCCGACGCGCCTTCTGTCCCCTGCGGGACGCCATGAGGGATGTGCGGAACGCCATCGCCGGCGTCCTCGATCATTACACGCTCAAAGACTTTACCCGGAAAAAGCCGACAGGCCGGCGCCGCATGGCGCCGGGGCTCAAGCCGGCGAGATGAGGAGCTCGACATGGATACGCATGCGCGGAGTGTCGTCAAGGCCATCAGTTGGAGAGTGATGGCCACCCTGGTCACGGGGACCCTGACCTTCTTGTTCACGGGGAGCCTGTTGATCGCCATGGGGGTCGGCTCCAGCGAAGCGGTGTCGAAGATTTTCCTCTACTGGGCTCACGAACGTCTGTGGGATCGGATTCGCTGGGGAAGGATGTTTCACATCAGCTCGCCATAGCGGGAGAAAATCGTACCAAGTTCCACCGCTGGTTGCTCTGGTTGACGTCATTCCTGCGAAGGCAGGAATCCAGGCGTCGCTAAAGAAAGATGGATGCCCGCTTGCGCAGGCATGACGGAACGAGCAGTGGTGTGTAACGTGATCCGTGGACCTGGAACGTTTTTTCCCCCGATTCTGCCCGATTGACGCCCGCTCGGCTGCTTTGCTACAAGAACAGTGTTGGCCTGTCACCTGACTTGTATGAAAGATTACAGTCCAGAAAAGGAGTTGACTCCATGGCCGCACCCCTCACCCAAGACGCCCTGATTTCCGCGCTCGCCAACAAAGCAGCCCGTCTCCGCATCGAAAGCGTGCGCGCGACGGCGGAAGCCGGCAGCGGACATCCCACGAGCTGTTGCTCGGCCGCTGATATCGTGGCGGCGCTGTTCTTTGCGGTCATGCGATACGACCCGAAGAACCCCAAGGCGCCGAACCATGACCATTTCATTCTCTCCAAAGGCCATGCGGCTCCCCTCCTCTACGCCGCCTGGGCCGAAGCGGGGCTCTTCGACGGCCAGGAGTTGCTCAAGCTGCGGACACTGGGCTCGGACCTCGAAGGTCACCCGACCCCCCGACTGAAGTTCGTCGACGTCGCCACCGGCTCGCTCGGTCAGGGGCTCGCGGCCGGGGTCGGGATGGCCTGGAGCGACAAGCACCTGGACCGTTCGCCGGCCCGCACCTATGTGCTGATGGGCGACGGGGAGTCGGTCGAGGGGTCGAACTGGGAAGCGGCGGAGGTCGCGCAGCATCTGAAGCTCGACAACCTCTGCGCGATCGTCGACATCAACCGTCTGGGACAGAGTGATCCGACGATGCTGCAGCACGACACGGATTCCTACCGGTCCCGATGGGCCGGGTTCGGCTGGCACACGGTCGTCGTGGACGGCCACGATCTGGCCGCGTTACTCACCGCCTTCGAGGAGGCCGCCTTCACGCGAGGCAAGCCGACGGTGCTCCTCGCGAGGACGTTGAAGGGCAAGGGGATCGCGTCCGTGGAGAACAGCCCGGACTGGCACGGCAAGCCGCTCAAGAAGGGCGAGCAGGCGGACAAGGCCATCGCGGAGCTGACCCGTCAGCTCAAGCAGACGGCCGATCGTCTCGATATCCGTCGACCGGAGGCCTCGAAGAACGGTGAGAAGCCGGCGAAGCCCATGGCCGCCCCGAGCTTCAAGACGGATTCCCAGGTGGCGACGCGGGAGGCCTTTGGTATCGCCCTCGCGGCGTTGGGAGAAGCGAACCCGAACGTCGTCGGCCTGGACGCCGACGTCAAGAACTCCACGTTCACAGATAAATTCGGCAAACAGTTCCCGGATCGCTTCCTGGAATGCTTTATCGCGGAGCAGGCCATGGTCGGCGCCGCCGTGGGCTTGGCCGCGCGCGGCAAGATTCCCTTTGCCGCGACCTTCGCCTGCTTCCTGACCCGGGCCTACGATTTCATCCGCATGGCGGCGATCAGCCAAGCGAACGTCAAGCTGATGGGCTCGCACGTCGGCGTGAGCATCGGTGAGGACGGTCCGTCGCAGATGGGGCTCGAGGACATTGCCATGATGGCGGCGCAGCCGGGGGTCGTCGTCCTCTACCCGTCCGACGCCGTCTGCGCGTACCGCTTGGTCGAGGTGGCGGCAGCCCACCGCGGTCTCGTGTACATCCGCACCGGCCGGCCGAAGACGCCGATCCTGTACGGCAACCAGGAGACCTTTACGATCGGTGGCTCCAAAGTGGTGCGGCAAAGCCCGTCGGACCAGCTCACCATCGTCGCAGCCGGCGTGACGCTCTTCGAGGCGCTGAAGGCGCAGGAGCAGCTCCAGTCGACCGGGACCCCCGTCCGTGTCATCGATCTCTATAGTATCGTTCCGATCGATCGGGCGACGCTGCTGGAGAGCGCGCGCGCGACCAACGGCAAGATCCTGACGGTCGAGGATCATTACGCGCATGGCGGGTTGGGCGACGCCGTCCTGAACGCCGTCGCGGGCGAGGGTGTGCGCGTCCACAAGCTGGCCGTGCGGGAGATTCCTCACAGCGGCAAGCCGGACGAGCTCGTGGATCGGTACGGCATCAGCGCGCGGGCGATCGTCGAGGCGGCAAAGAAGCTGTTGTGATTCCCCTCTCCCCCACCGGGGGAGAGGGCTAGGGTGAGGGGGATCGCAGGAGGAAGGACGAAACAATTTAGGCGGGATTCGGCGCGACGAAGACGAGCACTTTGAGCCGATCCTGTGTGTGATTGACGACCCCGTGCTCCTCGCCGGCGGGGGCCATCGTGCCCTGGCCGGGGCCCAACACCTGCTCCTCCGCGCCAACCTTGAATCGCCCCTGCCCCTCCAGCACCAGGTAAATCTTGTCCTGGTCGCCGTGCACATGCCCTTTCTGCTCCTGGCCCGGCTCGAAACAGTACACGTCGCAAAAGAAGCGGGATGTTTGGAACAGGTTGTTCTTTTTCATCTTGTCGGGATTGAACTGCGCGTGGTCGCTCAACTTGATGACCTTCATCACGGGCGTCCCTTTCTCAAGCGGTCTTCTGCTCGGATGTCGGTTTGTTCAGGCCACGCACGATCGCGTCGACGGGGATCACGTGGCGGGAGACGCCCAGCTCGCCGGCGGGAATGCCCATCGCCAAGCCGAGAAGCTGCGGCAGATGCAAAATGGGCAGGTCCAGCCTGGCGTTCACGGCCCGTCCCGCGCGGTCCTGATAGATGTCGAGGCTCATGTGACAGAGCGGACAGGGGGTCACCATGAAATCGGCGCCCTCGTCCTTGGCCTCCTTCATATTCGAGCCGGCCATGGCGACCGCGATGGCCTCCTTTTCCAGGATCACGGGAAAGCCGCAGCATTTGGTCCGGCCGGCGTAGCTGACCGGCTCCCCGCCCACGGCGCGAATGACACGTTCCAAGGAGGTCGGGTTTTCGGGGTCGTCGAACCCGAGGTCCCAGGACGGGCGCAGGATGTAGCAGCCGTAGAACGGGGCGATGCGAAAGTCGTCGAACGGCACCTTGAGCTCTTGGCGCAAGCGATGCAGCCCGAGATCCCGTACGACGATCCACAAGAGGTGCTTGACCTGCACCTGCCCGCCGTACGTCAGGCCGTCCCGGGCAAGGATCTGGTTGATCCGGTCGAGCAGCCCCGCCTCCGACTTCAGGCGCTTGTTGGCCGCGCCCATCACGCCCTGGCAGGTGCCGCAGATCGTCATCACGTCCAGCCCCAGTTGCTCGGCCTGGGCGAAGGTCCGGGCATTGAGCGCCAGCGCCACGTCGGGGTCGGCCTCGCCCACGACGCCCGCGCCGCAGCACGACGCCGCCTCCAGCTCGACCACGTTGATGTCGAGCCGTTTGATCACGGCCATCGTGGATTGATACAGCTCGGGCGTCGCGCCCTTCGCCGCGCATCCGGGATAGAGTGCGAATGTCAGTGGCATACCGTGACCCGCATCAGCCCGCCCCTCGGCCTCTCGGGGGCGGGTGCATATGCGGAATTTGCGTTAGAATTTGCCTTTACTCGTTGTTCCAAAATAGAGTATATCCAATAGTAACGAACGAAGTCACCACTCTCTCAGATCATCGACGCTTCGTGGGTCACTCAATACGAACCGTGAGGGCTTTTCTGATCGATCAGAAACTCATGGTGTAGAAGGCGACCTTCTCCACGTCTCGCCTGATCGTCCACCCCCTCTCTGACCGAGGTGTTGTTGTGACGGAGTTCCATGCTCAGTTGACCGCGGAATTGCAGAGAGCCCGGGCGTACACGGATGCGCTCTTTACGATGATCAGGCCGGACTCGCTCTACGAGCGCCCCGTTCCCGAGCGACACCGGTTTATTTTCTATGTCGGCCATCTCGAGGCCTTTGATTGGAACCTGATCGCTCGTAACACCTTGCGCCTGGACTCGTCCCACACCTCGCTCGACCAGCTCTTTGCCTTCGGCATCGATCCGCCGCCGGGCCAATTGCCACGCGATCAGGCGGCGGACTGGCCCTTCGTCGAGGAGGTGCACCGGTACAATGCCGACGTCCGGCGCCGGCTGGACGCCCTCATGAAGACGCTGCCGGAGCAGGTGGTGCATGTGGCCATCGAGCATCGACTCATGCACGCCGAAACGCTCTCCTACATTTTGCACCGGCTTGATCCCGAACGAAAATTGCTGCCGTCGATGAAGCTCGAGACCGCGGGACCGGCCCCGGCCCACCGGATGATCGACGTGGCGGAGGGGACCGCGACCTTGGGTCGTCCCCGGACCGAGGGGTTTCGCTGGGACAACGAGTGCGAGGCCCACACCGTCCCCGTTCCGGCGTTCGGCGTCAGCAAGTACAAGGTCACCAACCGTCAATTTCTGGAGTTCGTGCGGGATGGAGGACCGGTGCCGCCCTTCTGGGTCCGGCACGACGAGCAATGGTTCTGGAGGGGCATGGGCGGCGACATTCCGCTGCCCTTGGAATGGCCGGTCTACGTCACCTTCGAGCAGGCCGGGGCCTACGCACGCTGGGCCGGAAAATCGCTCCCGACCGAAGCCCAGTTCCATCGGGCGGCCTATGGGACCCCGTCCGGACAGGAGCGACGGTATCCCTGGGGCGACGCGCCCCCCGACCCGAAAAAGGGAAATTTCAATTTTCACGGATGGGACCCGGTTCCCGTCACGGCGACGCCGGATGGGGACAGCGCGTTCGGTGTCTCCCAGCTCGTCGGCAATGGATGGGAATGGACGGGGACGCCGTTCAAGCCCTTCGACGGGTTCCAGGTCTACTCCTTCTATCCCGGATACTCACAACCATTCTTTGACGGCGAGCATTTCGTGCTGAAGGGCGGGTCGGCGCAGACGGCGTCACGCCTGCTCCGCCGTTCCTTTCGCAACTGGTTCAGGAGAGGCTATCCCTATGTCTACGCCGGATTTCGTTGTGTCGAAAACTGACGCCCGCCCCGAGCTGCAGGAGTTCGCGCAAGCCGTCCGTCAGGGTCTGACCAAGTCGGGGCAAAAAGAGCTGCCCTCCAAGTATCTGTACGATGAGGTCGGGTCCGCGCTGTTCGACGTGATCACACTGCTGCACGAGTACGGGCTCACGCGCGCAGGCGAGCGGCTCCTGCGCCAGCACGCGGGCAGCATCATCGAGCGACTGTCGCCGCCGGTCATCGTCGCCGAGCTCGGGAGTGGGACCGGCCGGAAGACGCGGTGGGTCTTGGAGGCCCTGGCGCAGCGGGAGCCGGTGACCTATTACCCGATCGACGTGTCGGCCTCCGCGCTGGCTATTTGCGAGCAAAACCTCGGCGTCCTCGAGGATGTCAGCGTCGTCGGCATGGAAGCCACCTACCTGGAGGGACTGCGGCGGGTCAGCCGCGAGCGCCGGCCCGGTCAGCGGATGCTCGTGCTGTTCCTCGGAAGCAGCCTG
>JBFGRM010000126.1:0-7350 GCA_041563675.1 Nitrospiraceae bacterium | reverse complement strand
GGATCGTCACCAATCGATAGCACCTCACCGGGAATGGCTAAGCACATAAAAGTCTCGCCGGGGTACGTGGCCCGGGGCATGTGGCTCGGGGTAGAAATGATCTCAAGAGATTCTTACCCCTTGCCACTGGCCTCGGGCCCCGCGCCTGCCGCGCCTTGCGCGGCGGCCACCATGACCTGCCCCAGGGCCAGGCCTCCGTCGTTGGGCGGAATGTGTGCATGGGTGTACACCTCAAAACCCGCCGCGCTGAGTCTCTGCCGGGTGAGTCGTGTGAGCAACATGTTCTGAAAGCAACCACCGGTCAGCACGACCCGGGCGACACCCGCCTCCACAGCCACGCGGGACACCAGATTCGCCAGGGCGACGTGAAAGCCATAGGCGATGCGATCCGGCTGACGCCCACGCTCGAGATCCGCAAGCACCCCTTGGACCAGGGGTCTCCAATCGACGACCATGGGGGATCCCGGCCACATGGCGACACGCAGCGGAAGGTTATAGCATTCCGTGAGATCCGTGTCGGGGTCCCGCATCGTCGCTGCGAAACGCCCCGCCGCAAACTCGACCGCCATGGCCGCCTGTCCTTCGAAGGTCGACGGGCCACTGAGTCCCGTCAACGACGCGACCGCGTCGAAAAGACGACCCATGCTGGAGGTCGTCGGCGTATGGACACCGCGGTCGATCATCGTGCACAGCAGGGATGGTTCCCGATCCCATTCGGGCCAGAGTCTGCGTGCTGTGGCTAATGCATCGTCTCCGAAGGTCCGCAACAGCAGAGACAGCGCCGCGCGCCGTGGATCGCGCACTGCGTGCTCCCCGCCGGGAAGCCTGAACGGAAGGAGGTGGGCCCGACGCTCCCAAACACCATAATCGGCCAGGAGAAACTCACCGCCCCAAAGAGTCCCGTCCGGGCCGTAGCCGGACCCGTCCCACACGACCCCGAGCACCCGGCCCGTCAAGCCATGCTCCGCCATGCAGGACGCCACATGCGCATGATGGTGCTGCACCTTGAGGAGGGGAAGCTGCCACTCCCGCGCCATCTCGGCGGCGAAGGCGGATGAATAATATTCCGGGTGCAGGTCGCAGGCGATGCAGGCCGGCCTCTTTTCGAGCAGGAGGGACAAATCCCGAACAGCCTGTCTGAAGCCGCGGATCGCCTCGGCCGTCGACAGATCCCCGAGGTGCTGACTGAGGATGACGCGCTCCCCGTCACAAAATCCGACGGTGTTCTTGAGGTGTCCTCCGATCGCCAGGATTGGCGGGACTGCGCCTCTTCCGCGTACGCTCTCGGCGAGAGGGAGCGTGGTCGGGACATATCCGCGCGCCCTGCGGAGGATGACCGGCCCCGTGTCAGACAGTCGCATGACCGAGTCGTCGATCGGCCGCGCAATCGGACGGTCGTGGATCAAGAACAGATCAGCGATGCCGGCGAGCCGGCGCAGGGCCTCCTGATTGTCGGTCGCGAGCGGCTCCTCGGAGCGGTTTCCGCTGGTCGCGATGACCGGGAACTGCAGGAGGCTAGTCATCAAGGAGTGAAGCGGTGTTGACGGCAGCATGGCGCCGATGGTTGGGTTTCCGGGAGCCACGGCTGCCGCGAGGCCCGCCTCGGACCGCCGCGGCAGAATCACGATCGGTGATTGAGGCGAGACGAGCAAGGCGGCGGCCTGATCGGAAACCTCGCAGCAGGCACGAACCGCATCCAGCGACGCGAACAGCACCGCCAAGGGCTTGTGCGGCCGATGCTTGCGCTCCCTCAGCCGCTCGACCGACATCCGGTCTCGAGCGTCGACCCACAACTGAAATCCGCCCAACGCCTTGACGGCGAGAATGCCGCCGCGTCGAAGCAGGTCCGCCGCGTCGTGCAGGGCGCTCCCAGCGTCACCGATTGTCTGCCCCCGCGCATTCACGAGCGCGATCCGAGGCCCACAGGCGGGACAGGCGGTGGACTCCGCATGGTATCGGCGATCGGCGGGATCTTCATACTCGCGGAGGCAGGGGGCGCACAGTGGAAAGTCAGCCAGTGTGGTTCGCATGCGATCATAGGGAATGCCTGTCAGCACGCTGTATCGCGGACCGCAGAAGCTGCAGGCGATGAACGGGTAGTCGAACCGGCGGTCCGTCGGGTCTCGCTGCTCACGCTGGCAGGCGTCACAGGGCGCCAGATCCGGTGGCACGGCCAGGTCCCTGGCACCGTGCTCGATGCTCGGCAGGATGCGAAACTCGTCCTCCCCGGTGGCCGGGACCTTCCTGGCCGTCATGGCACCAATGATGGCCTGGCTCGGCAGGTTTGAGGCGAGAAGGTCGACATACTCATGCACGTGCGAGTCCGCTCCCTCGACCTCGACCATCGCGCCGTCCGATGTGTTCGTCACCCAGCCTGCGAGTCCCATTTGAAGGGCGAGCCGATGGGCGGCCGGACGGAATCCGACTCCTTGGACAACGCCGCGCACGTTGACGCGAAGCCTGATCATGCTTCCTCAACCCCGATGTCTTGGAGATCGACCTGGGGCTCCTCCATGAGGGACAAGATTGCGGACACGCAGGGGGCGTACGAGCCGAGACGGTAGCTGCGTTTCATGCATGGGTCCGGTCCCCGACTTCGCGAACGATCCCGCGTGCTGCGTCTTCCACCGCCCGGCGCACCGGAGGGCTGAGAGCGGCTCCCGCTTCGACCTGCCCGACCTCAATGCCGTACATGATGACGCAGTGTGGAAGTTCCCCCAGCGTGCGTGCCAGCTCGATGGCATCGAGGGCATTGATGGCATGGGTCGAATGCGGAAACGGGTTCTGGGACGGCGCCTTCCTGCTCACATCCCATCTGCGGACGGTCCCAGCCGGCGCGCCTGTGCGAGCACCATCGACCAGGATCACGAGTTCCTTCCCTTTCATGAGCTCCAGAGCCTCCACGCCGAGCATCTCGGCCTCCACAACATCGCTCTCCGAGCCGAGCATTTCTTTCACCCGTCTTGCAACGTGCAACCCCACAGCGTCGTCGCCGCGAAAGGAATTGCCCAGGCCCATGATTCGGATCGCAGCCATGGCAGAGTCCCAAGTTCCAGGTTCCAAGTCCCAGGTTCCAGGTCAAAGAAAGAACGATTCCGCTCGCGTTATCTAGACGTGGGACCTGAGACCTGGGACCTGGAACGATCTTTCGATCACTTGTTGATAATCTCCAACCTTAAAAAGTGCGTCGCACACGAAATGCATGGATCGTAGCATCGGATGACGCGTTCACAGCCCACCGCGGCCTCCTTCTCGCTGAGATTGAGCACGCGCGGCACGAACGCCCGGAGGTCATCCTCCATCCTTCGCTGGTTCTGCGACGTTGGCGGCACGATCTTCGCTTCTAGCACGGTCCCATCCTCCCCGACCACGTAGCGATGATAGAGCGTTCCGCGTGGTGCTTCCGTACAGGCCATGCCCGTGCCGGCGCGGACCGTAAACGGCACGGCGGGCTCGGGTGGAGGGTCATACCGCTCGATGAGGCGGAGGGCTTCCTCGGTGGCGTAGAGAATCTCGACGGCACGGGCGACAATGCCATGAAACGGGTTGCGGAGCGGGAGCCTGAGCCCGGTTTCCGCCAGCACCTGCTTCGCCATTGGCGAGAGGTTGCCCGCGTTCAAATGAAGGCGAGCCAAAGGTCCGGCTAGGTACGAAGCCCCGTTCAGGGTGCACTGCAAGGCGTTCGAGTATGGGACCTGCACCTCCACGAAATGAGCCTCGAACTCGTTCGCCGGTATCTCCACGCCACTGCTCGACGAGACCGGCCCTTCGTTGAAGGGATATTCGCCGGGAGGTCTCAGGGCAACGTACATATAGTCTTGCTCAAAGCGAGGAAAGTCGAATCCCGCAACCCAGCGCACCGTCTCCGCCGCCGCGTCCCGCGCCCAGAGCAAATCCTCTCGCAGGGATGCCATCTCCCCCCGGGTCGGCACCCGGGAGAATCCTCCCACTTTCACCGACACTGGGTGCACGGCTCGCCCCCCGAGAAGCGTGATCAATCGATTCCCAGCCTTTCTCAAACGCAGACCACGCGTCACGCTCTGCTGATGATCTTTCGCCATCTCGATGCCGCTGTCATATCCCAGGAAATCGGGCGCATGAAGCATGTAGACATGCAGCGTGTGACTTTCGATCCACTCACCACAGTAGATCAACCGTCTCAGATCGCGCAGGGTCCCCTCCACCTGCACGCCGAAGACCTGCTCCAGTGCGTGGACGGCGGTCATTTGATAAGCAACCGGACAGATGCCGCAGATGCGTGCCACGATGTCGGGCACCTCCGCGTAGGACCGGCCGCGCAGAAACGCCTCGAAAAACCGAGGAGGCTCGAAGATGCGGAGCTGGACGTCTTGAACGTGACCGTCCGCGACGGTGATGGAGAGCGCTCCTTCGCCTTCGACGCGCGCCATCATGCCAACACTGATCGTTTTAGTCTTAGTTTTTCTCCCAGGCATCGCTCTCGTTTCTGAAGGGGCTTACGTACCCGTTGATGCCACGGAAGCGCCGGACCAGCTCAACTGGAATCAGATTGAGCTCACGCCCAAATTGCCGCGCGAGCGAACCTGTGTTAGGGGGAGACCCCGGTCTTCTCACAAATCCCTCTGCAGGCCCAAAACACCCGTAACAATCTCGCCCCATGGCGGGACAAATGGCCCCGCAGCCCGTGCGCGTCACTGGTCCCAGGCAGGGCATCGCTCTGGCCACCATCACGCAGACATTGCCTCTTCTTTTGCACTCCATGCACACGCTATACGTCGGAAGCCGTGGCTGCACATGCGCCAGGAGATCTGTGATGACGGCCAGCAACTGATGCTTATCGATCGGGCATCCCCACAGCTCGAAGTCCACGCGCACGTGCTCGGAAATTGGCGTGGAGGTACTGAGGCTGGCGATGTACTCCGTGCTGGGGTAGACCGCCTGCTTGAACGCCTCCACGTCGCCCCAGTTGCGAAGGGCCTGGATTCCGCCCGCCGTCGCGCAGGCCCCGATCGTGATGAGATACCGCGCCTGTTCCCGCACAAGCGTGATCCGCCGCGCATCCTGCGGCGTGGACACGGAACCCTCGACCAAAGCGATATCGAAGGGGCCTTCCGCAAGACGGCTTGACGCCTCGGGAAAGAAGGCGATGTCGACGGCTTTGTCGAGGGCCAGCAGCTCATCCTCCAGATTCAGGACACTGAGCTGGCACCCGTCGCAGGACGCAAACTTGAATACGGCCAAGCGTGGCCGTTTAGATGCTGGTGCCTTACTGGCGCGTGCCTTGCGCTTCATCTCAGCAGTTCGTCATTGGGTAATTCGGTAATTGCGTAATTACGAAAGATAGCCCGCCGAGCACGTATTGTGCTTTGAGTTAGCCACTTACCCATGTGCCCAATTACCTTCCGTCAGACACCGTGGCGTCCCAACCACGCGGATACCGTATCGAATCTCATTACAGGTCCATCCTTACAGATCAAATACGGGCCCATTTGACAGTGACCGCAGAGGCCGATTCCGCACTCCATGTGGCGCTCCAGAGTGAGAAAGATTGCAGTCTCCGAGATGCCGCGCCGAACAAGAATCGGAATGCCCACGCGCATCATGATCTCCGGACCGCACATCATGACAATGGTGCGGCCCGGCGTGATGGTGACTTGCTCAAACAGTTCGGTGACCACACCCACGTGATACTGCCAACTCTTCGTCGGCTGATCACTGGATAGATACACCTCGGTGTTCGGCTGGCTTCGCCATACATCGAAGCGCTCACGATACAGAAGATCCTGGGGGGCCTTCACCCCGTGAAGGATCGTGACGGCACCGTAGGAGTCTCGCCGACGGAAAATGTACTCGATGACTCCCACCACGGGAGCGCACCCGAGTCCGCCCGTCACGATGAGCACGTCTTTGCCCCGAGCCCTGTCCAATGGCCAACCGCGACCATAGGGTCCCCTGATTCCCAGCACATCTCCGGTTCCAAGGCGCCCAATAGCTTGCGTCACACGTCCTACCATTCTGATTGTATGATCCAAGAACTCGGGGTCATCCGGGTCAGACACAATGGACATGGCGACTTCTCCGACGCCGAAGGCGTAGACCATGTTGAATTGTCCTCCGACAAACCGAAACGCCTTGCGCACGGCCGTGTTGAGCAGCTGCAGGCGATAGGTGTAAATGCCCTGAGCCTCCTGGGTTTTTCCGACGATCCGGGCGGGATGGATGACGTACGGGTTGTTCATGCCCTAAGGTCGCGCCGTCGTATAATTCGACAGTTACCCACACATCCAAAACAACGCTTTAAGCGGCTGCACACTGTGCCACAGAGCCGAAGAATCGCCGCGTCGGCTCAAGGCACTTGTTAAATGTGATTTATACCTTCCAGGCAATCTACTACCTTTAGCCCTTATCTACTCACTAGCCTTGCTCGGATGCATTTCTTTCGAGTGTTTCTTCTTCACTTGCTCCACGTGCTCAATAAGCGTGTCCACTGTTTCTTTGAGCAAAGCGAGCTCCTCGATCGTCAAATCATCCAACTGTTCCAGGTTGTACTCAATCGTATCAACTATTCGTTTAGCAGGCCGTTGCATTGGGCGCATAAAATACGTTGTTACAGTCGCCACGATGCTTCCGAAAAACAATACCGACCCAAGCACTATCCAGATGCCCCCAACAAGCTGAGAAATGCCAGACTTTGGCGTATGAGCTATGCCCGCTGTGGAGAAGGCAGCTATTCCCCAGTACAAAGCTTCTCCATACGAAGTTATTGTTGCTCCTTGAACATCATGCTCAGCAAAATAGAGCCCAGCTGAAAACAGCAACCATAAAATGATCAATAGGCATAGCATTTTAAGAAATGGAGTATGAGTAAGAATGTCTTGAATGAATCGCTTGAGCCTAGTTTTGCGCTTCAATGTTGTCATCGTATAGACGGAATTGTGACAAAGGAACTGCCATGACACCCAAAGCGATCGTGACGTCGTCCAATTTGCTTCATGGGGAGTTGAGTAGGCATCGGATTGCGAAATTATCATTGCGAACAGGTGGCGCGTGAACTCATGATATTAGAGCTCAACATAGCTAAATCATGACCAATCTCTTGATGAGAGAATCTAGTTTGTCAATCGATATCAAAGGAGACCACCTCGATCTGGGTTCCCGGGAAAGAGGTGACTTCCAGGTCAGCTTTTTCGCTCTGATGTTGATGAACGGTATCGTCAATCTGGCCACGACCTTGCCATCGGCCCCCGGGTACGTCGGGACGTTTGACACCCCCGGCATCAACATCCTGGTCCTGTACGGTGTGGCCCGGCCGGTGGCGGCCGCCTACACCCTCGTATTGCATGCCGCGCTCTGGCTGCCAGTCACGGCGCT
>JBFGRM010000125.1:0-7378 GCA_041563675.1 Nitrospiraceae bacterium | reverse complement strand
GACTTCACCGATGACCTCGACGAGCTCCTCGAGCTGGAAGAATAACCTCCTGCCATGTGTGAGCACGTCCGTTCACCGGCACCACAATCGATTTTCCTCTCGTGCATCCCGCCGCTCGCCCCACGCGCGTCCGATTCCCGTGTAGAATGCAGCCTGGAGTCGGGGCGCAGCCTCCCTTGACGGCTCAAAAGCCTGCAGAGTATTCTCCTCACGCCCCGTCGTCGTGTGATCGGTGTGAGGCGGTGGCGGGCAAGGAGTTTGGCATGGAATCACAGGACGACGCGACGCAAATCACCGAGCAGGAAGCCGAAGTCCAGTCGCCGGAGGCCTACGTCGAGGGTCTGGTCAAGCAGGCACGGATGGCGGCGAGCAAACTTGCGGCCCTGTCCACCACGGTGAAGGACCAGGCGTTGGGGGCCATGGCGGAGAGTCTTGTCGAAAAGACCGACCAGATCCTCGAGGAGAACAAGAAGGATCTGGAAGCGCTGGAAGAAGACAAGGAGGACGACGAGCGGCACAGCGCCTTGAGCGACCGCTTGCGACTGACCCCGGAACGAATCGCCGAGATGGCCGACGGGTTGCGGGAGATCGCCAAGCTGCCTGATCCCGTTGGTGAGGCGAAAGGCATGTGGCGCCGGCCAAATGGGATGCGGGTCGGGCGGATGCGAGTCCCCATCGGCGTGATTGGTATTATCTATGAATCCCGACCCAACGTGACCGTGGATTCGGCCGGGCTTTGCCTGAAATCGGGCAATGCCTGCATCCTGCGCGGGGGATCCGAGGCGATCCACTCGAATACCGCGATCGCATCCCTGCTCGCGGAGGCGGCGGAAAAGTCGGGGGTTCCACCGGGCTGCATCACCTTCGTCGAGCGGACCGAGCGGGAGGTCGCGCGGCTGCTGCTGAAGCAGGACCAATACGTGGATCTGATCATTCCCCGCGGGGGGGAGTCGCTGATGCAGACGGTCCGCGAGGAGTCCACCATTCCCATCATCAAGCACGACAAGGGCGTGTGCCACATGTACGTGGATGCCAACGCCGACCTCGCCATGGCCCGGGAGCTCTGTACGAACGCCAAGGTCCAGCGTCCGTCGACCTGCAACGCGATGGAGGCCCTGCTCGTCCATCAGAACGTCGCCCGGGCGTTTCTTCCGAGCTTCCTCCAGGACATGCAGGAGGCCGGCGTGGAGGTGCGGGGCTGTCCGAAGACCTGCCAGATCAGCGACCGGGTCAAGCCGGCGGAGGAGTCGGATTTCGGAACGGAGTTTCTCAAGCTGGTCTTGGCCGTGAAGGTGGTCAAGAATATGGAGGAAGCGCTGGACCATATCGGACGGTACGGCTCGCGCCATACGGAGTCGATCGTGACCAAGGATTATGGACGGGCGCTGCGTTTCCTCCGCGAGGTGGATGCCGGGACCGTCATGGTCAATGCCTCGACCCGGCTGAACGACGGCTATCAGTTCGGTCTGGGCGCCGAGATCGGCATCAGCACCACCCGCATTCATGCGCGAGGCCCCATGGGACTGGAGGATCTCACCTGCTCCAAGTTCATTGTCATGGGCTCGGGTCAAATCCGGGAATAGTGTTCCAACGACAGCGCGAAGCGCCCCATTCTGTCATTCCCGCGAAAGCGGGAATCCATCTTTCCCTGAACGGACGGGAAAAAAGATGGATCCCCGCTGAAGACCGCGGGGATGACGGACGGAAGCACCGATTTTCCCAAACAGTTCTTTCCGAAAGCCCGTGAACCCGGACCTCTTCAATTTCCTGCAGCGTCCCGGCAGTCTCGTCTTCCCCTCCAATCGATCCCTCCTCACCGGCCCAACGGCAAGGGATGCGCGCGCGGTCACGCTGCCATCCGGACATCTCGTCTTCTACGGCGCTCATGGTCGACGGGTTTTGGCGACAGACCCGGAGGGAAATCCGCTCCACGAATGTGAGTGGGACGTCGCGACGCCGCATCGCCCCGTGCTTCTGCGGGCGCGCCTCCGGTTGGATTGGGGGCAATGGGTGGGTCTCCGGCCCGGGGGCATGGTCCAGAGCACGACGCTCAACCTGTCATCCAGGCCCGGCTGGCAGCGACTGACAGCCGACGATCTGCGACAGATGGCTGCCCAGGCCATGCGCGTGCCGCTGGAGGAGGTGCGATTCTTCTATCCCGACGAGGACCTCACCATCGACGCGCAGGGACAAGCCACGATCCGGCATCGCAAGGATGCGTTCTACGTCCTCGATGACGGGACCTTCGCGCGCCCCCGGTTCATGGCCTGCATGGGGGCGATGCATTGGGCGAGCATTGATTTTCTCCCCGTCGTCGAGCTGTTTCAGTCCCTGCTGCCGGGAACCGGCTCCGCAGCCTTTGAGTTCATCCGAGGCCTGTACGACGACCAGAATCCATCCGACCCGCGCCCGCTCCATTATAGGGGGATTCCGACCTATCCCTCGCCGGCAGCCTATCGTCTCTTCAGCGCGTTCTTCGCGCCCCAGCTCGCCAAGGGTGGCGATCCCTTTCCAGTGTTCATGGACCCCGCGCGGTCTCGCGAGGTGGCGTGGCTGCCGGACCCGGCTCCGCCGCGACGGTGCTTCGACGAATCATCCAAACTCTGCGTCACGATCAAGGGGGATGTGGTCCAAAAGGTCACACGGGCCGAGGATCCGGCCGGGGTGCCCTATGTTCAAAGCTCCTCGGCCGCGCCACCTCCCTGCGATCGTCGTGTGACCGTCGCGCGGGGGAGCCTCGAGCTGCGCGAGGGGGCCACCCGCCTCGAAGTCCCCCTCGAGCCCTCATGGGGGTCGCTTCGGGAATCACCGCCGTCGCGCTCGCCCTCGCCTGCGCCAGGGTGGCGCGCGTTGCTCGGCGAGGGCTTCACGCCGGTCCCGCCGCAGGCGGCGTTCTCCGCGGTGCTGCTCTACCCGGAGGACAGCGCGGAGATTGGGGAGCTCCCCTCTCAGCCCTTTGCCGCCGATTACCTGCAGGACCTCTTCGAGCAAGAGGCTCATTTACGCACGCACCTCGGCCGAGCCAGGCGCGTGCTGGTGGACAACTTCGACGCTCGACTCTCGTCCTGCGTGCACCTGGATGCGCCTCGTGAGACCACCATCCTGTATCGTCACCCGGCCTTCCTGCAGAAATTTGCGCAATTCGCCTGGAATGTCCTGGTCCAGCGGGACCGGGTCGACTGGATCAAGCACATCCGTTGCGTGCCGGACGACACCGGTCGCGCCGCCGCCTACCGTGAGCAATACGATCTCATCATGGCCTGGGTGCCCTTTGCGATCTTCGATCGGGAGGCTCGGGTCGGCGAGATCGCGCGTCAGGTTGCCCGGAGCCTGCAACCGGGGGGGATCCTCTGCCTCGTCGGCCCAGCGACGATCGGCGCGCCCTTGCAGGGCGGGGGCCTGCAGATGCTCGAGGTCACCCCGGTGGACCAGCTCCCCACGTACCGGATGCACCTGACCCTCCTGCCCCAGTCTCGCCTCAAACCGGGGCTCACGTTGTTTCTGGCCCGGGCGTAGTCGGATCGTTTTCGACCGGGATGCTCACAGCCTTGACAGGGGAAGGCATAAATCGCTAAGATCGGGGCACCTTTAAAGCCCATCCCGAGAGGTGGGCAAGGAGCCCTCTCAATGTTCGCGACACCGCCGGATGCAAGCCGGCCCTTGGTGAACCTTCTCATCAGACGCTGATGGGAAGGTTTTTTTGTGCCCAAACTGACCCAACCGAATTCACGCATGAGTAACTTCGGACAAGAAGCCGGCCTCGCGCAAGAAAAGCTGGTCATGGATGCCAGCGAGATCACGCGAGCCTTGACCCGGATCGCGCATGAAATTCTCGAGCGCAATCGAGGCACGGAGCGGGTGGGGATCGTCGGCATTCGAACCGGCGGTGTGCACCTGGCGCATCGGCTGGTCCGCCGGATCGCTGAGATCGAGGGCTCACCGGTGCCCATCGGGGAGCTGGATATCACGCTGTACCGTGACGACCTGGCCAAGCGGAAAGACCAGCCGGTGCTCCGCAAGACCAACGTGCCCTTCAACATCTCCGATCTCACCGTCGTTCTGGTCGACGACGTGTTGTTCACGGGGCGGACGATTCGCGCGGCGATGGACGGGCTGATCGATTTGGGCCGACCGGCTGAAATCCAGCTCGCGGTGTTGGTTGATCGCGGGCACCGCCAGCTTCCGATCAAAGCCACCTACGTCGGAAAGAATCTGCCCACGTCGCGAGAGGAGAAGGTGCGCGTCTTGCTCGAGGAGGAAGGTGAAGAGGATCGGGTCGTGATCTTGAAGGAGTGATCGGGAGGACGGCGGTGAACACAAAGCGCAAAGACCTGGTGAGTCTTGCCGCACTGTCTGCTGACGACATCGCGCTGATTTTGGAGACCGCCGACTCGTTCAAGGAGGTCAGCGGGCGCGAGATTAAGAAGGTCCCGGCGTTGCGCGGGAAAACGGTCGTCAATCTTTTCTTCGAGCCGAGCACGAGAACCCGCACGTCGTTCGAGCTGGCCGCGAAGCGGCTCAGCGCGGATGTCATCAACTTTTCCTACTCCTCGAGCAGCGCGGTCAAGGGCGAGACGCTCCTCGACACGGCGCGCAACATCGAGGCGATGCAGGCCGACGTCATCGTGCTCCGGCATCCCTCCGCCGGGGCGGCGGAGACCCTGGCAAAATCCGTCCGGTCGTCGGTGATCAACGCGGGCGACGGCTGGCACGAGCATCCGACGCAGGCCCTCCTGGATCTCTTCACGCTCCGGGAAAAAAAGCTGGAGTTCCAGGGCCTCAAGGTCGTGATTGTCGGCGATGTCGCCCACAGCCGGGTGGCCCGCTCGAACATCTGCGCGCTCAGCAAGCTGGGGGCGGAGGTGGTCCTCGTCGGCCCCCCGACCATGATACCCCTCCACGTCGATCGCTTGGGCGCGCGCGTGAGCCACCACCTCGACGAGGCGCTCGACGGCGCCGATGTCGTCATGATGCTGCGCCTGCAGCTCGAGCGGCAGGGCCGCGCCCTGTTTCCGACGATTCGCGAATACTCCCGTCTCTACGGGCTGACGGCCGAGCGCGTGAAGCTGGCCAAGCCGGGGGCGGTGGTCATGCATCCGGGCCCGATCAACCGCGGGGTTGAGATCGCGCCGGAGGTGGCCGACAGCCTCTCCTCCGCCATCCTCGATCAGGTCGCCAATGGAGTGGCGGTCAGAATGGCGGTACTTTATCTGCTGTCGGGGAGTAACCCATAAGCGAAGGAAAAATTAAAAAATGGCAGACATGATTTCCCCTTTTTTAATTTTGCATTTTTAGCTTTATGAGAATTCTGATTAAAGGCGGCCATGTGATCGATCCTAGCCGGGTGAACGGCCAAGCGGACGTGCTCGTCGAGGGCGGGAAGATCGTGGCGGTGGGCCGAGGCCTGGACGCGAAACGGGGCACTCGCTCCGGCGGACCGGCCGCGCAAGTCATCGATGCGCAGGGGATGCTCGTTCTCCCGGGCTTGATCGATGTCCATGTGCACCTGCGCGAGCCCGGTTTCGAATACAAGGAAACCATCCAGAGCGGAACCGCGGCCGCGGTCGCCGGTGGATTTACGTCCATCTGCTGCATGCCGAATACCTGTCCCGTCAACGACAGCCAGGCAGTGACGGAGTTCATTCTGGAGCAGGCCCGCAACGCCAACTACGCGCGGGTGTTTCCCATCGGTGCGATCAGCAAGGGCTCGGAGGGTAAGGAGCTGGCCGAGATCGGGGAGCTGAGGGAATCGGGATGCGTCGCGATCTCGGACGACGGCAAACCGGTCATGAACAGCCAGGTCATGCGGCGCGCGATGGAGTACGCGCGCGCCTTCGACCTGCCGGTGGTGGATCATTGCGAGGATCTCCACCTGGCGGAGGGGGGATGCATGAACGAAGGCGTCGTGTCGACCGAGCTCGGGCTTCCAGGTGTCCCGGGGGCCGCCGAGGAGATCATGGTCGCGCGCAACATCGCCCTGGCCGCGCTGACGGGTGCGCACGTGCACATGGCGCATATCAGCACGGCGGAGTCGGTGCGCATGGTTCGCGAAGCGAAGGCCCGCGGCCTCCACGTGACGGCGGAAGTGACGCCGCATCATTTCTCGTTGACGGAGGAAGCCGTCCGCGGATTCGAGACGCATGCCAAGATGAACCCGCCGCTGCGGAGCTGGGCCGACGTGCAGGCGTTGAAGGAGGGGCTGCGCGACGGGACCATCGACGTCATCGCGACCGATCATGCGCCGCATGCCTCCCATGAGAAGCAATTGGAATTCGCGGAAGCGCCCTTCGGTGTCGTCGGACTGGAGACGGCCCTTTCCTTGACGTGGGCCCTGGTCGACGAGGGCGTCCTGTCGCCGGAGGCGGCGGTGTCCAAGTTCACGACGGAGCCGGCGCGGGTGTTCGGGCTCCCCACGGGAACACTGGCTCCGGGCGTCGATGCCGACCTCGTGCTGATCAACCCCGATACGGTCTGGACGGTGGACCCGCTCAAGTTTCGATCCAAGAGCCGCAACACGCCCTTCGCGGGGTGGAAGGTAAAGGGACAGGTGAGCATGACGATGGTCGGCGGCAGAATCGTTCATCAGACATCCTAATTCCGTGCGTGGGCTGCCGCAGAGAACAACCTGGGTCCTGATCCTCACGGTTGCCGAGCTGTTGGCGCTGGCTCTCCTCATCGGCGGGTTGGTGGTCATCGTCTACGCCGTCATTCCGGCGGTCTTCAATGTCGGCTTGCCGACCGAGACCGGCGGGAGGCTGCTGACGCGCGCGTTCGGCGGGTACAATGAGCTGACCGCCGGCGCCATCGGCATCCTGATCGCCGCCACGCTGTCCCGCTTCTGGATGCGGGAGCCGTCGCCCGGGCAGGTCCCCGCGATCGGAACTGCTGAGCCCGTGCTGCTGACACTGCTGGCCTGCACGTTCGGGGTCATCGTGCTCTGGTTGAGACCTGAGGCCATGGCCCTCCAAGAGCAGGCCTTCGCCGCTAAAGAGGCGCAGGAGAAGACCGAGGCCTACGAAGCGTTCTTTCGCCTCCATAACGTGGCGCGGACGCTGTATGTCGTCAACCTCGGACTCGGCATTGGGCTTCTGGCCGTCAAAGTCAGGCGATGGGTCATTCGGTAATTGGGCAAGTGGGTAATTAGGTAAGTGGGAGAATCGGGGAGAATCTTTTCCGCAATTATTCACTTACCCAATTACGAAATGACGGAGTGGACATGAAAAAAGCGATACTCGCTCTCGCGGATGGCACCGTCTTCCACGGGCGAGCCTTGGGATGTGACGGCGAAACCGTCGGTGAGGTCGTGTTCAACACGGCCATGACCGGGTACCAGGAGATTCTGACGGATCCCTCGTACAAGGGTCAGATCGTCACCATG
>JBFGRM010000124.1:0-7404 GCA_041563675.1 Nitrospiraceae bacterium | reverse complement strand
TGACCGCACTTGGCGAGCAGATGCGGTCCGCGAAGCGGAGGGCGAGGACTGTTCGAAGCTGCGTGCCTCGAAGAGATGCACGCAGCGAGTTCCGCAGCCCAGCGGATGCGAGCCTTAGTGCGGTCGAACCGGAGCGCTGAGCAGGACAGGCGCGGCCCGCACGCCTTTTCCCTTCAATCTTAAAATATTTGTACTCGCTCCCCTACTCCCACTTTCAGTACCTCCGCCGCACTCCCCTCTCGCACAAATATTTCCACGTGTCCGTTGCTGTTCACCAGCGCGCCGGGACCGTCCTTCGGGCCGTCGGCATAGCTGCCCGACAGCCCCTCGATCGTCACGCCGGCCAGCCGGACCGTGACGGTGGACTGCCGCGTTACGCCCTGCAGCTCCTTGAGGTGGAACTTGCCGATATTCGAGATCAGGTTGCCGAAGTGATCCACGTAGACGATCTGGCCCGTGAGCACCTTCGCTTCCACACGCGGCTCTGGAATGGGCAGCCGCACGTAATCCTCCACCAATCGGCCGAACGATCCCGGCTGCTGGCCTCGCGTCAGCCAGGCGGCGGCCGGCGCGAAGACATCCCGGCCGTCGAAGGTCGTCCCTTCTGACTCGAGCCGGTATTGCCGATTCTCGATCTGCCGCACCTCCACGGAGTACTCGTCCTGGTAGATATGACTGAGCAGCCCGTTGTCTGGCGCGATGAAATGGTGCCGCGAGGTGCTCACGAGCAGCGGCCGGCGCGATGTCCCGACGCCCGGGTCCACGACCGCGACGTGGACCGTGCCGTCTGGGAAGTAATGATAGGAAGACTTGAGCAGATAGGCGGCTGCTTCGATCTTCTGCGGCGGCACGTGATGGGACAGATCGACGATGCGGGCCTGCGGGTTGATGCCCAGAATCACGCCCTTCATGCTCGCCACGAAGTAGTCGCGGTCCCCGAAGTCCGTCAGCAGCGTGATGACCGAGATCGCGGGCGGCATGTCAGAGCTCCTCGAAGCGGATACCGCGCAGCTCGTACTCGACCATCCGCGCCGGCGTCTTCACCTCGATAATATCCCCCACCCGGTGGCCGATCAGCGCGCGTCCGACGGGTGACTGGACGGAGATCTTGCCGTCCTTGAGGTCCGCCTCGTCCTGGCCGACGAGCGTGTATTCCTTCTGCTCCTGCGATTCCGTCTCCACCACCGTCACGGTGGCGCCGAACACGACGGTCTCGCTGGACAGGTTGGCGGTCTCGATCACCCGCGCGTCCGCCAGCTTGTGCTCCAGCTCCTTGATTCTCGACTCAATGAAGCCCTGCCGCTCCTTGGCGGCCTCGTACTCGGCGTTCTCGCTGAGATCCCCGTGTGCACGCGCTTCCGCGATGGCCTCGATGATCTTCGGCCGCTCCCGCTTCAGCCGATCCACCTCGACCTTCAGGGCCTCATAGCCTTTCTTGGTAATCGGAGTCGCCATAAAACAAATCCCTCTGGGCTCGTGGCGAGTGGCCCGTGGCTCGTGGTAGGAGCAGGAACAACTCTACCCCCTGCCTCTCGCCGCGCGCCCCTAGCCCTTCTTGTGTTGATGATATTCCTGCAACGATCGAATCGTGATGCCTTTCTTCGCCACCGCTTCGATGGCCCTGACCGCCGCCCGCGCGCCGGGCATGGTGGTGTAGTAGGACAATCCCTTGTGCAAAGCCTCGCGCCGGATCGACAGCGAATCTTCGTGGGAGGACTGACTCCCGACCGTGTTGACCAAAAGATTCACCTCCCCGTTCTTGATGTGGTCCACGACGTGGGGCCGCCCTTCCATAACCTTGTTCACCGTCTCGACCGGGACACCCTGCTCTTTGATATAGGCCGCGGTCCCCCTTGTCGCCTCGATCTGGAATCCGAGCTGGTGCAAGCGTCTCGCCAGCTCCAGCGCCGCCGGCTTGTCCTGGTCCTTGACGCTGATGAACGCCGTGCCGCCGAGTGGCAACTTGGTCCCGGCGGCCGCCTGTGACTTCGCGAAGGCCCAGCCGAAATCGCCGTCGATGCCCATCACCTCGCCCGTCGACTTCATCTCCGGTCCCAGGAGCACGTCCACCCCAGCGAATTTCGTAAACGGAAAGACCGCTTCCTTGACCGACACGTGGCGCGGCGTGATCTCCTTGGCGAACCCCAGGTCCTCCAGCTTCCGGCCGATCATCACCTTCATCGCGAGCTTGGCCAGGGGGACGCCGATGGCCTTGCTGACGAAGGGGACGGTGCGCGAGGCGCGGGGGTTGACCTCCAAGACGTAGACCGTGCCCCGCTTGACGGCGAATTGCACGTTCATGAGCCCAACGACGCCCAGCTCGAGCGCCAACGCCCTCGTCTGGCGGGCGATCTCCTCGACGATCGCCGGCTCCAGCGAATACGGCGGCAGCGAGCAGGCGGAGTCGCCCGAGTGGACGCCGGCCTCCTCGATGTGCTCCATGATGCCGGCCACCACGACCTGCCGGCCGTCGGCGATCGCATCCACGTCCACCTCGATCGCGTCTTCGAGGTACTTGTCGATCAGCACGGGGTGATCCGGCGAGGTCTTGACGGCGGAGCGCATGTAGGACAGCAACACGGTTTCGTCGTAGACGATCCGCATGGCGCGGCCGCCGAGCACGTAGGACGGCCGGACCATCACGGGGTAGGAGATTCGCGCCGCGACCGCGACGGCCTCTTCGACGGATCGCGCCATGCCGCTCGGGGCCTGTTGCAGCCCGAGCTGATCCAGCAGGGTCCGGAACCGCTCGCGGTCCTCCGCCCGGTCGATGGCGTCGGGCGTGGTGCCGAGAATCTTGACGCCGGCGCGTTCGAGCGGCACCGCCAGGTTGAGCGGCGTCTGCCCCCCGAATTGCACGACGATGCCCAGGGGCTGCTCCGTCCGAACGATGTTGAGAACGTCCTCCTCCGTCAGCGGCTCGAAATACAGCCGGTCCGAGGTGTCGTAGTCGGTGCTCACGGTCTCCGGGTTGCAGTTGACCATGATCGTCTCGACACCCTCCTCCCGCAGCGCGAGCGCGGCGTGGACGCAGCAGTAGTCGAACTCGATGCCCTGCCCGATGCGGTTGGGCCCCCCTCCGAGGATCATGACCTTCTTCGCCTGCGTCGGACGTGCCTCACAGCCGCGCCCGTAGGTGGAGTACAGGTACGGCGTGTGCGCCTCGAACTCGGCCGCGCAGGTGTCGACGCGTTTGTAGACCGCCGACAGGCCCTCCCGGTCTGGATGTCGCTCACTCAGCGCCTCCCGATGCCGGCGCAGGACGTCCCCGCTGACGCCCAGGAGCTGGGCCAGCCGCCGGTCTGAAAATCCGAGGTGCTTGGCCTCCACCATGAGGTCCCCGTCGAGCGCGGACAGGTCCGACCCCGACGACCCGCGGCTCGTCACGAGCCGCCGCTCGAAGTCGACGATCTCCCGCACCTGCTCGAGGAACCAGGGATCGATCGCGGTCACCTGGTAAAGCTCGTCCGTCGAGAGACCGAGGCGCATGGCATCGGCGAGACGCCAGAGCCGATCCGGGTGCGGGACCCGGAGCGACGCCCGCACGGCGTCGACCAGCGCCTGTCGCTCCCCGTCAGGGGGCACCGCCCGATCGAGCCCATGGAGTGAGGCGAGCCCGAAGCGCCCGACCTCCAGCGAACGAATCGCCTTCTGCAACGATTCCTTGAACGTCCGTCCGATCGCCATGGCCTCCCCGACCGATTTCATCTGGGTGGTCAGCGTCGGGTCCGCGCCGGGAAACTTTTGAAAGGCGAAGCGCGGAACCTTGAGGACGACGTAATCGATCGTCGGCTCGAAGGACGCTTTGGTGACGCGCGTGATGTCGTTGGGGATCTCGTCCAGCGTATACCCCACCGCGAGCTTGGCGGCGATCTTGGCGATGGGAAAGCCCGTGGCCTTGGAGGCCAGGGCGGAGCTCCGCGACACGCGGGGGTTCATCTCGATGACGACGAGCTCGCCCGTCTCGGGGCTGACCGCGAACTGAATGTTGGACCCTCCGGTGTCCACGCCGATCTCGCGGATGACTTGGATCGCCGCGTCCCGCATGATCTGGTATTCCTTGTCGGTCAGGGTCATGGCGGGCGCCACGGTGATGCTGTCGCCGGTGTGGACCCCCATGGGATCGAAATTCTCGATCGGACAGACGATGACCACATTGTCTTTGAGGTCGCGCATGACCTCAAGCTCGAATTCCTTCCACCCGATCACGGAGCGCTCGATGAGGATCTCGCCGACCGGGCTCATGCTCAGCCCCCAGTCCACGATGCCCTCGAACTCCTCTCGGTTGTACGCGACGTTGCCACCGGTCCCGCCGAGGGTAAAGGACGGCCGGATGATGGCCGGGAACCCCACGCGTTCCACGACCTGCGCCGCCTCGGCGCGGGTCCTTGCGGTGCCGCTCTCCGGCGTCTTCAGCCCGATGCGGCGCATCGCCTGCTTGAAGGCCTCGCGATCCTCCGCCTTATGAATGGCCTCCGCGGAGGCCCCGATGAGCTGGACCTTGTACTTCGCCAGGATCTCGCGTTTCGCCAGCTCGGCGGCAACGTTGAGCGCCGTTTGCCCGCCCATCGTCGGAAGCAGCGCATCCGGCCGCTCGCGCTCGATGACCTGCTCGACCACCTCGAGCGTGATGGGCTCGACGAAGGTCCGATCGGCAAGCTCGGGGTCGGTCATGATCGTCGCGGGGTTGCTGTTCAGGAGGACCACGCGGTACCCCTCCTCCTTCAACGCCTTGCACGCCTGCGTACCCGAATAGTCGAATTCGCAGGCCTGGCCGATCACAATCGGACCCGATCCGATCAGGAGAATCGTCCGTATGTCAGTTCGTTTGGGCAATGGTCTACTCGTAATTAGGTAAGTGGGTAATTCGGTAATTGGGTAAAGCGTATCTGTCTTCGTGTCTTCCCGAATTACCCAATTACCGATTTACCCAATTACGTTTTTTTCCCGCTTTTCTCCTGGGCGATAGAACCGCATGGCATCCGGCACCCAGGCCTCGATCTGGTTGATGCGGGTCACGTCGGAGGGATGGGTCGACAGAAACTCCGGAATCGCCGCCCCTGAACGGAAACACAGCTTGCCGATCAGCTTTCGCGGGCATCCGCTCATTCGTTCCCAGAACAACACGGCTTCCTGCGGGTCATAGCCGGCCTTGGCCATGAGCCGCAGCCCGATATAGTCCGCTTCCGATTCCTGCTTGCGATTGAACGGCAGCGTGACCCCCACCCCGTAGGCGCTGAGCAGCCCCTGCGCCGCGGCCGGGTCGACGGCCCCGCTGGCCGCCGCCCCGATGGTGCCCAGCTGCGCGATGCTCTCGAGAATGCCGCGACTCATCCGCTCCGCCCCGTGACGCTGCAGCGCGTGCGCGACCTCGTGCCCCATGACCGTCGCCAGGCCGGCCTCACTCTCGGTGATTTTCAAGATCCCGGTGAACACCGCGACTTTCCCCCCGGGCAGGGCGAAGGCGTTGATCATCTCGTCGTCCCGAATGACGGCAAACTCCCAGTGGTATTCCGGCTTGTCCGCCACCTCCGCGATGCGACGCCCCACCTTGTTGACCAGGTTGGCGATTTCGGCATCCCGCACGAGTGGTGCCGCCTTGAGCAGTTGCCGGTACGACGCCACGCCCATGGCGATCTCGCGTTCCTCGGAGATGAACATGAGCTGGTCCCGTGCCGTTCCCGGCGCGCGGCGGCATCCGAGCAGCTGGCTCAGGACCGTCGCGCCCAGGAGTCCTCCCGCCGTGGCCCGCGCGCCGATCTCAAAAAGACGGCGGCGACTCACCGAGGAGCCTAACGAGGCTTCTAATCTTTCATACCAATCAGATTTCATCAGTTGTACGAACTCGTTTTTTCGCTCAGCCAATACCCCGTGCGTCTGTCATCCCCGCAGTTGTTAGCGGGGATCCATCTTTCTATTTCGTGAAGACAAAGATGGATTCCCGCTTTCGCGGGAATGACGGAAAACAATGTATGCCACGTGTAACCATCAAACCGCCGCCGCTACGGCAGCCACAGGTACATGAACTGCGGTGCTCCGGATCGGACGAGGGTCACGAGGTCGAGGCGGGCCCACTCGGCCCAAGGACCGCCGCCCCCGAGGAACGAGGAGTAAATATTGTGGCGATATTCTCCCGGCCGCTGGTAGGTCACCACTCGCGCCTCCGCGAGACCCGCTTCCTTCTTGGCCAGCGCAATGGCGTCCTCGAGGTACCCCACCTGGTCAATCAAGCCGAGCTTCCGGGCCTGCTCCCCCGAATAAATGCGACCATCCGCCAGCTCGCGCACCTGCTCCGCGGTGAGATTGGGGCGCCCCTGCTCGATCACGCGCAGGAACTGTGCATAGAAATCGTCGATGACGCCTTGAAAAATGGCGCGCTCCTCCGAGGTCATCGGCCGAAACGGAGAGCCCATGTCTTTCTTGGGCCCGGAGGCCACAGCCGTGGCCTCCACCCCGATCTTTTCGAGCAATCCGCTGGCATTCACTGTCAGCATGATGACCCCGAGGCTGCCCGTCACCGACGACGGATGTGCGACGATTTTGTCGCCCGCCGCGGCGATGTAGTAGCCCCCTGACGTCCCCAAATCCATGATGGAGACGATGACCGGGATCTTTCGTGTCTCTTTGAAGCTCCGGATCTCGTGATAGAGGATGTCCGAGGCGGTCACGGTTCCGCCCGGGCTGTTGACCCGGATCACCAAAGCCTTGACCCGTTGGTCCTTGGCCGCGATCGTCAGGACCTCTCTCACGTGGGCGACGAGATTCGGCCGGTCCACCAACCCCCGGGGGTCGGCGGAGCTGATCACCCCGGACAGCTCCACGACCAGCACCTTCTCCGAGCCCGTGCCGCTGAGCGCGTTCTCCTGCAGCGGGCCTGGCACGGGCAGCAGATTGATCGTGACGCAGCCCGCCGATGTCGTCAGCATGCAGCCGAGCAGCAAGGCCGAGAGGATGTATGCTTTTTTACGCACAGGTTTTCTCCATCATGTCCGTGAACCGCGAGAACAGCTGGGCCGAGTCATGGGGGCCCGGTGAGGCTTCCGGGTGATACTGGACCGACCGCACGGGCACATCGAGGCATTCCAACCCTTCGACGGAGTCATCGTCGAGACTCCGGTGTGTGATGCGCACGCTCCCGAACCGCGTGTCCGCAATGGTCGTGCGGTGCAGCGGCCCTCCGCCTTCGAGCTCGGCACGGACCGAAAAATTATGATTCTGCGACGTGATATGCACCGTTCGCGTCTGCAGGTCCATGACCGGATGGTTGGCGCCATGGTGGCCGAATTTCAGCTTGTAGGTGCGCAAGCCCAGCGCCAGCCCCAGCACCTGATGCCCGAGACAGATCCCGAAGATCGGGCGGCGGCCGATCAACCCCCGCACCGCCTCGACCGCGTAGGGCACCCC
>JBFGRM010000123.1:0-7423 GCA_041563675.1 Nitrospiraceae bacterium | reverse complement strand
CGCCGCGGTGACGGCCTGGCGATACTTCGAGTCCTGCACGTCGCCGGCGGCGAAGACCCCGGGGATATTGGTCGCCGTGCCGTCATGCGTGGTGATGTAGCCCTTGTCGTCCATATCGAGCTGTCCCTTGAACAGCTCCGTGTTGGGCTTGTGCCCGATGGCGATGAACACGCCGGCGCAGGCCAGGTCGGTGGTCTGTCCGCTCTCCACATTGCGGAGTCGCACGCCGGACACGACGCCGTTGCCCAGGATCTCCTGCACGACCGAGTTCCAGACGAAGACGACCTTGTCATTCTTAAAGGCGCGTTCCTGCATGATCTTCGACGCGCGGAGCTTGTCGCGCCGGTGGATCACGCTGACCTTCGTCGCGAACTTGGTCAGGAACGTCGCTTCCTCCACGGCGGTGTCACCGCCCCCCACGACGACCAGCTCCTTGCCCCGGAAGAAAAAGCCATCACAGGTCGCGCAGGTGGACACGCCGTGCCCCATGAGCTGCGTCTCGCCGGGGACGCCGATTTTCAGGGCGGAGGCGCCGGACGCGATGATCAGCGTCTTCGACTCCAGGACCCGCTCGTCTTCGATGGTGAGGCGGAAGGGACGCCCCGCAACCTCAACCTTCGTCACTTCACCGGTCAGAAACTCCGTGCCGAAGCGCTCCGCCTGGCCGCGCATCTCTTTCATCAGATCGGGGCCCATGATGGCGTGGTGAAACCCGGGGTAGTTCTCCACCTCGGTCGTCGTGGTCAGCAGGCCGCCGGGTTGAGCCCCCTCGATCAGCAGGGGATTGAGGTTGGCGCGGGCGGTATAGATGGCCGCGGTCAAGCCCGCAGGGCCGGATCCTATAATGGTCACGTTACGCATGGCGCCAATTTACCATAGCTCGTCCTCGGAAGGTAAGGAGTGAGGAGTCAGGAGGGGGGAGAATGGACGGGGGGCGGAAGGCGGGAGGGGGCAGTAGGGATCCAAGTCTTTCTTCTCCGTCATTCCTGCGAAAGCAGGAATCCAGGCCGCGTGCGATCTCGGCGGCGGGCCGACAGCGACAAGATGGATGCCTGCTTCCGCAGGCATGACGGAGGGGAAGGTTTCACTCAACACCCGGCACTGCCTTTTCTCCTCACTCCGCACTCCGCACTTTTGACACCTCACTGTCCGCGATCCCCGTCCTCGGATTCCCACCTGCGTTGGATTGCGATGGCCTGCTGGCGGCGCCGGCGAAAAGCATAGAGCACGAGCAGCGTCATGGCAGCCCAGAGGAGGGTCGAGCTGGTGAGCAAGGGGACCCAGTGGTTCCACCAGCGCTGCTCGGCCCAGAAGGCGTCTTCAAAGTCATCGAGCGTGGTCGATGTCAATTGAGCGAATGCGTCCGCGAAGGGGACATCCTCCCCGACCAGGGCCAGCAGGCGACCGGGAAAGTCCCGCCCCCAGGTCTCGATCATACTGCCGACGAAGGCGGCGGACAGCACATAGGCGCGGCGGGCGTGGCCGGGGCCCTGAGCAAAGAGCCCGCTCAACTCGTGCCGGGAGACCCCCTTGCCTCCCACCATGGCGAACACCAGCCGGGTCCGGTCCTCGAGATCCCAGCGGTCGGCGGCCGCTGTCGCCAGGCCCTCGTTGAACCATCGCGGCACGGCACGACCCCGTGTGGCACGGGTGAGGAGCACGTGCACGAGCTCATGCGTCAGGACCGACTGGACCGAGTCGTACGGATAGGAGGGCACCCGTTCCACAAAGATGACGATCACCCCATCTTCGCCCGAGGCATAGCCGACGACCCAGGGCGGTGCCTGTTGCGCGAGCGAGGAATCCTCTGTGAACAGGAGCACGTGGATCGGAGCGCCGGGACGGCTCAGCCCCGTGGCCGCGAGGGCCGCGGCGAGCAGCCGGTCCTGCGTCTTCCGGAGTTGGTCGGCGAGGGGGGCGAGAGAGGTTGGCGCCTCGAACTGAAGATGACTCTCGCTGGGCGCGGCGGCCACGCCGGAGGCGCGGACGAGGACCATGCAGATGAGAGGGGTGACGATGGCAGCGGAGCTGAATAGTGAGCGCATGATCGGAGCTTCATTCTACTCCTCTCCAGCCGTGGCTTCGACGTCGATCACGACCTCCTCGTCGAGCGAGTTCTGCCTGCTTCGTCAGGCCTTGCCGACCAAGGCGATCCCCCTCTCCCTTCCCTCTCCCCCGGAGGGGGAGAGAGTTAGGGTGAGGGGGCGAGGAATGAGCACATGGGTGAGCTGAGATCCCAAACAACCCGGTGACAAAATTTGTCACAAGTCGCCCGATTTGCCGAAAATCGGCCTGATCTCGTTCACCTTTGCACTCGTGATTTTCGTCGCCAAGAGACAAACCTTGTAATTTGAACAACCTGGAAAACCGCGCCGCAGAGGCATCCGCCTTGCTCTTTTAATGATGTTCCGGACATCACCGAGCGTCTGGGGGTCAGCGGATATTCCATGATTGCGATGGCTTTTTAGCGGGGACGACAAAGGCGGCGGTCCCAGGCCGCCGATACCAAGGTCGGCACACGCCGACCAGCACAAGGAGGAAGTAGCCATGAAACTGTACGTTGCAGCATCGGCGCTCGTTGCGGTCTTCGCGCTGGCTCCACAGGGGGCGCTGGCGGAGGTCATGGTCGAGGACGTGAGCCTGTCGGAGGATGTGCAGAATCGCGAGCCCGTGGGGAAGGTGTCGCCCGGTGTCGCCTGTGAGAACGGGGGCAATGGACACGCCGCGGTCCCGGTGGTCGACACGTCCATGACAACCCGTGTCTACTTCTGGAACCGGGTGAAGACCGACGGGACAGGCACGCTTCGTCATACCTGGTACATGAACCACGACCAGGGCTGGCGTGAGACGGCCGAGATCGACCTGAACTATTCGCCGTCGCCGGGGTATCGGACATGGAGCTCGAAGCAGCTCGATCCGTCCATGCATACCGGCGAGTGGAAGGTGGAAATCACCACGATCGACGACCCTGAGAAGGTGCTCTGCTCGGCCAGATTCAAGGTCGAGTAGCCACGTTCTCACGTAGATCCGGGGGAAAGGCCGCGGGAGTCAAGCTGCACGACCTCCGCGGCCTTTTTCATTTCCCAAGTCCCCCTTGCTGCTTTCCGTCATGCCTGCGCAAGCAGGCATCCATCTTGTTTTGCGATGTCTGGATTCCCGCTTCCGCGGGAATGACAGACTGTCCTTCTCTGTCATGCCTGCGGAAGCAGGCATCCATCCTTATTTTCCGATGCCTGGATCCCTGCCCCCGGCTTACAGCTGGCCGGGGCGGGTTTCGCAGGGATGACGAAAGAGATCCCAACCGACGCTATGGACGGACGCTATGGACGCCATTGACGCGAACGACGCCATCGACGCCATCGACGCCTCTTCCCCCGCCCTTGCATAGTCCCAGATCACCCAGCATAATGATGTATTGTCTGTGAGGAGGATGATGCTCATGAAAGTGATGAACATCGATGCTGTGAATATTGTCGTGGAGAAGTGCCTTCCGGCCTTGGCGGGCCTCGCGGCTCTGTTCCTGGTCAACGCCGCGCTGGTGCCGGAGGCGCCGGCCGCAGGGCTGAACAAGGCGGCCATGATCGACGAGGCGATCCGGTTGGGTGAGGAGTTCGGCGTCGTCGTCGGCGAGGTGGATGAGGAGACCCGCGTCTATCTGGGCATGCAGCGCGCCGAAGGTGTGGTGGTCTACGAGGTAATCGCCGGGAGGCCAGCCGATCTGGCCGGCATCCGGGTCAAGGCGGTCATCAAGGAGATCGACAAGCGTGAGATTCGAAACCTCGTGGACTTCGGTGAAGCCCTGAAGGAGGCGCTGAAGGAGGACAATTTCACCGTGGCGACCTACCAGCCCTTCGATCCGGTGAACCCCAGCGTGGCCGGCGGGCTGAACTTCCATTTCGTGCGAACTGAAAAGAACTAGCCAGCCCATCCACGCAGATCTTCCCAGAACTTCCGATCGCTTCCCCTTTCCCTTCCCTCTCCCCCTCGGGGGAGAGGGCCAGGGTGAGGGGATCTTTCTTTCCGCTCAGCCGCTGTTGCTCCATTTCTCGCGGTCGCTTTGCATCATTCGCGGCCTATGTTACAGTGCCCGCATATGGGCACAGACGATCACGCCACATTTTCCCATCAGACGTTGACCGAGCTGCTCGCGAGCCGTGGTCCCCGTGAGTTTGCCGAGACCCTACGACGGCGCTTGGGGACACGCATCCGGTTCGATGCGGCCGAGCTCTTCCTCTATAGTCCGGCCTCCCATGCCTTTACGCCGGTCGGTACCGAGCCAGTGGACGTCGAGTTGGCCGCCGCGCTCGGCACGCAATTGCCCGCCGAGGGCACGATCAAGCAGGCGGCCGCGCGAGGAAGGGAGCCGATGCGCTGCGATGATCTGGCGGCGTCCGAATGGGCCGAGGGGGCGGCCGTCGGACGGTTGCAGAGGGAAGCCTCCTGCCTCGTGGCGCCCCTCCTCGTCCGCGAGGGAGAGAATGGGAGCAATGACTCCCGCCTCATTGCGGTGATGTTCATCGCGGCCTGGTCACGCGGCGCCTTCACCGACGAGGACAGGGACCTGGCCGGCATGCTGGGGCGGGAAGCCGGCCCGGTGCTGGAGCACATCCTGGCCGCGGAGGAGCGGGACACCCTCCGACAGATCGCCGAGTCTCTGATGGTGGGCTCGATCGGGTTGGAGACGCTGATCCCGAGCATCAAAGCCAGCCTGGCCCAAGTTCTGCCCCACGATATGACCTGCCTGGTCCGCTTCACCAAGGAGTCGGGCTCCCCGTGGTTCGAGATTTTGCACACCGACGGCGCCCGGGTCGACTTGGAGGCGCTGCGCCGGTTTCCCTTCGAGCGGATGGCGCCGGCTGAGATTTTGCGGAGCGGGCGTCCGGTCCTGGTGACCGGACAGCAGCACGAGCCATTCAAAGAAATGTCCTACTTCGAGTCCATCGGCATCCGGTCGGGAATGCTGTGCCCGCTCGTCGTGCGTGGCGAGCCCTACGGTTTCCTGGCCATCGGGAACCAGCGTCGGAACGCCTTCTCGGAGCGCGACCTGGGCCTGGCGGAGCAGATCAGCCGCCTCCTGTCCCAGGCGGTCGCCAACATCCTGGCCTACGAGGAAATCCGTGCGCTCAAGGAACAGGCGGAGCGCGAGAACCTCTATCTGCGCGAGGAGGTGAGCACCGCGCTGGATCTCCGGGAGCTGGTGGGAACGAGCCCGGCCCTGCAGGCGGCCCTGCAGACGATCGAGCGAGTCGCCCCAACCGATACGGCCGTCCTCATCACCGGCGAGACCGGTACGGGCAAGGAGCTGGTCGCCATGGCGATTCATCAGCTCTCGCCGCGGAAGGGAAGACCCCTGATCAAGGTGAACTGTGCGGCGCTGCCCACCGGCCTGATCGAATCCGAGCTCTTCGGTCACGAAAAAGGCGCGTTCACCCATGCGGTGACCAAGAAGATCGGCCGGTTCGAGCTGGCCGACGGGGGCACCATTTTCCTCGATGAGGTCGCGGAGCTGCCGCTGGAAGCCCAGGCGAAGCTGCTGCGCATCCTGGAGAATCAGGAGCTGGAACGCGTGGGAGGAAGCACAACCAGGAAGCTGGATTTGCGGGTGCTGGCCGCGACCAACCTGGACCTCGACGAGGCGGTCAAGGCGGGGAAGGTGCGGGCCGATTTGTACTACCGTCTCAACGTCTTTCCCCTGCGCCTCCCGCCGCTGCGGGAACGGCGGGAAGATATCCCCCTGCTCGTCCGGCACTTTGCCAAGAAGTACGCGGCGCGACATCGGAAGGACGTCACGAAGGTGGACTCCGGCACCATGAAAGCCCTGACCGCCTATGCCTGGCCCGGCAACGTGCGCGAGCTGGAGCATGTCATCGAGCGCGCCGTCATCCTCGCCCAGGGCTCCGTGCTCAAGGTCGAGGGGTTGGCCGCGCCCGATGCCGGGACGACGGAATCTGCCAGGGACGAGCGGGTCAAGACCCTGGCGGATGCGGAGCGCCAACACATCCTCCAGGTATTGACGCGGACGAACTGGATCATCGCAGGGAACCGCGGGGCCGCCGCGCAACTCGGGATGAAACGCTCGACCCTCCAACACCGTATGAAGAAGCTCGGCATCAGTAAGCCCATCCAGGCGCAACCTTCATAACAGCATAATTAAACGTCCCACTTCACCGGCACTACTTTCTCTGTCATGCCTGCGGAAGCAGGCATCCATCTTTCTTTTCGCGAGCCCTGGATTCCCGCCTTCGCGGGAATGACGGAAAACACTGCAGCTCGCTTTTCACTCTTCACCCCTCACTTCTCACGTTTATATCCTGCTCACATCCAAGCACAACTGCCCGCATGCGGGCAGTCATCGATCGTTGAGCTATCGACGAGTCCCCCCTCATTCGTAGAAAGTTCCAAAGTTTCTGAATAGTTGCAGGCCGCTGGCGATGCGACTCATCTCAGGCATCAAGTGTGCTCTCTCATCACCGTGTGAAGAGCGAGCATTCCATATCTTCGCCCGAGCGGATTGCAGACATCGTCAAGGCCTATCTCGACCAGCGGGCGGATCAGCTCGAACCGGCCGGGGATGGAGCGCGGTCCGGTCGGCGGTTCGCCTGGTGCGGCGATGTGCTCGACTTTCTGACCAGCGGGATCGAAGACCACGTCACCGAGCAGGGCTTCACGTTTCGGGGCAGCTACCCCGGCCCGCTGCGGCTGTGGGACGAGGACCAGCAGCCCGACGGCGAGCACGCGCGGCGGTTCTGGGCGGTGGCGTTCGAATGCAAGACGGGGCGGCCGGTCGCCAATGTCTGTACCGTCTTCTTCCATCGGCATGACCGTGTCGCGCTGCCCCGGGCGCCACTGGTCCTCGCCGTGGCGATCGAGTCCATGGTCGACCAGGAGCCCCTCGCATGAATTACGTCGCGCTGAAAATGCTGTTCGGCGATCGCGCGAAGTACCTCATGCTCCTCTGCGGGCTGGCCTTCGCCGTCATGCTGATCGTCCAGCAGGGCTCGATCTTTTGGGGCCTGATGATCTGGTCGCAGTCGGGGATCTCGAACCTGAACGTGCCGATCTGGGTGACGGACCCCAGCGTCGCGCAGGTCGAGGAGGTCAAGCCGTTGCCGGATACGGCCGTGGCGCAGGTGCGGAGCGTCCCGGGCGTCGATTGGGCGGTGCCCCTGTTCAAGGGCGTGTACCGCGCGCGGTTGAGCAATGGAGAGTATCACCGGGTGTCCCTCGTGGGGCTGGATGCCGCCACCCTGATCGGGAGGCCGTCCAAGGTCCTCGAGGGGCGGATCGAGGATCTCCGCACCCCTGAGGCGGTGGTCGTCGATCAATGGGCCATCGACCGGATGGGAGGGCCCGAGGTGATCAAGGTCGGGGCGGTCTTCGAGATCAACGACAAGCGGGCCCGCATCGTGGCCATTGCGAGCAT
>JBFGRM010000122.1:0-7453 GCA_041563675.1 Nitrospiraceae bacterium | reverse complement strand
CGCGGGGGCTCCGGCCCGGCCGGATCACCGCGCAGCCAGCGGCTCACGTCGTAATGGTAGAACTGCTTGGACCAGAGCAGCCCGGCAAAGGCCTGCCGCTGGACGCTTCGCGCGTCCTCGGTCAGGCCCTCCGGTGCCAGGTTCGCGTAGAACTCGTCGGCTTCGCGCTCCCGTTGACTGAACGTGCGATCGAATTCCTCGCCGAACGGCGCCGGCGGCTCGCGACGGTCGGTGAACCGTAGTCGGATGGTCTGCTCACCTCCGGCGGGGAGGGCGCAGACATAATGTGCCGACGCCTTGGAGCCGATCTGGCTCGGGTTGACCGCATCCTTCCTGCCTTCCACGATGCAGTCGTTGATCCCGTCCTTCACGTAAGGCGAGGCGTTCTGGCCGCCGAAAAGGCGCTCGACATTCGTCTCGTTTTCCGTGAACAGGAGCGGCGGCGCGCCTTCGCACCAGAGGCTCCTGGCCCCATAATAATCGTGATCCATCTCGACGGCGCTGACGTCACCGTCCCGGCCCTCCGGGGCCTCGGCGCGGCGCAGCCGGGGGCGGCGGTCGCCCAGACCCCAGGACCACGTATTGCGAAACCACAGGGTGGGGAGGACGGTCAGCTCGGCCTCGGCGGGACCGCGGTTGACGATGCGGAGGCGAATGAGCAGGTCCTCGGGAGACGACTTGGCGTACTCCACGTAGACGTCGAAGTATCGATTGTCGTCGAAGACCCCCGTATCCAAGAGCTCGTATTCACTCGCGCGGCGATCGCGACTGCGGTTGCCCTCCACCAGTTGCCGGTAGGGGAACTCCGCCTGCGGGTACTTGTACAAAAACCGCATGAAAGAGTGGGTCGGGGTGGAATCGAGATAGAAGTAGTACTCTTTGACGTCCTCGCCATGGTTTCCCTCGCTGCCGGTCATGCCGAACAAGCGTTCCTTGAGAATCGGGTCCCGGCCGTTCCAGAGGGCCACGGCGAAGCAGATGTATTGGTGGCGGTCGGAGATACCGGCGAGCCCGTCCTCGTTCCAGCGGTAGGCCCGGGAGCGCGCGTGATCGTGCGGCAGGTGCTGCCAGGCGTCACCGTTCGAGCTGTAATCCTCCCGCACGGTGCCCCAGGCGCGTTCGCTGAGATAGGGGCCCCACCGCTTCCAATGCTTCTCGCGGGCGCGATCCTCAGCCAGTCGCTGCGATTCCGCCTTCAGCCCCTGCTTGCGTGCCATGGGATGAGACTCCTGTTGGGTACCCGCGTGTTCGGGCGTTTCGTAGCCCGAGGCCCGCGTCTCTGGCGCCGGGCGCAAGAAGCACGCGGCCCCTGCACCTTTGTCGAGGGAAGGGCGCAGCCGTTACAACCAAACGCGCGAGCGTGACTCATGGAGAGACCCTGGTTCAGATGAACCTCGGGCCCGCAAATCACCGGGCCGGCACGTCCGGACGTGGATCCGGGACGAACCCGTTCTTGTTCGGCATCCGCACCCTGGGCAGGGTCTTCGCGTCCATGACCGCATCCTCGGGGATGATCTTGTTCTGGTAGAGAATCCAGGCGACGAGGCTGTAGACCTCGTCCGGTGAGAGGGACTGGGGTGCGGTGAACGGCATCGCACGATGAATGTAATCGAACAGCGTCGTCGCATAGGGCCAGTAGCTGCCCACGGTCTTCAGTGGCTTCGATGTCTTCAGCGTGCCCTGCCCATCCATCAACCGGTTCATGGGACCTTCGCGCCCGGTCGGTCCGTGACAGGCCGCACATTTTTTGAGGAAAATCTGCCGGCCCTTCTGCACGGTGCCGTGACCCGGTGGCAGCCCGGCCCCGTCGGGCGCAATGGCGATGTCCCACGCCTTGATCTCCCCCTCGGTCGCGGTCCGCCCGAAGCCGTAGGTCGTAGACGGCGTTTCACTCCGTCCGGTCTCGAAGCCGTGAAACAGTATAGCGAGGAGAATGGCGACGCCCAGGGCCAGGCGTAGGACGGGGGTGGTGCTACACATGGACATTGGTCACCTCGCCGCCGGACGAGACCTTCCAGCTCTGGATCGCGTTGTTATGGTAGTAGGCGTGAACGCCGCGGACGCTCACAAGCGACTGCAGTGTCGGCTGCACATAGCCGGTCTCATCCGTGCAGCGACTCTGGAGCACCGTCTCCTGCCCCTTCCAGCGCCAGGGAAACCGAAAGCGGGTACAGCATTTCGGGAGGACCGGGCCCTCGAGGGACGCGCGGGCCCAGCTCCGTCCTCCATCCGTGCTGACCTCGACCCGCGTGACGCGGCCTCGGCCGCTCCAGGCCAGTCCACGAATCTCGACAAAGCCCGGCTGAATGCGATGCCCGCCGGAAGGGTGGGTGATCAGCGACTTCGCCTCCATCACGAGAGTAAATTGCCGCGCCGTGCCGTCCGGCATCAGGTCCGTATACTTCGAAGTCTCCTCGCGTGTCATAAAAGGAGCGTCGCCGAGCTTGAGGCGTCGCAACCATTTGACGCAGATGTTGCCCTCCCAGCCGGGGAGCAACAGTCGAAGCGGATACCCCTGCTCGGGGCGAAGCGCTTCGCCGTTCTGGGCATAGCACAGGAGGGCATCCTCAAGGGCCTCAGGAAGCGGCACGCTTCGGGTCAGGGCCGCCGCGTCGCTGCCCTCCGCCAGCATCCAGGTCGCCTCCCGCTTGACGCCCACCTCGGCAAGGACGGTGGCCAGGGGCACGCCGGTCCATTCACTGGTGCTCAGGAGACCGTGGGTGTCTTGGGCAGTCTTCCCGCGAGGCCCTGCCCATTCTTTCCCCGAGTTGCCGGAGCACTCGATGAAGGCCAAGCGTGACACGGAGGGAAAGCGCTTCAAATCCTCCATGGTGAAGATCATCGGCCGGTCCACCAATCCGTGAATCACCAGCCGGTGCCGCGCGGGATCGATGCGGGGGACGCCGTTGTGATGTCGCTCGAAGTGCAGCGCAGACGGGGTCACGATGCCGTGCAAGTCCTGGTGCGGAGTCAAGGATTTTTGTCCGGATGCCACCCGTTGCGCACGCTCGAACGTCGAGCGTTTCCCGTATGGGGTCGGCGGATCGCCCGGCACGCGTGTCGGATCGTCCGGCACCGTAATCGGCTCGCCGGCCTTCGCGTCCGTGGGCGGAAGCCATGTCCGCGCGACCACGAGCCCGATCCAGGCGGCGACGCCCGCGAGAAAGCCGCGGCGGGCGATGACCCGGGCAACGCCGGACGGTTTGGACGCGTTGACGGCTCGTGTCTGCTCCAATGACTCACCCATGGCTGCTGCTCCTCTTCGTGGAAAGTCGTTCAGGGCGACCCCCCTCTCCCTCCCCTCTCCCCCAGCGGGGGAGAGTGTTAGGGTGAGGGGGAGAAGGGGCCGCGAGTGGTATTGCGAATTGTCGAGGAAGCTCGTTACGAAAAACCTACATTAATGTACCCGGAACCCTTCCAGCGAAGCCAGAGGCACAGGGCCACGGCGGCGGCCATGCCGAGCAGGACCGCCCAATCGGCCATCCGCATTCGGAGCTCGATGAGCCCATGGCGCCTGACATCCGGCCCGAAGCCCTTCGATTCGAGCGCCATGGCGAGCAGCCTCGTCTGCCGGAGCTGGTGGCCGATAAGCGGGACCAGGAGAGGCGGGTAGCGACGCAGGCGGGTGAAGAGGCCGCCGGCGGCGAGGTCCAGACCGCGCGCGCGTTGCGCCTGGACGATCGTGCCCGCAGATCCCAGCAGGCTCGGCACCCAACGAAACGCGAGGGACAGGGCAAAGCTGGCCGGAGCGGGTAACCCCAGGCGTTGCAGCGCCAGCATGAAGGCCTCGATCGTCGTCGTGGAGAGCAGGAACAGACCGCTCAACAGCATCAGGTTGACGCGCAGCCCCATCCCCATGCCGAAGCCCTCAGCCATCGTGACCGTGTACCCCCCGATCGTCACGAACGGAGCCGCTCCCGACACGAAGAACGGCCAGAGCCCGACACAGTAGAGAAGGAGCAGCACCAGGAGGACCCAAATCTTGGCCACGTTCGAGAGAGCGCGCGCGGCGGCGAGCAGGAGAAACACGAGGAGCGTCGGGACGATCAGATAGCGGGGATCGGAGAACGCCAGGGCGATGATGAACAGCCCGAGGACGGCCAGGATCTTGGTCCGGGGATCCAACCGATGCAGCCAAGTCTCGCGGCTCACGTAGAGAAAATATTTATTCATGACCGTTTCCGCAGCGCCTGTTTGACTTCCTCGACCGTGAGCAGCGTCTGCCCCCAACGCGCGGAGAAGCGCGTGATCGCCGGCGCCTGGAGGCCCAGGCTGGCCGCGGCGTCGTCCTGCACGAGCCGTGCGAAGACGTCGCGCGTCGGACCGTCGAGGTCGATGCGCCCTTCCCGCAAGACCACACAGCGTCTCGCGTAGGCCGCGACGAGGGACATCGCGTGCGTGATCATCACGATCGTGTGGCCCTGCTCGTTCAGCCGCCGGATCATCTCCATCATCCACCGGGTCTCCTGGCCGTCCAGCCCGGTTGAAGGCTCATCGAAGATGAGAATGCCCGGCCGCTCGGCGAGCACGGAGGCGACCGCGATGCGCTGCCGATCGCCCTTGGTCATGGAGAACGGATCGAGCCCTCGGATCTCCGGAGCGTCCAAGCCCACCGCCTTGAGCGCGGCGGTCACCCGCTCGTCGCAAGCCGCCCGGTCATACCCGAGGTTGCGGACCCCGAACGACACCTCCGTGTCGACCGTCTCGGCGAAGAGCTGATGATCGGGGTTTTGAAACACATAGCCGACCAGGGCGGCGAGCCGGCCGGCGGTGAGCCGCTCCGTCTCCTCACCCAGCACGCGGACACGACCCTGCGACGGAAGGCGGAGGCCTTTCAGGAGGCTGGCGAGCGTGCTCTTTCCCGATCCGTTCCGTCCGATGATCGCGACGAACTCGCCCTCCCGGATGGTGAGCGAGACATCGTGGATCGCCAGCTCGCTGCCAACGTAGCCGAAGGAGACGTGGTCCACCTCGAGCACGGGAGGTGCGTCGGTCCGGGGCGTCAGCGGGGACCGCGCCGCACCGCCCGAGCGCGCGTCGGGCGCGAGCTCCAGGTCGTGCCGGTCACAGGCCTCCCAGGCGTCCTCCACGGTCAGCGGCAGCGCGGGAAGATCCAGCTCGTCGAAGCACGACGCCAGCGGCAGGAAGCTGATGCCGAGCTCCTGCGCGCGGCGTCGCCCCCCCGCTTGGCCGAACAGGTCCCGCGGGCGTCCGCTCCAGGCGAGGGATCCCTGGTCGAGGATGGCCAGGTGATCGGCCGCGACGACCTCCTCGGGGTCGTGCTCCACCGTGAGCAGCGTGGCGCCGGATCCTCGGAGCTCGCAGAGCACGGTCGTGAGCGTGCTCCTGCCGTCCGGATCGAGATCGGTGAACGGCTCGTCGAGCACGAGGAGGTCGGGCCGTCGCGCCAGAATCGTCGCAAGGACGAGTCGCTGGCGCTGGCCGCCGGACAGCGTGAGGGGATCGCGGGTCTCCATGCCGGACAGCCCGACGCGCGCCAATGTGTCACGGATGCGCCCCCACATCTGTTCTCTGGAGAGACCCTTTGAATCAGAGGCGTGCTCCAGGGGGAAGGCCATCTCCATGAGCAGATTCGTCGAGATCAATTGCGTCTCGAAGTCCTGAAACAACACGCCGACCGTGTTGGCCTGGTTCCACACGGGTCGTCGCGCGGTGTCGTACCCGTCGACCAGGATGCGGCCGTCCCAGCGACCGGGAACCTTCTGCGGGATGAGTCCGTTCAGCGCATGGCAGAACGTCGTTTTTCCCCCGCCGGTCCTCCCCATCAGCGCCATCGACTCCCCGCGCGTGATGCTCAACGACAGGTCGCGCAGCGCCGGCACGTCGGAGCCCTGATAGGTAAAACTCACCGAGCGGACGTCGACGAAAGGCGCCTGGGGGTCACTGGTTAGCGCGGCGGCGCCGGGTTCTTCCTCTAGCCCCTCGCCCCGAGCCTCTTGCCCCGTTGTTGTTTGGATGTCCTGATACCGGAGCCCCCACCGTTTGACGCGCGGGCCGAGAAACAGGAGGAGCGGAGGGGCCAGCAGGAGGGCCATGACGAGGTTGTTGAAGAAAATGGCGATGGTCAACACCCAAAACGGGACCAGCTTCAAGAGATCGGCGCCCCAGCCGATCACGGCGGCGCAGACTATCGAGGCCACCGCGCAGACCAGGACGAACTCCAGCCACTGCCGCCAGGACCGCAGCACGGGGTCGCGGCCGGACGACAGCGGGCCGAGGCGGCCCCAGAGCAGGTAGGGGACATAGCCGTACAGAAAGTTTCCCGCGAACCCGAAGAGACTGGCGGGGCTGAGCGTGCCGAAGCAGTCGCCGATCAGGTTGCCGAGCCCGGCGCCCCAGGCCGCCGCCGGGCCGAACAGGAGCGAGGCGACGATCGGTAGGGCGTTGGCGGGCCGGAGTTCCGCGAAGCCGGGGATGAGGGGAATGCCGACCTTGAACGGAATCAGGACGGCGGCGTAGATGGCGGCGGTTTGGGCGACGAGCACGATGAGCCGCGTCTCGCGCCACACCCCGAACAGATCGCGGAGGGCATTACCGATAGCTGATCGCATGGGGACGGCACGCCTGACCCCTTACGCCTCACCCCTCACGTCTTCAGCGGCGGCGGGAGAGTCCGAGGTTGAGCACGCGCTGGATGAGGTCCCGGTAGGAGATGTTGGCTTCCTCCGCGGCGGAGGCGAATTCCTCCTGTTCCGCGATCTCGGGGTTGGGGTTGGCTTCCAGGAAATACAGCTCGCCGTCCGGCCGCAACCGGTAGTCGATGCGCGCGTAGCCGTCCAGCTCAAGGAGGCGAAAGATGCGCCGGCTCGTCTTGATGATGTGGTTGGCCAGCGGCGCGGGGAGCTCGTCGGCCTGCTGCTGGTAAATGCCGTGCTTGCGCTGGTACTCCAGGGAGTGCTTGACGCGGGCCGTCGCGATGGCCTGCGAGCCCGGCGCGAGATTCTCGAAGGTCAGCTCCCAGATCGGCAAGGCCTGTAACCGCTCGTTGCCGAGGATTCCCACGTAGATCTCCCGGCCCTCGATGAATTGCTCGACGATGGCGTCGGCGCCGATGCTCTTGTGAATGAAGCCGACGCGCTCCGCGAGCTTCTCCTCGGTGTCGACGATGGAGGCCTGGGAGATCCCGAGCGAGGCTTCTTCCGTCAGGCATTTCACAATGAGGGGAAACTGAAGGTTCTTCGGACGCTTGACCTTCTTGCCCCTATGACAGACCGTGAACGCGGGGACCCGGATCCGGTGGTAGGCAAGCAGCTTCTTCGACAGCGCCTTGTCGCGGGCGATGACGAGGCCCCGCGGGTTGCACCCCGTGTACTTGACCCGCATGAGCTCCAGAAAAGCCACCACATGCTGGTCGAACTCGGCGATACCGTGAAACTCCTCGAGGAGGTTGAACACGATGTGGGGCTTCCACTCCGTGATCGCCGTGCGGAGG
>JBFGRM010000121.1:0-7458 GCA_041563675.1 Nitrospiraceae bacterium | reverse complement strand
GATGACGGAAGGAAAACACGGGATCGACCTGGAGCCTGCCTTCTCTAGGCTGTTGGCGGGTCGACCATGCTGAGCGCTGAGTCCGTGGCTTGCTCGAAGAGCACGGTGTGCGTGGCGACAACTTGCAGCTCGACTGCGGTGCCCACCGGATACAGGCTGGTCGACGACTCGCTGCTGTGGACGACGAGTCCGGACGGAAGGTTGATCGTGTACAGGTTCTCCGATCCGCGGAACTGGCGGGACACGATGTGCGCGCCGCGGTCCTTCGTCGGCACGATGTGAATGTCATCGGGCCGGATCATCACCACCACCCTCGTCTCATTCGCAAACCCCGCCCGATTGGGAAACTCGCCGATCTCGGTGACGACGGTGCCGTTTCGGACGACGCCGGGCACGAAGTCCGCCTGACCGACGAAGTCCGCGACAAAGGGCGATGACGGGACGTGATAGATGATCTCCGGCGTGTCGAACTGCTCCAGCCGCCCGTTGTTGAGGACGGCCACGCGGTCCGCCATGGCGAAGGCTTCCTCGTGGTCGTGGGTGACGAGGATGGCGGTCGTCTTGGTCCGTTTCAGCAGGTCGTGAAGATCCTGCCGCATCCGGCTGGCCATGTCCGGATCGAGATTGCTGAACGGCTCGTCCATGAGGAGGATGACGGGGTTCTGAGCCAGGGCCCGCGCCAGGGCGACCCGTTGCTGTTGGCCGCCGGACAACTCGTGCGGATAACGACGCTCCAGGCCGACCAACCCCGTGAGGGTCAGCATCTCGTGCACCTGGGCCTTGCGGAGATCGCGGGGAAGCTGGTGGAGTCCGAACGCGATGTTGTCGGCCACGTTCAGGTGCGGAAACAGGGCATATTCCTGAAAGACCATGCCGACCCGCCGCTGCTCGGCGGGCACCTGGTGACCCCTGGCCGAGACGAGGCGGCCGTTGAGGTACACCTCCCCCTGCGAGACCGACTCGAATCCCGCGACGACGCGGAGCGTCGTCGTCTTCCCGCAGCCGGACGGACCCAGTAAACACAGAATCTCACCCTGGTGCGCCGAGAGGCACATATCGGTGATCGCGGGACGTCCTTCCTCGTACGAGCAGGTGATGCCCCGAAGCTCCACGACCGGCGTGCCCAAGTCGTTGTCCTTGAGCGCCTGCTCCGGCGTCCGCATGCTGAGATCGTCCTTCATAAACATGTCAAGCCGCCCGCCAATCGCGCGAGATGAGGAGGAGCAGCGCCGGCAGCGTCACGACGATGATGAGCAACGCCGAGGGCGCCGCCAACTGGTAAAACTCTTCGCTGGCCTCCAGCCAGACCCGTACCGCCAGAGTGTCGAAGCCGACCGGACGGAGGAGCAGCGTGGCCGGCAGCTCCTTCATCGCCTGCAAGAACATCAAGACCCAGGCGACGATGAAGCCGCTGCGCACCAGCGGCAGCGTGACCCTGCGCAACGTCGTCCAGAGGGAGTACCCAAGGCTGCGCGAGACCTCCTCCAGATTCGGCGTCACCTGCTGGAGTGCCGGCTCCATCGACTGTAGGCCGGCCGGCAGGTAATGGATGATGTAGGCGACGATCAGGATGAGGACACCGCCGTACAGGAACGGAAAGAACTGCGCGAAGAGCAGCAGGAGGGCCAGCGCGGCCACCGGTCCGGGCAGGACGTAACCGACGTAGGCGATCTGGACCCAGAGTTGGTTGAGCCTGGATCGCGAGCGGCTCGCCAGGTACGCGAGTGGCGTGCCGAGCAGCACGGCGCAGGTGGCGGCCACGCCGGAGAGAAATGCGCTGTTCCACATGAAACCCAAGAATCGGTCGTCGAGGGCACCCTCGCCGACGGCCGCCACGCTCCACTGCACGAGGAGCAGGGCGGGGAGGCCAAAGGAGGCGCCGAACACGACGAGCAGCAGCGCCGCCACACCGAGGGTGGCAAGCGGTCCGCAAACCTTGCGCTGGGGCAGGCGGAAACGCCCGCTCGTTTGGTAGAACCGGCTCCGGTGACGGAACCACCGCTCGGTCATCAGGAACAGGAGCGCGAAGGCCACGAGCAGAAGGCTGAGCACGCTGGCCGCCGATGGATCGTAGCGCCCCGTGATCTGTTGATAGACGGCGTAGGTCAATGTCTGGTAGCGCAGCAAGGAGACCGCGCCGAAGTCCGAGATCACGTAGAGGATGACGAGGGACAGGCCGGCCACGATGGCCGGACGCATCATGGGCAGGGTGATCCGGAACAGGGTGCGCCACCGCCCGACGCCGCAGGCCCGGGCGACCTCCTCGTAGGACACATTGAAGTTCAGGAGCGCGGCTCTGCTCAGCAGGTACACGAAGGGAAAATTGTTGAGCGTCATCACGAGGGTCGCCCCCGTGAAGCTGTATGGCGAGAAGATCTGCGCCTCCGGGCCGGCCCAGGCCTGCCAGAGTTGCTCCACCGGGCCGCCCATGCCCAGCAGGTACGTGTAAATGTAGGCCAGGACATAGGAGGGGATCGCCAACGGCAGCACGAGCGCCCATTCCCAGACCCGGCGTCCCGGGAATTCCAGCCTCGTCACCACCCAGGCGAGGGAGACGCCCAAAACGAAGGTTCCCATCGCGCTGCTCAGGGCCAAGGCGGCGGTGTTGGAGAGCAGCTCGGGGATGCGCGTGCTGAGAAGGCGCGACCAGACGCCCGCTTCGGCGCTGAGCGCCAGGCCCGTCACGTACAGCAGCGGCAAAAGGATGAACCCCGCGACCAGGAAGGCCAGCGCGGGAATCGGCGTCACCGAGATGTGGCGGAACACGGCGGTCATGCGTCGGGGTACCCTCGTGCCAGGAACACTATCTGAGCCCCACCTCTTCGATCAGCGTCATGGTCGGCTCCCGCAGCTCGGCGAGCCGCGCGAGCGGAACCTCGGCCACGCGAAAGCCCTTGCGGGGATAGACGGACGCATCGGCCGGGACTTCCGGATGCAGCGGATATTCCTTGTTGAGCTCCGCGAACATGGTCTGGCCCGCCTGTGAGACGAGGAAGGTGATGAGCAGCTTGGCGGCATCCAAGCGTTGCGAATATTTCACGACGCCGATCCCGGCCACATTCATGATCGCGCCCATCCCGCCTTTCTCCTGGTCGGGCACGAGCGCGGCGATGGGGGCCTTCGGCTCCTTGGCCAGGTGACGGAAGATGTAATAGTGATTCACGATCCCCACGGCGGCTCGTCCGCGGGCGACGGCGCGGACGATCTGGGAGCTCTTCCCGTAGACCTCGTTGCCGGCGTTCCGGCGGATGCCCTCCAAGAACAGCCGCGCTGGCTTGTCGCCGAGCGCCGCCTTGATGACGGAGACGCCGGCCTGCAGGTATTCGCTCCCGGCGTTCGGGATCGCGATTTTCCCCTGCCAGCGCTCGCTCGCCAAATCCATGATGGAGGTGATGTCCCCCGGCTTCACCTTCTTCGTGTTGTAGACGATGATCCAGACGCGCCCGGAGAGCCCGATCCAACTGTTGTCGGTGGCACGAAACTGCCAGGGAATCGTCCGTTCGAGGATCTCCATGTTGAGCGGTCGGAGGAGGCCCAGCTCGCGTGCACGCTCGAGGCTCCCGGCGTCGTTGGTGACGAAGACATCGGCGGGTGTGCGACGATCCTCGGCCTTGAGCCGGTTCACGAGCTCCGTGGTCTTGGAGGAGAGCAATCGGATTCGAATGTTGGTCCTGGCCTGAAACTCATCGAGGACCGGCTTGATCAACCGCTCGGCGCGCCCCGAATAGACGACGAGCTCATCGGCCCCCTCGCTTGGTCCGGGGGCCAGGGCGCCGCCGGCCAGCAGGACCACGGGCAGAAGGAGGCCCAGGAGACGGGGGCCCATGAGGCGACGTCCCACGCACGGCCGCGATGTCATGCGGAGTGAGAACACCGGAGACCCCGCTGGTATGGATGAAAATGAAATTGATTCACCGTTTCAATTAGCTTAACAAAAAAAACACGGGGGGTCAACGGCGGCAGGCTGCGCAGAGGCCGTAGAGCTCGAGCTTGTGGGTCTGGATCGTGAACCCGTTCCTCCGGGCGACCTCCTCCTGAAGCCGCTCGATATCGCAGTTTTCGAACTCCACGATCTTGCCGCATCCGGTGCAGATGAGGTGGTCGTGGTGCCCCTTGTGCGAGATGTTGTCGTACTGCGTCTGCGAGCCGAAATGGCGGGCCTGGGCCAGCCCGGCCTCGCAGAACAGGTTGAGGGTCCGGTAGATGGTAGCCAGGCCGATGTGCGGATCCTTCTTCGAGAGCTGGCGGTACATCTGCTCGGCGGTGACGTGCTCCGTTCTCAGGAAGGCGGTCAGAATGTGCTCGCGCTGCCGTGTCAGCTTGAGGTGGTGCTTGGCCAGGTGTTCCTTGAGCGCCGCGATCTCTTTGTGATTTTTAATCATGGCCCGGCCCCGATGGCTCTCAATTAAAGAGCAAACAAAAAGGATAGGTCAAGAAGAACTTTGGCCGGGGTCGAGTCGAGCGGGAAGACGTGACGCGCGGCGCCCGGCGCATTGACCTCGCCCAAGCCGGGCGTCTATAGTTCGCGGGCACGAGAAACGGATGAGCGCGGACCATGCGGAAGCCGAATCAGATCACGGTCGACCGGGCGTTGCTCCTGTACCTGCTCCAACTCGGTGAGGAGCAGGGCATCGGGAGTGATGTCAAGCTCCAGCAGCTGGCCTTCCTGGCGGCCCTCACCATGTTCGGGAAACGGCTCAAGGGATTTCACTTCGAGTTTTTTCGATTCGCCTACGGGGCCTTCAGCAAGGACCTCGACAACGACCTGACCTCGTTGCGGCGGCGGGGGCGGGTGGAGAATTTCACGCTGACCGAGGACGCGATCGAGGCGGTCGAGCTGCTCAAAAAGGGCGTCGAAGGCGTCGAGGTGAACGAAAAGATTTCCGAGATTCTCCAGGAGATTGTCAAGACCTACGGCGCCCACGAGAGCAGCACGATCACCAACGCGGTCGAGGAGGTCGAGCTGATTTTGCCGGAGGAGCCGGAGGAGAAGCTGCCCATCCGCGACATCTCCTTTCACTCGACCCTGCTCGTGCCCTCCCGCATCGAGGTGGACGGTGAATTCACCCTCCCGGCCTCGACGATCAACAAGCTCAATACGGCCATGGGATACTAAGAAGACGTCAGGCGTGAGGGGTAAGGGGTAAAGGGTAAGGCGTCTGTTACTTCAACCACGAGCCACGGGCCCCGCGCCACGAGCCTAAAGCTTGTATATTTCGCCGTATTTGTTTTCGAGGTACGTGAGAAACGGTTCAGGGCTCAGCTCCCGGCCGGTGACGCGGCGGGCAAGCTGGTCCGTGGTGAAGGTGCGGCCCCAGCGATGAATCTTCTGATTGAGCCACTGGGTCAGCACGATAAGCCGGCCGGCCTCGATCTCGCCCTCGAGATTCGAAATATCCCGATGCGCCTGATCGTAGAACTGCGAGGCGTAGAGGTTGCCCAGCGTGTAGGTCGGAAAATAGCCGAACGCACCGACCGACCAATGCAGATCCTGTAGGACGCCGTCCGCATCCCGCTCCGGGACGACCCCCAAGTAGCTCTTCATCTTGTCCTTCCAGATCGCGGGCAGGTCCTCCACGGCGCTGCGGCCCTCGATCACGTCGAGCTCGATCTCGAACCGCAGCATGATGTGGAGGTTGTAGGTCAATTCATCGGCCTCGACCCGGATCAACGACCGCTGGACGCGGTTGAGCGCGGCATAGAAGTCCGCCTGCGCCACCCCGGCCAGCGCCTCGGGAAAGGTCTGCTGGAGCATCGGGAAAAAGCAGCGCCAGAAGGGCCGCGAGCGTCCCACGCAGTTCTCCCAGAGGCGGGATTGGCTCTCGTGGATGCCGAGGGAGAGCGCTTCGCCCAGGGGGGTGCCGTAATGCACCGGATCCAGCCCCTGGTCGTACAAGCCATGCCCGCCCTCATGAATGCAACTGAACAGGCAAACGGGGAACTCCTTTTCATACACCCTGGTCGTCACGCGGACGTCGGAGGGGTGAAAGGAGGTCGTGAACGGGTGTGCCGCCAAATCGAGGCGCCCCCTCTCGAAATCGTAGCCCATGGCGGTGAGCACCACGCGGCTGAAGTCCAGTTGCTTCCCGATGTCGTAGGAGCGGAACAGCACCGTTTCGTCGACGGCCACCGGAGAGGCGAGCACCCGTTCCAGAAGCGGAACGAGCCGCTTGCGAAGGGCCGCGAAGAGCGGCTGCAGCTGTGAAACGGTCGCCCCCGGCTCATAGGTGTCCAGGAGGGCGTCATAGGGCGAGTGCGTATAGCCGAGATAGCCGGCCTCCTCCCGCTTGAGCGCGACCATGGTGCGGAGATGCGGGAGAAACCGCGGGTAATCGTTCTTGGCCCTCGCCTCGGTCCAGACCTGTTGGGCGATCGAGGATTCCCGCCCCAGTCGTTTCACGAAATCCGACGGGAGCTTTTTCGCCCGGCTGAAGTCCCGCCAGACCTCGCGCAGCAGCGCCCGAGCCGGTTCATTCCAGGCGTCTCCATCTCGATCCGTGGGCTCGCCGGTGGCCGGGTCGATCCATTGGGTCAACAGCGCCTCGATCTCGGGCGAGACGAAGCGATCGTGGGCGATAGTCTGCAGGGTTGCCAGCTGGTCGGCCCGAGCCGCGCCGCCCCCTGCCGGCATATAGGTCTCCTGATCCCAGGACAGAACGGACGCGGCGCTCGAGAGGTGTTGAATTTCGAGCAAACGCTCCGTGAGGGCTTTCAGGCTGTCCAATGTCTTCATGGCCGTCCGTCAGGGCTCAACGGGCTTGCAGGAGGCAAGCCCGATACGTAATCATGCGGGCCTAGCTACAATACGAAACCTTGCCCTGATATTTCAAACGCCCCCTCACCCTTGCCCTCTCCGCCTCTGGGGGAGAGGGGGATCGTGGGGCGAATGAACGGAGTCTTCTTATGAAAAGTCTGGTGTTGCCGGAGATCGAGGACTACGCCGAACAACACTCCGCGGCGGAGTCCGACCTGTGTCGCGCGCTGCGGGAGGAGACCTACGACAGCATGGAATTGCCTCAAATGGTCGTCGGTCCCTTGGAAGCCGCATTTCTCAAGGTGATGGTGCAGGTGGTGGGGGCCAAGCGCATCCTGGAGATCGGGATGTTCACCGGCTACAGCGCGCTGAGCATGGCCGAGGTCATGCCGGACGACGGGCGCATCACGACGTGCGAGATCAACGACACAACCGCGGCGCTGGCACGGAAGTATTTCGCCCGCAGCCCGCACGGCCGCAAAATTGAGGTCCGGATGGGTCCCGCGTTGGAGACGCTTGCCGATCTGCGTGGCGCGTTCGACCTGGTGTTTATCGATGCCGACAAAATCAACTACGTGAACTACTACCGGCGGGCCTTGGAGTTGCTGGCGCCCCGGGGTGTCATCCTCATCGATAACGTGCTGTGGAACGGCGATGTCGTCGTGCTACCGCCCCCTGATGAATCGACGGCGGCGATTCAGGCG
>JBFGRM010000120.1:0-7459 GCA_041563675.1 Nitrospiraceae bacterium | reverse complement strand
TAGCGAAGGCGGACCAGATACTCCCCCTCAGTAGAACCTCGGTTGGCAGGCCACTCTCCCCTCTTTTTAAGAACCTTGGCGCAGATTCTTAAAGTAAAACATCGCGATCGCGGCCGAGGCGGCCACGTTGAGCGAGTCGACGGCGCGGGCCGTGGGGATGTGAAATCGCAAGGCCGCCTGCCCCAGCGTCTCCTTCGACAGACCCCGGCTCTCGTTTCCGACCGCGATCACGGCCTGGCTTGGAATCTGCTTCACCGAGCCGATGGCTTGACTCTCCTGCCCGACCGGTTGGGCGGCCAGGATCGCACAGCCATGGCTTGCAAACAGATTCGGTGATTCGATGGTGAAGACCGGCATGTGGAGCACCGTCCCGGCCGAGGCACGGACCACTTTGGGATTGAAGGTGTCCGCGGAGTCCGCCGACAGCCAGACGGCATCGAGTTGGAGAGCGGCAGCCGTGCGGATCATGGTGCCCACGTTCGTCGGATCCTGGAGGGTCTCACCGAAGAGCCCGAGCCATTCGGGGCGCTTGAGAATCTCGTCGACGTCCCACTGGGGCTGCGCGACGACGGCGAGTATGCCAGCCGGCGTCACGACGTCGGCCAGCTTCTTGAATTGTCGTTCGCGACACAGGCGAAGGACGCCGGGTCGCGTCTCGAGTCGCCGCCGATCGGCGTCGCTGCATTGCTCGAGGAAGGTCGGGGTGACCACGATCGTGCGGACCGTGTCCGCATTCGTGTCGAGGACCTCGCGGAGCGGTTTGGCGCCTTCGAGGACGAAGGATCGCTCAGAGTCGCGCGTGTGTCTGTCCCGGAGAAGGTCCCTGATCCGGTTCGCTTGTGCCGTGGTGAGATCTGGAAACGGTTGTGCTGGCATGTCGTCATTCACCCAGGTGTCGGAGGTTGCGCCTCCGCGGCGGTTTCAGTAAGATCCCGCCATGCCGATTGGGGCAAACATCTGCGGGTGGCGCCGATCGCGGGGCGTCTCGCTTGCGACCCTCGCGTCCGAGATCGGCCTCGACTCGACCCACCTCGAGGCGATCGAATCGGGCGATTCCGACCCGCCGGTGTCGACACTCGACGCCATCGCCTCCGCGCTGCGCATCCCGACCTCCTGGCTCTACGGAAATCCCAAGCTCTTGGAGCTCCTCACCACGGACTCGGACGGCGACAGCCTCGCGTCGCCCGACGAGCAGGCCATCGATCCCGTTCTCGATCAGGTGCTCGAGGCGACGCGAGAGCGTCGAGACCTGTTCGTGCTGCTCACCGCCGTGCTCCAAAGCGGCGATCCGAAGCTCCTGCTGGCTGTCGAAGCCAGCCTGAAGAGCCTCGCGAAGCAGGCCCGGCAGGCCTCCGTGCCCTGGCAGTCGCGGCCGTCGGGGCATTTTGAGCCGCCAAATGACTAGTGTGTCCTCGCCCCTGCTCTCAACAAGACCGCGGCGACCAATCCCAACACAAGCACTCCGGGCCAGGGGCCGAGCGGCGGGATCTCGAAGACCTGCAGCGGGTCCGTGCCCAGCGCAGGCCAGACCCCCGTGAGGGCAACGGGGACGGCGAGCATGATGCCCATGAGCGCCTCACCGGTAATGAGCCCTGCCGCGCAGAGCAGGCCCAGGTCCATCCCGCCGGCGTCCTGCACGCGTTGCCGACGCGCGAACGTCGCCAGCAGCGCGCCCACCAGAATGGCCGCCGAGAGCTTGAGCGGAAGATAAAACCCCAAGGCGACCGCCAGGACGGGAAAACGCAGGGCCGCTCCTCGGGCGGCTTGAATCCGATCGGCCCAGATCGTCACGAGCGCGACCCCGGCACCCAATCCGACCAGGTGCCACGGCAGGTTGCGCCCGAACACGCCCTCGGCGATGCTCGCCATCAGCATGGCCTGCGGGGCGCTCAACGGCTGCGGATGGTCCGGCGTGGCCTCCCCGATCCCATATTTGGCCTGAAGCAGGGACAAGACCGGGGCCATGATGAGCGCAGCCGTCACCACGCCGATCACCTGCATGACCTGCTGCTTCCACGGTGTGGCTCCGACGAGGTGCCCCGTCTTGAGGTCCTGCAAGTTGTCTCCCCCCATGGCGGCTGCGCAGCAGACCACGGCGGCGATCAGAAGCGCGGCCGCGGGGCCTGCCGGGTGACCATGCCCCATGATGAGGACCAGGCACAAGGCCGCGAGCATGAGCGTGGCGATGGTGACGCCCGAGACGGGATTGCTCGAGCTTCCGACGATACCCGACATATAGGCGGCCACAGCCGAGAAGAGAAAGGCGGCCAGCAACATGACGAGCGTCATCGTCGCGGCGGGCAGGGTCCCGCCCATGACCGAGCGGTACAGGACGAACATCGCGAGCGCGCCACCCAAAAAGAGCGCCAGAATCCACGGAAGACCGGCGTCGCGATCCGTGCGCGGGATCGCCGCACCGCCATCTGTCGCCGATGGCCTCATGCGCGCGCGATAGCTCTCGACGAGACGGCGCAGGCTCTCCACCACGGGGCCGTGCATTTGCGCGACGGTCCAGACCCCGCCCACGAGCATCCCGCCGATGCCCACGTAGCGGATCTGCTCGCTCCAGATGGTCATCGCGGCCTCGATCGCCTGGCTCCCTCGCGGTGAGTCGTCCAGAATCCCCAGGATCGGCATGAGTATGAGCCAGCCCATCGCCCCGCCGACAAACACGACGAGCGCGGTGTTCAGACCGATGATGAATCCCACCGCGATCAGAGCGGGCGAGAGGTTCATCCCGACATACACCACCGACTTGCCCATAAAGGCCGCGCCCTCGATGGCCTCCACCCAGAGACGCAGGCCGCTCTCACCGAGCTTCGTCACGCCGGCGAGGCCGGCCGCACCCAGCAGCATCCGAAAGCCGGTCGCCGGACCACGGGCGGAGCCATCATCCTGTGGTGAGGTCTTGGATCCGACCTTGAGCACCTCCGCGGTGGCCACGCCCTCGGGAAATCGCAGCCGGGCTCCTTCGATCAACGCGCGCCGGAGTGGAATGGTGAAGACGACACCCAGAATGCCTCCGACCGCCGCGATGGCGGTGGTCTGCCAATAGTCGAAGGCGCCCCAATACTTGATCAAGACGAGGGCCGGGATCGTGAAGATCACCCCTGCCGCCAACGCCTCTCCGGCGGACGCCGCGGTTTGCACGATGTTGTTCTCCAGGATGTTGGACCGGCGGAAGAGCCGCAGGACGGCGAGCGAGACGACGGCGGCGGGGATGGACGCGGAGACCGTCATGCCCGCGAACAGCCCGAGGTAGGCGTTGGCCCCGGCCAGGCTGGCCGAAAGGATCACCGAAAGCACGACGGCTTTCATGGTGATCTCGGGAAGGGAGATGGTCGCGGGGACGGATGGACCGGACGGATCGGGCTCCCCTTCGGGTCGCATCGTTCAGCCGCGCTCTTGGAGTCGCGCGAGGCTCGCTTCGATCGTGGCGCGCAGCAGCGGGTCCGACTCCGATTCGAGCAGCCGGGACAGGCGCGGGACGGAGCCACGGTCGCCCATCTCGCCGATCGCCGCGAGGGCGGCGTTGCGTTCCTGCCGGGTTGATCGCTCGGCCAGGTCCCACAAAGTCTCGAGGGCGCGTCGGTGCTTGAGACGACCCAGCTCTTCAATGGCTGCCCGTCGCGCCAGCTCGTTGGCGGCCTGGCGCGCTGTCACGCTTGAGCCCTCCCCTTCCGTGGAGATCGCCATCGGAGGCTCGCGCAACACCTGCGCGAACACGTCGCCGGCGCGTCGCTCGTCGGCGAGCCAACCCGACAGCAGCTCACCGAAAAAGTAATAATACGGATTCTCCTCAAGGCGCTGTACCGCGTCCCAGTAGAGGCTGCTCGTGGGTTGGGTGCCTGTCTCTGTTTGCAGGTGCATCTCGACCAACGGGCGGTCGAGCTGACTGTGCGGATCGAGGAGCCGAACCAGACAATTGATCCGGGTGCCTTGCTGGAGGAACCGAAACGTCCGGCCGGGTGTCTCTTCGTACGTGACGACGAGCACGGCCTCGTGCGGGTGCTCGGGTTCGCGGGTCACCCGGAATCCCACATCTTCGAGCTTTGTCTTGATCGCCACCGTGACGTTGTACGGCGGAGCCGGCATCTCGAGCCACGTTTCGATCCGCGCGGTCAGCAAAATGGTCTCCACCGCTCTCGCCGGTCGTGACGCGTCGGGGGCGATCGAAAAGGAGTCGGCGCCCCACGCTGGACCGGGACTTTGAAGCAGGATGAAGGGTAACAAGAGGGTCAGCAGGGCTGCAGTGGGAGGATGATCGGTCATGCGCGCAAGTTGCTGACAGAGGGGCACGGCGTCAACTCACTTCCGCCATCATGTTTACCGGAATCGGGGGAGCTCTCGCAAGTGCACCTCGCAGCGAGGTGTTCTGTGGCGGCACCCCGAGGCGCGAATCGAGCGACCCGGAAACCTGGCACGTGGTGAAAGACGGGAAGGCGGCGGAACCGGCCTACCAGCGTTGGCCCGAGGCCAGAAACTGGGGAACCGCGTCCACGGCGAGCGGCTTCGAAAAGAGGTGGCCCTGCCCGAAGTCACACCCCAGTTGCTTGAGCAGAGAGAGCTGGCCCGGCGACTCCACTCCTTCCGCGACGACCTTCCGGACCAGGTTGTGCGCCAGCGCGACGATGGTGCGCACGATCTCCAGGCTTTCCTGGTTCGTCTCCATGCGGGTAATAAAGGAGTGATCGACTTTGAGGGTGTCGATGGGAAACCGCTGCAGGTAGCTCAGTGAGGAGTACCCCGTGCCGAAATCGTCCATGTACGTTTCGATCTGCCGACGTCGGAGCTGGTACAGGGTCTCGGTCGCCGATTCCGGATTCTCCATCATGACCGTCTCCGTGATCTCCAGCTTGAGGCTGTGGGGATCGAGGCCGGATTCCAGCAAGGTCTGGTCGATGATCGTGAGCAAGTCCAGTTGGAGAAACTGCTTGCACGAAAGGTTGACGCCGACGCTCAGCGGCGGATCGGCCTTGAACCGATCCTGCCACGCACGAAGCGAGTGGCACGCGGTCATCAACACCCATTGCCCGATCGGGACGAGCAAGCCGATCTCCTCGGCGACGGTGAGGAACTGGTCGGGCGTCAGGACCCCGCGTTCGGGATGCCGCCAGCGAAGCAGCGCCTCGAAGCCGACCACGGCGCCCCCGCTAAGAGAAATGATGGGCTGGTAGTACAGGTGAAATTCGTTCCGCGTCATGGCGTGACGCAGGTCCGTCTCCAGTTTCAAACGAGCCATGGCCTGGGTATGCATGGTCGAGTCGAACATCACGAACCGGTTCTTCCCCAACCCCTTGGCCCGGACCAGCGCCGTGCCGGAGTCCCGCAGGGCGTCCTCCGGACGGTCGTAGCCGGTGGTGCTGCAGGCGATGCCGATGCTTCCGCTCGTGAACACGTCGCGTCCATGGACGCTGAACGCCTTCGTCAGCTCCTGCTGGATCCGATCGGCAACGCGCGTGGCGTTGCTGACGGCCTTGACATCTTCCAGCAGGAGGACAAACTCGTCCCCCCCGAGCCGGGCCACCGTATCCCCCGACCGGACGTGCTGGCAGAGTCGCTGGGCGACCGCGACGAGCAATTGATCGCCCGGATCATGGCCCAATCCGTCGTTGACCACCTTGAAGCCATCGAGGTCCAGGAACAGGACGGCAAAGAGGTAGGTTTCGTTTCGTCTGCCCTGCAACACGCAGCGGCCCAGGCGTTCCAGCAGCAGCGCGCGATTCGGGAGGCCGGTCAGCGTGTCGTGGAACGCCTCGTAGAGAAGTCGGTCCTCGGCCCGGCGTTTTTCCTCCTGCAGCCGTTTTTGATCCAGGGCCTGCTTGACGGCGGGAGCCAGACGCGCGAGGCGATCCTTGATCAGGTAATCGGTGGCGCCCTGCTTCATGCAGTCCACCGCGACTTCTTCTCCGATGCATCCCGACACGATGATGAACGGGATCTCCGCGTGCTGATCCCTCAGCAGGCGGAGCGCGCGCTGGGCGTCGAAACCGGGAAGAGAGTAATCGGCGAGGATGATATCGGGACCTTTTTCCAGGTGGGCCATGTAATCCGCTTCGGTCTCGACGCGATCCCATCTCGGATCGAAGCCGCCTTCACGCAGGGCCTCCACCATGAGCTCGGCATCCGCATGGCTATCCTCAAGGATCAAGAGATGGAGCGGCGTCGCCATCGAGACCTTACCTGTTGGAGTTTTCGAGCAGGAATGTTATGTGGAGAGACCCACGGAACGTCTGGCGTCCCTCAGGATTGCGGGCGCAAGGCTGGCACGAGGACCGGGAGCCCGAATTGGATGCGCCAATCCGCAAAAAACCCATGATAACAACCATATGCGATCCTACGGCTCTGTCAAGGCTGGTCATGGGCGAAAGACGCAGCAAATTCAGGAGCTTCACGTGAGCCGGCAGCAAAAAGCGTAGGGGGTCAACGCCAGCCATATGGACTACCTCATCATCGCGCTGGCCGCTGCGTCCGCCGCCGGCCTGACGTTTTTCTCGGGCTTTGGGCTGGGCACCCTGCTGCTCCCCGTTCTGGCCCTGTTTTTCTCCGTGGAGCTCGCGGTCGCGCTCACGGCGGTCGTCCACTTCCTGAACAATCTGCTGAAAGTGGCGTTGCTCGGCCGCCATGCGGACCGGCGGACGCTCGTGGCGTTCGGAGTGCTCGCGATGGTCGGGGCCTACGTGGGCGCGCAGGTCTTGCTCTGGTTGGCCGGCCGCGAGCCGCTCGTCAGCTATCGGATCGGGCCGCTCGAGTGCCAGGTCACGCCGGTGAAGCTGACCGTCGCGATCCTGTTGATCGGGTTCACGCTCGGGGACGTCCTTCCGGGGCGACGGACTGTTCTGATCGGCCGGGGCCCGCTCATGGTGGGAGGCCTGCTGAGCGGATTCTTCGGAGGATTGTCAGGCCATCAAGGGGCCCTGCGCAGCGCGGTTCTCATCCGATCCGGCTTGACGAAGGAGCAGTTCCTGGGGACGAGCGTCGTGCTGGCCTGCCTGGTCGACTTCGCGCGGCTCTCCGTCTATGCCTCCGGGTTCTTGTGGGAGCGGCTTCTGGAGCGGCCCGACATCGTGGCCACGGCCGTCGGGGGGGCGCTGCTCGGCACGCTCCTGGGCAAGCGTCTCCTGCCGAAGGTCACGCTTGGAGCCATTCGCGTGCTGGTCTCCTTGCTGGTCGGGGCCCTTGCCTTGGGGTTGGGGCTTGGTGTCTTATGAGCGCCGCTTGCGCCGCACCGTGGTCTGGTTCGGAAGCGCCATGCCTGAGAACCCCCTCTGCCTGTATTGCGGGAAAGAAGTCGATATCCTCGGCGGGTCCGAGGAGTCTGTGATCACGAACAAGGACCAGGGTGTCCCGAAAGACCAATGGGCCTACGCCCACCTCGACTGCCACGCGAACCAAAAGTCGGATTCCTAGTTAAGCGATCCCGGAGATCCACCGGCTCATTCCGCTTGCCTTGCTCTCC
>JBFGRM010000119.1:0-7513 GCA_041563675.1 Nitrospiraceae bacterium | reverse complement strand
CGGTGAGGTCGTACGGCGGGCGGACCTCGTGGGGAAAGTGGAGGAGATCGTGCGGGGCGACACATCGATCGACCCCCGTGCCCCCCAGGCGGCGACGATCTTCGCACGGGTCGGCCGTTCGGTCGAGCGGGCCATGGTTGAGGGGATGGAGCGGGCGGTCGAGGTCGTGAGCCGATTCTTGCGGGCGTTCCTGGGGAATTCACTCGTGCGCCCCGCGGCCAGGCTCCTCCTGGCGCGGTCGCTCTCCTACGCCGTCGGCGTTCCGGCACCCGTCCGAATGGTGCGGGCCTACCGGTTCGTCGAGTTGGGAAGGTGCCCACTCGATCCACGCGCGACCGGTGCGACGCTCCGCTCCCTGCCGTGCTTGCGAGAAGCGATCGTAATCGCACGCCTCGGCGCGGTGCCGCTGGGCACGATGGCGGTCAGCTCGGGAGAAATTCAGGTCCGCCGGGCGGGCGCCGGCCTGGGGATCGAGGAGAATCTCCGGGAGCTGGTGAGCGAGCTTGCCGCGCTCGATTCTCCACTCGTCGGGTGAGCGGGCTTATTTCTGCACAGGGACCAGGGTCCAGCGTTCCACTTCCGCGTCCTCAACCACCTTGTAGCCGTCGACATCGTTGTAGATCCACTGTCCCGGCCAATTCGTCTTCCGCACCTGCGCCTGGATCGGGATGCGTCCCGTATTGTCGCGCGGGGTAAAGATCGGCGTTGCCAGCCCGGCCCAGAGCTTGGAGCAGGCCACCTGCTTTTCCCAGTACCCTAGCTTGTCGAACTCTTCCTGTTCCATGATGCCCCTCCCGATGGCCGGCTCGTCTCGACGAAACCAGGGCCACGAAAACGAAGGGCACAGGGTACAAGAAGCCGCCGCGCCGGATCAAGGACGCGACGGGGCTCCGGTCTGATCGGGATCGGGGGTTGAGCCCACCGGCTCCGTCTGTTCCGTCGGAGCCGCGTCGGACTCCCCTGAGCGTCCGGATTGCTCGCCGACCTGGACCGTGAACTCGCACTGGTCGTGGAGGCACACCGGTCCCTCTTCGGTAAAGACCGCGACCCGCCAGGTTCCCGGCGTCAAGTGCTCCTTGTACGTCCAGGCCCGCCATTGCACCCCGCGCACCGTGAGCGGGATGGTGTCGCGGACGACGAATGTGTCGCCCTCGCGGTGGGCCCACTTCACGTAGATGGGAATGTCCGGGGTCACTTCCGGCTCGCGGATGCAGGCGTCCCCGCACTCCACGCGAAACCAGAACCAGAGCCGTGAAGACTCCTCCTCACCGAGGGTGAAAGACGTGAGGCGATCGCCGGGTTCGCGGGCGGCCACCGAGTCGGTGAAGGTGGCATCCGTAATGGTGAGCGGCGCATCCGTGCTGGCGAGGGCGTTCACGGCTGTCCCGACCAGACAGAGGAGCGCGATGGACAGGATCTGTGCAAGAGGTCGCATGGTACACCTCATAGGCTGAAAGTCAGGCTTGGCGGAGGTGCCTCGGACGGCAGTCCTGCGCCGAGCGGGTCGGCCTCCAGGCCGGCCCGTGACGACACCCTGCCCTGTTATGCAAGAGAAGCTCCGGGGAGCGGCAGCCCTGTCGTGTCCGACCTGACCAAGTCCGAAGCTTTTGACAATGTAGGTGAAAATTCGATGGCCGGGCGCTGGCAGGTTCGACGGGAGGCCATGGCGGCGGTGAAAGCCCGGCAGGAAAAGTTCGCCCCTGTAGGCTTCAGCCTTCGGCCGGATCTTTAGAGGTGATGATACCCAGCCTGGCCCGCCGCCCATTTGGAGCGACAACCCGGGCACATGCCGGCCACAGCCTCACGCCCCATTTCCTGCTGGATGAACTCGTCGACCTTGGTCCAGGTTCCCTTGTCGTCACGGATCTTCTTGCAGGTCGGGCAGAGGTGCAAAGGGGTATTCATCACCTCATCCTGCTCCTGAACGGTCTTGGTGGCCAAGGCGGCGAAGAACGGGACCCAGATCGAGATGAAGATCAGGGCCAGGCGGCCCAGCATGGGCCAGGGAATTCGCTCCGGGTCTTGGGCCGCGACCAGATATTCGTAATGGTCATAGACGATGAGGGTGCTGAAGGCCAGGGCGGCCAGGAAGGTCAACGTGCGTTTGTCGGAGGCTAGCGACAGCATCACCAGAGACACGTACACCACTCCGCTGACGACGCCGCTGGGCAGGACGATATCGAGGATCAGGACTCCCAGCAGGAGCCCGACCGCCATGCCGATCAGAAAGGGTTGTGTCTGTTTCGGTGGCCTCTTCAAGGCGTTCTTTCCATAAGCACATGCGCCCTGCCCCTGTGGGGGCTTAGGCGGTGCTTTTCGAGGTTCGATCGAATCTCACATCGAGCAAGAATCGGACCTTTGTAACAGGCCTGGGACCGCGGCAAAAGTGCCCGTACTTCGCGAGCTCATGACCCCGGTGCGAGCGCATGCGCGTTCAATTCCGCACGGCCGTGCCGCGTTTCGAAACTTGGGGCCTCGGCGGCACGGCCTCACTTGGTCCACTTCACGTAATCCACGTCGGCTTCCGCCTCGATCGGGGTCAGCCGCGGGGGAACAATTCCCGTATAGCTCACGGTCAGAGTTTTAGGGACGAAGGGTTTCAGATCCGCCAGACACCCGATCTGATGGACATCCACGAAGAGCCGATTGATATCGTAAAAGCGCACATCGACGCAGACTTTCTCGGCGGTCCAGGTCGAATCGACATTTTCCAGAGACATTGTCGCTTGGTAGTGCGCGATCCCCAGCGCGCTGTTGAAATTCGGGACCGCCGTAATGTTGCTGATCTTGATGACGGTGTTTCCCGGCGGATCGATGCGGCGGCCCCCGCCGGGAATGGGACCCGGCTCGGGCACCGGCGGATCGGCCGCGCCCGGCTCCTCGACGGGAGGCTCGGCCGGCTCCTGAGCCGGATCCGGTGGGAACCGCTGCAAGTCGGGGAGATCCGAGAGCGGGCGGCAATCCCCGGTCACTTCACGATCCGAAAAGACGAGGGAGCCGTCGGGCAGCGTGCAGGCCCAGAGCGCCTCAAGGGACGCGGGCTGAGCCGGCGCCGGGCCCACCGGGGCGGCCAGAATGGTGATCAGGGCAACCATTCGAGGGATTGCTTTTGCGGCGGCATCGCGCATAGATGGTGGCTGGCGGCCTCGACCCGTCTGGCCCCGGTACAAAGTGTAGCGCAGACGGATAAGGTAAGAGTTTCAGGATGTTAGGAAGGTTGATCGAAGGGATCAGCGACAGAGTCGGAAACGAGTGTGGTCTCCGGCGGTCGCGCACGACCCCCTGGAGTTATCAGGGACATGCTGACTGAGACACTCAAGACCGCGGTCGTGCCGGCCGCTGGCGTCAGCCTTGCCGGCCTGGCGAGCGCGGCGGGCCTCGTCGTGATCCTGTCGAGTCTCATCGGTTTCTTCGGACCCCTCTGGTGGTTTTTCGATCTCTTTTCGCACTTCCGCGTTCAGTACCTGCTGACCTTGCTTCTCCTCATTCCCGTGCTGGCCTACAGCGGACGATGGACCTGGGTCGGTGTGCTGACCGCCTTCGCCATCCTGAATCTCGGGACGATCGCGCCGTTTTACGCCGGCGTGGGGAGCGCGCAGGCGACGCCCCCGGGATACCGCGCCCTACTCATCAATGTCGAGGCGAAGAACGATCGCCACGTCGCGGTGCGCGACCTCGTCAGACGGGTGAATCCCGACCTGCTGGTTCTGTTGGAAACGACACAGGCATGGCTCGACGCGCTCGAGCCGCTCCACGACCGCTATCCCTATCGGGTGCAGCAGGCGCGCGAGGGTCATTTCGGGATTGCGCTGTTCAGCCGGTTTCCCTTGCACGATCGCGAGGTGATCGCCATCGGCCGGCCCGACAGCCCGACCATCCGGGCGCGGGTCCATCTCCACGATCGACGCCTCACGGTCATTGCCACCCATCCGCTCCCGCCGATCGGCGGAAGGCAATCGCGGACCCGCAATCAGCAGCTCGCCGGGCTTCCGGGGTTGGTGACCGACCAGTCGGCTCCTGTGCTGCTGCTCGGCGACCTGAACGTATCGCCCTGGTCCAGCCACTTCCGGCGACTCCTCGAAGACAGCGGGCTGCACGATTCGTCGGCCGGCCGGGGTCTCTACCCCACCTGGCCGGTGCACATGCCGATGTTCCTGATTCCCATCGACCATGTCCTCCACTCCGCCGATCTGATGATCCTGGACAAGCACACGGGGACCTCCGTGGGTTCGGATCACTATCCCGTCGTGGTGGATTTTGCGTTTCGATCCTCGTAACGAAGCTTCGCGCTTCACGCGCAGGTCGCGCGACGACGCGCCCGTGTGACGACAGCCCCACGCGTTATGCCAAACGACCGATCCCGCATCCGACGGCCGACCGACGCGGACCTGGCCGCGCTGGTCGAGCTGGAGCAAGTCTGCTTCCGCGACTATTACGCCCCGCATCGATTCATGCGCATCCATTTCAAGACCTACATGAGAAATGAGCGGGCGCTGTGCTTCGTGGCGATGTGTGACGGATCGTTGCTGGGATACGTCGCGGGACTGGTTCGGGGACGTCAGGCACAGCGCGCGCGGCTCGACAGCCTGGCGGTCGCTCCTCAGCAAGAAGGACGCGGCGTCGGGAGCCGCCTCCTGCGGCGCTTCCTCATGGAAGCCAGGCGGCGCGGCTGCGCCGGCGTGACGCTCGAAGTCGCTCTCGCGAACGATCGCGCGCTCCGGTTTTTCGATGAGCGTGGATTCCGCGCGACGTCCAAGCTGCCCGGCTACTACACCCCGCGCCATGACGGGCTCCGCATGCAGGCGCCGCTCTGACCGCCCCTCAGGCCGCGGGGTCGTGCCGAGATCCTCGCCCCTCGACTCGTTTCCCCCATGGAGGTCAACACCCGTCTCGACACCCTGCTTTTCTCGGATTGACTTCGTGCTATACTCGGCTCCCAACCATCGGTGCCGGCTGCCCCGGCCCTCGGGCGGCTACCGCGCGGGCTGCTCTACCTCGCGTTTGCGATCCGTGCCACGCCGACCCACACATCCCTTGGCATCAGCGAGAGGCTGAGTTCAGTTGAACGTCACGCGCCGTGCATTGCGGATGTCCGGAGCTTGTCTCCTCGTAATCTTGCACGGTGCGGTGTTCCCCTCGCTGACAACCGCGGAGCACCTCCAGGCCTTCGTCGACCGATGGAACACGCTGCGCGAGACGGTCGACAACCAGGGGCTGACCCTTGAGACGGTCAACACGAACGACATCCTCATAAACGCGTCCGGCGGGCTCCGAAATCGCACAGCCTTCTTCGGCGATCTTGACCTGCTCCTGACGGTTGACGCGGAGAAGCTCGCCGGCTGGCGCGATGCCACGTTTTTTGTCTACGGTCTCGGGCTTTACGGCGACGGCGGCGGCGCTGACATCAGAGAACAGCAGACGATCAGCAGCATCGCCGCTCCCAATAGCTGGAGGTTGTTCGAAGCCTGGTACCAGCAGAACCTGCTCGATGGCCAGGTCTCCTTCCTCGGGGGTCTCTACGACATCACGTCGGAGTTCGACGTGATCCGCGCCTCCTCCGAGCTCTTCGTCAACAGCTCCTTCGGAACCAACCCCGAGTTCGCGTCGATCGGACGAAACGGCCTCTCCACCTTTCCCTTCAGCTCACTGGGCCTGCGCGGCCAGGTCGTCCTGACGCCGGATCTCACGCTGCGGGCAGTGATTGCTGATGGCGTGCCGGGCGATCCCGGCGATACCGACGGCACGGATGTCATCCTGAAAAGCGAGGACGGCATCCTGGTGGTGACCGAGCTGGCCTACTATCTGGACGAGCAACATGGCGAGGCGCATGCGCCGGAGTCGGTGCAGGGAGAACGTCCCCGCCGGCTGCTCTTTCGCCGCATCGGCCGCGCGACCGAATTGGACTATCGCGCAAAGTATGCGATCGGGGTCTGGGCGCTGACGACGGAGCTCGATGACCTCAACGATCAAGACATCAACGGCAACCCGGTCAGGCGGGACGGCACCCATGGCCTCTACGGGCTGGCGGAGCATCGAGTGTACCGAGAGCCGGACCAGGTTGGGGATCTGGACCAGGGGCTCATCCTGTTCCTCCAAGTTGGGTATGCCGATCCCAAGGTCAACCGGTTCTCGAATTACTTCGGCGGCGGGCTGGTGTACCGGGGATTGTTTCCGGGCCGTGATCGGGACGAAACCGGATTCGGCTTTGCCATCGCGCGAAACGGAACGGATTATAAGTCCGGCCAGCGCGCCGCCGGTGTGCCGGTCCACAACGAGGAAGTCGCGCTCGAGCTGACACATTCTCTCGTGGTGACACAGTCGTTCATTATCCAGCCCGACATCCAGTACATCATCAATCCGGGCACCGACCCCTCCATTCCGGACGCCTTCGTGATCGGCGCACGCCTCGAGTTGAACCTCAACTGGTTCAAGTAGCGGGGCCAGGCCTGCACCCCAGAACGGGTGATTGGCCCCAAACCGTTCCTTTCTAACAAAAATTGACCGTTCTCGATCGGACAACCCGCGCCGTCGCTCGGGTCAATCCTCGCAAGCCCATGAATTCATAAGATTAAGGTGGAAATCGTCGGACAATCGAAAAATGGCAGGGTTCGTGCTTTTACCCCCTTGGGCCCGGAGTTTCCGGGTAGACGACACAACCTTTACGTTTTGCAGCCATGCAGGTAAACGCCGATGCTGTCGAGCAGAAATAAGACGCAAACTTGATGAACATCACTCCAGCCGTGCAGACGAGATGCTCGTTTGCCGGCATGCCGGCCTCCCCCCGAGGGGCAGGGGATCCGGAGCGTCGATCGACGAGAACGTTTCTCTCGGCGATTTCAGGTTGTGCCCACCAGCTGATTACCCCGTCTTCGAATACTTCAGCTGATCAATTCCCAGGTTCCCTTATCGACGAGTCGCGGACAGTTGCTGGATCGCGGGCCGTCGCACTCGAAGAGTGGCGGGATGTCCACAAGTTCATGAAGCCGACGCCAAGATGTGGCGGGTTGCGTGACGGCCGTGGTGTCCCTTGTCCAGCAACAGAGGAGAACCAGGCCATGTGGAAGTTTTCACCAAACCAAAAGGGCTTTACGCTCATCGAGCTCATGATCGTGGTGGCGATCATCGGCATTCTGGCCGCCATCGCGATCCCCAACTTTCTGCGGTACCAGGCGAAGTCCCGCCAGTCGGAAGCCAAGACGAACCTCGGCGGAGTCTTCGTCGCGCAGACCTCCTACTTCGGGGAGCAGTCGACCTTCGGATCCTTCGACCAGATTGGGTTTGCGCTGGCGGGGTCCTCGAACCGGTACACGTACCGGAGCGGCGGCGTCGCGCCGGGCGGCGGCGTAACGTCGGGCACCGCGAACGTCGACCTGATCAATCCGGGCGGCGGTCTCGCCGCGACGGTTGAGAACTCCGTGGTGGCGGCGAAGAACAGCGCGACCGGTGCGGCCAGTCCGGGCTTCACCGCCAGCGCGACGGCCAACCTCGACAACGATCCGACGATCGACGAGTG
>JBFGRM010000118.1:0-7549 GCA_041563675.1 Nitrospiraceae bacterium | reverse complement strand
GCATCGGCGACGTTGAAGGCAGGCCAGTGATACGCGCCGACGTAGAAGTCCAGAAAATCGATCACCTCACCGTAGCGGATGCGGTCGATGAGATTGCCGAGCGCGCCGCCCAAGATCGCGGCGACGCTCAACTGCCCGGCCCGATCATCGTGCTGGAGACGGAAAAAGATGGTCGCGAGGAGCCCCAGGGCGAACAACGAGGCGAGGCCGAAGAAGATCGTGCGGAAGACCGGGCCGGTGGATGCCAGCAGGCCGAATGCGGCTCCCGGATTGCGGATGTAGGTCAGGTTGAAAAACCCGTCGATGACCGGGATGGACTCATGCAGACGCATGGTCTGCATGATGTGGATCTTGGTGGCCTGGTCGAAGAGAACGGCGATCGTCGTCACCAGCCCGAGGATCAGATAGCGGACCCGTGCCGCGTTCAAGAGAGCGCCCCGACACAACGATCGCACAGCGTCGGGTGCGGCGCGGAGGCGCCGACCGACGATCGGTAGTTCCAGCAGCGCTCGCACTTGGTCCCCTCGGCTCGCTTGATGTCCACCTCGATCCCCAGCGAGGGATCGGACGCGGCATGCCCCTCCGTGGCGACCTTCTCAACGCGTCCCAGCTTCACCTGGGACACGATGAAGAGCGCGGGCAGCTCGGACTCATACTGCCGCAGCAACTCATGCAGCTTGGGCTCTGCCGAGAGGAGGACTTGGGCCTCCAGCGACGACCCGATCACCTTGGCCCTTCGCTGCTGCTCGAGCGCCCCCTGGACGACGGATCGGACCGCCAGCAACCGCTCCCATCGCTGCGCGAGCTGTTGATCCGCCCACCTCGGATCCGCCTTCGGGAAGGACGCGAGGTGCACGCTCGGCTGCTCCGCGTGCCGCCGCGCGGCTTCAGGCAGCATTTTCCAGATCTCCTCCGCCGTGAACGTCAGGATCGGCGCCATCAGCTTCGTCAACCCCACCAGCGCCTCGAGGAGCACGGTCTGGGAGCCCCTGCGAAGCCGATCGTTCTTGTGAAACGTATACAGCCGGTCCTTCAGGATGTCCAGGTAGACCGCGCTCAGATCGACGGAGCAGAAGTTGTTGAGCGCGTGGAACACCGTGTGGAACTCGAAGGCTTCGTAGGCGCCGAGGACGCGCGGGATCAGCTCGCCGAGGCGGCCCAGCGCCCACCGGTCCACTTCCGAGAGCTGGTCGTAGGGCACGGCCTGCGTCGCCGGATCGAAGTCGTAGAGGTTGCTCAGCAGGAACCGGCAGGTATTGCGAATCTTTCGGTACGCCTCGACCAGGTGGTCGAGGATCTCTCGTGAGATCCTCAGGTCCTCCCGGTAATCCTGGGCCGAGACCCAGAGGCGGAGGATCTCCGCCCCGGACTGCTTGATGACGTCCTGGGGCGCCACGACGTTGCCCGCCGACTTCGACATCTTCTTGCCCGCCCCGTCGACCACGAACCCGTGCGTTAAGACCGCCTTGTAGGGCGCCCGGCCGTCGGTCGTGACCGCGGTGAGCAGGGCGCTGTGGAACCACCCGCGGTGCTGGTCCGAGCCCTCCAAATAAAGATCCGCGGGCCACCACGCGTGTCCGTCCCCCTCGCCCCAGGGCTTGAGCACGGCGGCGTGGCTCACGCCGGACTCGAACCACACATCCAGAATGTCCCGCTCCTTCTCGAAGCTCGTGCCCTTGCAGGCCGCACAGGCCAGTCCCGCCGGCACCAACTCGGCAGCCGATTTTTCGAACCAGATGTCGGCGCCGTGTCGGGCGACGAGATCGGCCACATGATTCACCACCGCCTGGTCCTTCACCAGTGTCTGGCATTCACTGCAGGTGAACGCCGGAATCGGCGTGCCCCAGGCGCGCTGCCGGGAAAGGCACCAGTCCGGCCGGTTCGCGATCATGCCGTGGATCCGTTCGCGGCCCCAACGGGGAATCCATTGCACGCGATCGATTTCCTCCAGCGCGGCCTGGCGGAGCCCGTTGATTTCCATGGAGACGAACCATTGCTCGGTGGCGCGGAAGATCACGGGATTCTTGCACCGCCAGCAGTGGGGGTAAGAGTGTGTCAGGCTCGTCTCGCCCAGGAGCCGACCGTCGGCGCGCAGGCGCGCCACGATGGCCGGGTTGGCCTTCAGCACGTGCTGGCCGGCGAACTCGGGCACCAACTGATCGAAGCAGCCGGCATCATCGAGCGGCGCGAGAATGTCGAGCTTCTCCTCGGGAGGCGCGGCGGCGTTGTGGGCCAGCACCACCACGTAGTCTTCCTGGCCGTGCCCCGGCGCGATGTGGACGCATCCCGTCCCCTGCTCGAGGGTGACGAAGTCGCCGAGGAGGATGGGAGACAATCCCCGCGACAGGGGGCGTCGGCAGCGCCATCCTTGCCGGGCGAGCTCGCTCCCCTTCCGCGCGCCCAGCACCCGGACCTTCGCCAGGCCGCAGGCCTTGGCCACCGGCTCGACGAGCTTCTCGGCGATGACGAGGACGTCCTGCCCGGCCTGCACGAAGGCGTAGTCGATGTCCGGATGCAGGCAGAGCGCCTGATTGGCGGGCAGGGTCCAGGGCGTCGTCGTCCAGATCACGACGGACAGGGGCGCGCTGTCGGGAAGGTCGAGACCCAGCGATGTGGCGTCCGCCCGCTCGACCGGAAATCGGACGTAGATGGAGGGTGAAGTATGGTTGTCGTACTCGACTTCCGCTTCGGCCAGCGCCGTCCGATCCGTCGTGCACCAAAGGACGGGCTTGAGGCCCTTGTACACGCCGCCCTTCGCCACGAAGGTGCCGAACTCGCGCAGGATCGCCGCCTCGTAGGACGGATTCATGGTCAGGTACGGCCGATCCCAATCTCCGAAGACGCCCAAGCGCTGAAACTCCTCGCGCTGGATCTGGAAATACTTCTCTGCGTACTCGCGGCACAGTCGTCGAATTGCCGGAACGTCGAGATCCTTCTTCTTGCTGCCCAGCTCCTTCATCACTTGGTGCTCGATCGGCAGCCCGTGACAGTCCCATCCCGGCACGTAGGGGACGCGGTAGCCCGTCATCGTCTTGGCCTTGACGATGATGTCCTTCAGGATCTTGTTGAGGGCGTGCCCGATGTGGATTCGGCCGTTTGCATAGGGGGGTCCGTCGTGCAGCACGTAGAGCGGGCGGCCCCGGCCCGCCTCTTGAATCCGTTCGTAGACGCCCGTTTCCCGCCACCACGCCATCAGGTCGGGCTCCCGCTGGGGCAGGTTCGCCTTCATGGGGAACTCCGTGCGCGGCAGATTCAGCGTGGCCTTGTAGTCCATGACCTCATCGCTCGGGATCGAGTGTCGAAGCGGCAGGCGTGGGATGGTGGTCCGAGAACGCGACTCTCAGCTCAGTTCCATCATCCGGTCGAGGGCAACCCGCGCCCATGCCTTTTCATCGTCGGGCACGACAATGTGGTTGACGACATGCCCATCGGCCAGATTCTCCATCGCCCAGCACAGGTGGGGCGCATCGATTCGGAACATGGTGGCGCATTGACAGACGGTAGGAGAGAGGAAGAAGACGCGCTTGTCGGCCTGCTCGCGCTTGAGGCGGGTGACCAGGTTGAGCTCCGTCCCCACGACCCAGGCGGTCCCGGCCGGCGCCGCGCTGACGGTCCTGATGATGAACTCCGTCGAGCCGATCATGTCGGCCTTGTTCACGACGTCCTCGTGGCACTCCGGGTGCACGATCACATTGATGCCCGGATACTGCTTTCGGAAATAGTCGACGTGCGCCGGCTGGAACATCTGGTGCACGCTGCAGTGCCCCTTCCAGAGGATGAGGCGCGCTCGCTTGATCGCCTCCACGCTCTGACCGCCGCGGGGCTGGTACGGGTCCCAGACGATCATGTCCTCGCGCGGCAGCCCCATCCGGTTCGCCGTGTTCCGCCCGAGGTGCTCGTCGGGGAAAAACAGAATCTTCTGCCGCCGCGTCCACGCCCAATCCATGATGGCGCGGGCGTTCGAGGAGGTGCAGGTGATCCCGCCGTGCTCGCCGCAGAAGGCCTTGAGCACGGCCGCGGAGTTCACGTACACGATCGGCGTTATTTGCTCCTCCACGGGAATGATCCGGCCCAGCGTCTCCCAGCACTGGTCCACCTGCTCGATGGCGGCCATGTCCGCCATGGAGCAGCCCGCGGCCAGGTCGGGCAGGATCACCACCTGGTTGGAGCGGCTGAGGATGTCGGCGGTCTCGGCCATGAAATGCACGCCGCAAAAGACGACGTAGTGACGATCCGCCCGCTCCGCGGCGCGTTTGGCCAGCAACAACGAGTCGCCGCGGAAATCCGCGTGCTGGATCACCTCGTCGCGCTGGTAGTTGTGTCCCAGCACCATGACCCGCTGGCCCAGCGCCTCCTTGGCCGCCGCCGTCCGCTCGTACAGCTCGTCGGCTGACAGGCCTTGGTAGTCGACGACGGGCCGCTCTATCGTCTGCACTGCTTTCACTCAGCACCTCATCGTGTCACACCGCCTCGGGATTCCCGCTCGAAGATCCCCGTGAGTCGGGCCTTGCTTGGCTACGAAAGTCCACGATTGTACGATAGCTTTGTTTTGCTAATCAACCAGTTCAACGGCTGCCCGCCCATTGGACTGGACGGCTGCGCACCGGAGTCGCGGCTCGACGGACCCAGGGCCTGACGGATGCTCGTTCGAGGCCGTAGGCCTAATGGCCCGTTGACAACGGAAAAAAATCGAGTGTACGATTCACGTCTCACATAGCTAGGGGAGCCGTTCCGGCTGAGAGCCCCACCGTCTCGGGCAACCCTCAGAACCTGAACTGGATAATGCCAGCGTAGGGAAGCGGTCGCAGCAAGCGACGGAACACGAGTAGGCGTTCCGGGCCGCACCTTCCCACGTGCGGCTCTTTTTGCATGGGCCCGCGCCCATGCTGCAGAGAGAGGACGCCTATGAGCCAGCCAGAGACCCGTCGCGACCAATCCGGCAACGGACAAACCGCACCCTCCTCATCGGTCACCACCGAGCCCTTTCCCGCTTCACGCAAGATCCACGTGACCGGCACCCAACCGGGCGTCCGCGTCGCGATGCGGGAGGTTAGCGTGACGCCGACCCGATCCGCAAACGGCGGGCCGGAGACCGTGAATCCATCCGTCCTTTTATATGACACCTCCGGCCCCTACACCGATCCCGAGGTGACGATCGACACGCGAAAAGGCGTGGCCCCCCTGCGCCGTGCCTGGATTCTCGGCCGCCAGGACGCGGAGGAGCTGCCCGATGTCTCGTCCGAGTTCGGACGCCAGCGGGCCGCCGATCCGAAGCTGGCGGACCTTCGATTTCAACACACCCGCCGCCCGCTCCGCGCCAAGCCAGGTCACAACGTGACGCAGATGCATTACGCGCGACGCGGCATGATCACGCCGGAAATGGAGTACATCGCGATCAGGGAGAACCAGGTGCGCGAGCTCGCGGCAGCAAGCCCGGCGGGCGGCGCCCGCTCGGTCCAGCATCCGGGTCAGTCCTGGGGCGCCAGCATTCCCGCGCGCATCACGCCGGAGTTCGTGCGTGACGAGGTGGCGCGCGGCCGGGCCATCATCCCCGCCAACATCAATCATCCCGAAACGGAGCCGATGATCATCGGACGGAACTTCCTCGTGAAGATCAACTCCAACATCGGCAACTCGGCCGTCGCCTCCTCCATCGACGAGGAGGTGGAAAAGATGGTCTGGTCCATTCGGTGGGGCGCGGACACGGTGATGGATCTTTCGACCGGCAAGAACATCCATGAGACACGCGAATGGATCATCCGCAACGCGCCCGTTCCGATCGGCACGGTGCCCATCTATCAGGCGCTGGAAAAGGTCGGGGGCAAGGCCGAGGACCTGACGTGGGAGATCTATCGCGACACCCTGATCGAGCAGGCGGAGCAGGGGGTGGACTATTTCACGATCCACGCCGGCGTCCGCCTCCGCTATATCCCGCTCACGGCCACGCGCATGACGGGGATCGTCTCCCGCGGCGGATCGATCCACGCCAAGTGGTGCCTGGCCCACCACGAGGAGAACTTCGCCTACACGCACTTCGAGGAGATCTGCGAGATCATGAAGGCCTACGACGTGGCCTTCAGCCTCGGCGACGGACTGCGCCCGGGGTCGATCGCGGACGCGAACGACGAGGCGCAATTTGCGGAGCTGGAGACCCTCGGCGAGCTGACCACGATCGCCTGGCGTCACGACGTCCAGGTCATGATCGAAGGCCCCGGCCATGTCCCCATGCATATGATTCAGGCCAATATGGACAAACAACTGGCGGCCTGCCACGAGGCGCCCTTCTACACGCTGGGCCCCCTGACGACGGACATCGCGCCCGGCTACGACCATATTACGTCCGCGATCGGCGCGGCGATGATCGGGTGGTACGGAACCGCCATGCTGTGCTACGTGACGCCCAAGGAGCACCTCGGCCTTCCGAATCGCGAGGATGTGAAAGCCGGCGTGATCGCGTACAAGATCGCCGCGCACGCCGCCGACCTTGCCAAGGGGCATCCTGGGGCGCAGGCACGGGACAACGCGTTGTCCCAGGCGCGGTTCGAGTTCCGGTGGGAGGATCAGTTCCACCTCTCGCTGGACCCGGACACGGCCCGGACCTTCCACGACGCGACCCTGCCGGACAATGCGGCGAAGACGGCCCATTTCTGCTCCATGTGCGGGCCGCACTTCTGCTCGATGAAGATCACGCAGGACGTCCGGGACTATGCGGCCCAGAAACAGGTGGACGAGCAGGCCGCGATCCAGATTGGGATGAAAGAAAAGTCGGAAGAGTTCAAAAAATCCGGAGCAGAGATTTATCGCTGAACACAGCTCTGTCATCCCCGTGGTTTTGTAGCGGCAATGACGGAAGCAGGAATAAGGTTGGTGTGCTATGAAAAAGTACAAGCCCGCTCCCTTGCGGGAGCGTGATGTCACCCGGCAGATCGCCCGGGAGTACTATCGCGAATTTGATTCGCTCATCGAGAGCGACGTGATCATCGTGGGCGGCGGTCCATCCGGCCTCATCTGCGGTCGCGACCTCGCCGCCATGGGATTCCGCACGTTGATCCTCGAGCAGTCTTTGGCGCTGGGCGGCGGCTTCTGGTCCGGCGGCTATTTGATGAACAAAGCCACCATCTGCGCCCCGGCCAACGAGATCCTGGAGGAGCTGGGGGTGCCCTGCAAAAAGATCAAGGACTGCGAGGGAATGTACATCGTCGATCCGCCCCATGCGACCGGCGCCCTCATCGCCGGCGCCTATGCGGCCGGCGCCAAGGTGATGAACCTGACGCGTGTGGTTGATCTGGTGCTTCGGCAGGACGGCGTCCTCGAGGGCGTGGTCGTCAACAACACCACGGCGGAGATGGCCGGCCACGACGTCATTCATGTCGATCCCATCGCCCTCGAGAGCAAAATCGTCGTCGACGCGACGGGCCACGACGCGGTCGTCGTCGACCTGCTGCACAAGCGGCGCCTCTACGAGCCGGTTCCTGGGAATGGGGCCATGTGGGTGTCCCGCTCCGAGGAGGAGGTGGTGAACCGTACCGGTGAGGTCTATCCCAACTGT
>JBFGRM010000117.1:0-7551 GCA_041563675.1 Nitrospiraceae bacterium | reverse complement strand
CGGCAGCGTCCGGCGCGTCACTTGCGTTGCCTGCGTCGGCGAACCGGCTTCCCTGCCGCTTTGTTTGTCATGCCCGCGGACGCGGGCATCCGTCCTATTCCCTGATACCCGGTGGATTCCTGCGTTCGCAGGAAAGACGGAGAAGAAGCAGCACCTCGCTTTGTACGGCCTCACGCCTCACGCCTTACCCCTGACGATTTTTTTTCCGAGCATGGCGCCATGATCGCATCCCGCATCCCGTGGATCACTTTCTTGTCCAGGGGGCACAGGGTCGCGAGGATCCCGCCGAGCGTGGCCTCCCCTCCGGTCACGAAGTAGTACGGGCTTAATCGCACCCGGCCCGCCATCGGCACGACCCGGCACGTATCCATGTCGTAGTAGGCGCTCTCGACCTGGCGGCCCTTGTGGAATTCCTGCAGGACGTAGGGTGTCGTCGGAAACGAGCCGAGCGCACGGTCCACCGCGTCCGCCCATTCGGATTGCGGCAGGTCGTGGCCGATTGAGACACCGCGACTGCCCCAGGCCAGCTCCGAAAACCCCGAGGGCTTGACGACATAGCGCCGCTCCTTCTGACCGGCGGCGGCCAGCGCCCGCCAGTCCGCCACGGGGCGCCCACCCACCTCCAGGCCCGGAATGACGGCGGCCGGGGGAATGGGAGTGGGATCGAGGATCCAGGTGCGGGGCACCAGCCGGCGAAGCATCGTCCAGGTTGGCTCGCCCAGCTCGCGCTGCCAGAACGGGCCGAGCATCGGGTGGTGGAGCAGCGCCAAGGCCAACTTTTCCTCCAACGCCGGCTTGAACGGCGGCGTCACCGCCACACGGTCCTTCTTGGCCGCGTACAGGATGAGCTCCGCCTTCGGAACATTCCTCAAGTCGAAGAGCTCGAAGAACCGATAGACTAACGCGACGGGCAGCAGGCCGCTCTCCGTCGGCAGCAGGAGCGAGTCTTCGGTGAAGCGCAGATCCCGCGGGTCCGCGCAATACGCGTCCAACCCCGACGCGCGCAGCTGCCGGGCCATCCAGTCCATCTCGGGCCGGTAGTCCCTGGACTCGTCCGAGACCACGATGGCGATGCATCCGGACCGATCCCCGACCTTGTCGCGCAGCATGGCCGCAAACCCCCGGACCATCCCGTCGGCACCACCGATCAAGGTCTGGCCGGGCGGCGTCTCCTCCGCGTAGACGCCGGAGAGGCTGCCGGTCAACCCGATGCCACCAGGCACCGAATCCAGCTCCGTGATGACCATGCCGCCCTCCGTCGCGATGAGATCGGGACGGATGACACCGGGAAGCTCGTCGCGGAAGCGCTTCATGCGCGCGTACGTGACCAGCCAATCAGGCTTCCCCTGGTCCAGATACGCGGCCACCCAAGGCGGTTCCCCGCCGCGCAGGCTCTGCAGGTAGAGGCGGTTGAGCGCGCGATAGAAGTCGAGCAGGTTCCGGCCGAGATCGCGCAGGAGCTCCGCCTCTTCGGAGTCCAGGGAGAAGGGCGCGGTCGCGACCCTCCACTCCCGCGGCAAGGGACCGGTCCCCACCGTCGTCCGGGCCTGGCCCTCGGACGGTGCGTCGTAAACCCCGTCGCGACAGAGCGCGTCACGCAAGCTCTGGCACGGATGCTGAGCGGTCGGTTTCACGGCTTGGCTAACGGCGGGCGGCTCGACAGTCAATGCTCCGTTTGGTGGATCCCACGGATGAGACGGATAGGGGGAAGCCGCTGATATATCGTGAGAATAGGGTGGATCGTAGCACGGTCTTGCGAGGGCAAACAAGGGGACGCCAAAATCAGAACAGGAAAAAGCCCGTCCCACGTCTCAAAAACTTCGTCCCAGGTCTCAAGTCCCTCGTCCCTGGTCTCAGGTCCCAAGTCCCAAGTCTCGAGTCCCAGGGCAGCAGATTATCTCCCAACCTGGAACCTGAGACCTGGAACTTGGAACGTCTTCCCTCCGATTGGCCGTTTCTCCTATGACCTCTCCGGAAACGCTGTTAAAATACCAAAACTGCGCCACGAAAGGCTGCCATGGGTCGACAAAACTCCCAATATTCTCAGAGGGATCTCATTCAAATCGGCCCCCTGCCCCAGGTCGTCCCCAGCCGGACCTGCCTGCAATGCGACGTCTGTTGCCGGTTTCCCGAGCCGGAGAGCTTTCTCCGGCCCTACTTCACCCGCGAGGAGAGCGGGCGCGCCGTGGAGGCCGGCCTCGACCCGGCTTCGTTTCCGACTCCCGAGGGCGGCCAGGTCCGTCTCGTTCCAAGCCCGACGGGGGAGGGATACCTGTGCCCGGCGTTTGATCCCGACACCCACCGTTGCGGCATCTACGAAGCCAGGCCGTTGGACTGCCAGATCTATCCGTTGGCCGTGATGTGGAGTGAGGACGGGCGACGCGTGCTGCTGGGGTGGGACGAGAAATGCCCGTTCGTAATGGACAACCTGAGCACGGGGCGCGGGGCCCAGGGCCCCGATTTGGAAGCCTACGCGGACGAAATCGCCGCGATGCTCGAGCAGGATGCCACAATCACGGTCCTGGAAAAACATCCCCGTCTCATCGGACCCTATCAGGACGATGTCGTCGTTCTTCGACCACTGGATCGGCTGACGGAACGACTGGGAAAGGACCGGAAGGCGGCAGGCGGCAAGCGGGAGGCGGCAAGCGTGCAAGCGCCTTCTCTGTCTGCTCATTCGCCTTCCGCCTTCCGCCTCCCGCCTCCCGGGCTTAGCCTCCCCCCGTTAACCCTCGATGATCGTATGAGGTTCGAGGCCGCGCTGCTGAGGAGCGGACCGGCGTCGGCGAATGATCTCGCCGCCTACGCGTTTGCGCCGCATATGATCTGGCGCGCGCTGCTGCCGCTCTCATGGGCCGAGCTCGACGACCACCTCTGTCTCTTTGCCGAATCGGCGGACGGGGTCTTCATGGTGCTCCCTCCGCTGGGCCCCGGGCCCCTCGCCGGACCCCTGCGGGAGGCGTTCCAGTACATGCGGGAGCGAAACCGGGCAAGCGCCGTGAGCCGGGTCGAGAATGTGCCCGAGGAGCTGCGCGGCGTCATGGAAGATTTGGGATATCGGCTCCGCCAGAAGGATCCGGACTACCTGTATCGGACGATCGATCTCGTCAACCTCGCCGGGGACCGGTACAAATCGCAGCGGGCAGCCTGCAACCAGTTGTCGCGCCGGCATCGGGTCGCGTCCCGGCCGTTTCGTGCCGAAGATCGCGGGGCGTGCCTGTCGCTCCTGGAGCGATGGGTGAAACAGAAGGAGAGCAGGGGCCTGGAGCCGATCGCCCGGGCCATGCTCGCCGACACGGGCATCGCGCACAGGGACGCGCTGGGCCACAGCGAGGCGCTGGGGCTGGTCGGCCGCGTGCTGCTCGTCGATGACGCCGTGGCCGGCTACACGTTCGGGTACCGGCGGTCGCCCCGCACCATCTGTGTGCTGCTCGAAGTCGCCGACCGCGCGATCCCGGGTGCGGCGCAAGTCCTGTTCCGGGAATTTGCGAAAGAAGCGCTGGCGGCCGGGCACGAGTTCATCAATAGCCTGGATGCCTCCGGCCTCGGTTCCCTGGCGGCCTCCAAGGAGCACTACCATCCCGTCAGACTCGTCCCGAGCTCTATCGCGACCCAAGCCTGACCATGCACAACCCATCTTCGAATCAGTCAGACGCACCCGTGGAGCGGACGAGCCCACCCCCCACGATCGCGCCGGAGGTGTCGCCGTTTCGGGCATGGACACGGCTGCGTCCGCCGATCCTGCTGACCCTGTGGCTGGTCCTGACGCTCACCGCCCTCATGTCTTTGGGATGGAACGTCTGGAGCGTCTATTCCTCGTTCACGAAGACCACCTCCGAGGTCGTGCGGTTTCAGGAGCTCAACGGCACCGTCATGCACCTCGACGAGGCCCTGACAATGTCGGCGCGCATGGCGGCGGCGACGGGCGATTTGCGCTGGGAGGATCGGTATCGCGCGTTGGAGCCGAAGCTGGAGTCCGCGCTGCAGGAGGCGCGCGCCCTGGCGCCGCAAGCCTACCTCGCGAGCGGGCCGGAACGGATCAACGAGGCGAACAACAAGCTCGTGAAAATGGAACGTGAGGTCTTTAACCTGGTGCGACGGGGGAATCGTCGGGCGGCGGAGGGCGTGCTGCTCGGAGAGGAGTACCGAGCCCAAAAGGCCCTCTACGCGGGCGGGATCGCGACGCGCCTCGACGCCGTCCATCGCCACCTGCAAACGGAGTTGAATCGCTACCGGGCCGGAATCGTCAACACGGGAATTCTGGGCGCGGTTTGCCTCGTCTTCATCACCGGAGGCTGGTTCGGCATCGTCCTGCACCTGCGCCGGCACGAGCTCGGGCGGCAACGCACCGAGGCGGCGCTGCAGGCCAGCACGGAGCAGGCCCGGGTGATGGTGGAGACGGCCTTTGACGGCGTGATCGGCATGGACGGCGACGGGCGCATCACGCTCTGGAACACACAGGCGGAACGGATCTTCGGATGGACACGCGAGGACGTGCTCAATCGCTCGCTGGCGGAGACGATCTTCCCGTTCTCCTCGCAGGAGGTCTTCAGGCAGGGCCTGGCCAGCCTCCGGGACCAGGGCGCGGACCCGTTTTTCAACAAGCGATTCGAATCGATGGCCCGCCATCGCGACGGGCACGAGTTTCCGGTCGAGTTGACCGTGGAAGCGGTGCCGGCGGGCGACGGCTACCGGTTCAGCGCGTTCATCCGCGACATGACGCAGGAGAAACGGTCGGAGCGGCAGCTCGCGCTCCAGTATGCGGTGACCCACGTGCTCGCCGATGCCCGGACGACGGAGGAGGCGACCACCCGCATCGTGCAGACCATCTGCGAGAGTCAGGGCTGGGAGCTGGGCGCATTCTGGAAGGTGGACCTGCAGGCGGACGTGCTCCGGTGCCGCAGCGTCTGGCACGTGCCGTTGCCGGGGCTGCAGGATTTCGCCGTGGCGAGCTGGGAGCACGTCTTCGCGCCGGGCGTCGGGCTGCCGGGCCGCGTCTGGCGCCACGGGAGGACCGCGTGGATCCCGGACATCCAGCATGACGACAACTTCCCGCGGGCGACCATCGCCACGAGGGTCGGATTGCACGGTGCCTTCGCGCTCCCGGTCAAGGTGGGGGACAACGTCTACGGCGTTCTGGAATTCTTCAGCCGGGAGATCCGCCAGCCCGATCAGGATTTGCTCCAGATGGCGGAGGACATCGGCCTCAAGATCGGGCAGTTCGTCGACCGCAAGCGCGCCGAGTCGGCGCTGCGCGAGACCGAGGAGCAGTTGCGGCAGTCCCAAAAGATGGAGGCGATCGGGCGTTTGGCCGGAGGCGTCGCGCATGACTTCAACAATCTGTTGACCGTCATCAGCGGCTATACCGAGCTCCTGCTCGCCCAGGTCGGGTCCAACGAGCAGTTGCGCGCTGAGGTGGAGGAGATCAAGCGGGCGGGCACGCGCGCCGCCGCCCTGACGAGTCAGTTGCTGGCCTTCAGCCGCCGGCAGGTCATCGCCCCGCAGATCGTCGACCTCAACGCGGTGGCGGGAAACATGGAAGGGATGCTACGCCGCCTGATGGGGGAAGACATCATCGACCTGATCACGGTGCAGGCCGCCGACCTGGGCTCGATCCGGGCCGATCCGAGCCAGATGGATCAGGTCATCATGAACCTCGCCGTGAACGCGCGCGATGCCATGCCCAGCGGCGGGAAGCTGGAGCTCGAAACGGCCAACGTCACCTTCGGGCCGGAATCCGCCGCCCGTCCGAGCACCCTCGAGCCCGGGGACTACGTCATGCTGGCGATCACGGACACCGGATGCGGCATGAACAACGAGGTCCTCTCGCAGGCGTTCGAGCCGTTCTTTACGACCAAGGCCAAGGGAAAAGGGACCGGCCTGGGTCTGTCGACCGTCTACGGAATCGTCAAGCAAAACGGCGGGCATATTATTGTGGAGAGCGAGATCAAGAAGGGGACCACGTTCAAGATCTACTTCCCCCGGGTCGACCGTCACGCGCGGGAACTGACGCTCGAACAGGCCCCCCATCAGTCACGGTCGGCCGGGGAGACGATTCTGGTGGTGGAGGACGAGCCGGCGGTGCGGGGGCTCGTCCGGGACATGCTGCGCCAGCGCGGGTACCAGATCCTCGAGGCACGGGACGGCATCAACGCCCAGGTCGTCAGCAAGACGCACTTCGGCCGGATCGACCTGCTCCTGACCGACGTCGTCATGCCCCAGAAGAGCGGCCCGGAGGCAGCCAAGGAGCTGTTGGCGGACAGACCCGAAATGAAGGTGCTGTACATGTCCGGATACCCGGATCACCCGGTGTTCTCGCAAGGCCCCCTCGACCGCGGGAGGCTCCTTCTTCAAAAGCCCTTCACCCCGGACGCCCTGGCGCGCAAGGTGCGCGAGGTCCTCGACATGCCCGTCGAGCAGTTTCATACCTACCACCTGGTCGGCTGACACCCTCCATCCCCTCTGTGACTTGATCCCGGCGGCCATTTGCGTTAATGGTGACGGGTCCGTGGCGTCTCCCGTGCAGCCGCCGGGGATCAGCCCGCGACCGGGCAGGAGGCGTGGACAGGAACCATGAAGGGTCAAGAGCTCGACATCAATCAGTATCGCGTCGATCAGGAGCCGTTCTACGCGGAGGTGCGCGGCGAGATCGGGCTTTTCCAGACGGCGGCGCAGCAGCACATGCCCGTTATGCTGAAGGGGCCCACCGGCTGCGGCAAGACGCGCTTCGTGCAGCACATGGCCTATCGCCTGAAGCGCCCCCTGATCACCGTGGCCTGTCACGAAGACCTGACCGCCTCCGATCTGGTCGGGCGCTACCTACTCAAAGGCGACGAAACCGTCTGGGTGGACGGGCCCCTGACGCTCGGGGTCAAGCACGGCGCGATCGTGTACCTGGACGAGATCGTCGAGGCCCGCAAGGACACGACCGTCATCATTCACCCGCTGAGCGACGATCGCCGCGTCCTGCCGATCGAGAAAAAAGGGCAGATCCTCGAGGCGGTCGACGACTTTCTGCTGGTCATTTCCTACAACCCCGGATACCAGAGCGTCCTCAAGGACCTCAAGCAAAGCACCAAGCAGCGCTTCCTGGCCATCGAGTTCGGCTATCCGCCGGCGGAGATCGAGGCCGGCGTGATCGCGCACGAGACCGGGCTCGACAAAGGCATTGCGCAGCGATTGGTGAAGCTCGGCCAGAAGGTGCGGAACCTCCGCAACCACGGCCTCGAGGAGGGCGTGAGCACCCGACTCCTGATCTATGCGGGGACGCTCATCCGCCAGGGGGTCCCGCCGGCCGAGGCCTGCGAGGCGGCGGTCGTGCGGCCGATCACGGATGACGCTGATATGCAGCGGAGTATCGCGGAACTTGTGAAAGCCATCTTTTAGATCTTCTCCGTCATTCCCGCGGAAGCGGAAATCCATTCTTTTCCGCGATGCCTGGATTCCTGCTTTCGCAGGAATGACGGAAAGAGACGCAAAAGAGTGAAAGGTGAAACGTGAAAAGTGAAATGAAAAAGAGGCGACGGTTCTTGCACATTTCACTTCTCACGT
>JBFGRM010000116.1:0-7552 GCA_041563675.1 Nitrospiraceae bacterium | reverse complement strand
TTTTACGCGGGGGCGCCGATCTTCTCGGACGATGGTCACGGATTGGGCACGCTCTGCGTCATCGATCGAGAGCCGCGAGAGTTGACGTTGGAGCAGACCGAGGCCTTGACAGTCCTGGCCCAGGAGGTGCAGGCCCAGCTCGAGCTCCGGGAAAACCTCCTGGAGCTCAAGCAAGCGCTGGATGCGCGGGATCGTGCAGAGCTGGAGCGCGACCGTGTCATTGAGGAGCTCCGGGCTTCGCTCCGTCAGGTGAAGACGCTGCGGGGACTCCTGCCGATTTGCGCGTCCTGTAAGAAGATCCGCGATGATCGGGGCTATTGGGATCAGGTCGAAAACTACATTGCGAATCATTCGGGGGTGAAATTTACGCATGGTATCTGCCCCGACTGCTTCGACCAGCTTTACGGGGATTTTGCCTCACAGGCCTCGAAAGGAAACCCTCCAGCCTCGAAATAGCCCTCGCTATCCGGCTTAGACGATCGACGCTTCGATCCTCCACGCTCGCACCGTCGCTACTCCCCTCTCGCGTGCCGAGCGGCCACACCCCTTATAAGTAATGACACTGCTTCCCCGGAAGCTTTGCCAAAGTCGGGTACGAGTGACAACTTGACACCTTTATGGATCTGCTGCTACGGTGCCGGCGTCGGCTCCGTCTTCCTCTGTCCTCCATCCTGCCTTATGATAGACCTCGCGAGCTGGCGTAGCTCAATCGGCAGAGCAGCGGTTTTGTAAACCGCCGGTTGGAGGTTCGATTCCTCTCGCCAGCTCCACCGTCACTCCCCTCCTCGACTCACACACCTGTCATTCGCAAAACTTGACTCTCCCTCGATGGACAGCCTAGCCTTCTGATTAGGCGACGCTTCAGGTTTCTGCCCAGGAGAAGCGAACCCATTGAATCACGATCGATACAGCCAAAAGCATCCGGGCATTGCGGCGGTGCTATCGTTTTTCATCACCGGCCTCGGCCAAATCTACAATGGCGAAATCGGCAAAGGCATCGTCTGCGCACTCTTCTACTTCATCTGCTGGGGGCTGACCACCATCCTGATCGGCTGGCTCTTTCTGTTGCCACTCTGGGTCTGGGGGATCTTCGACGCCTATCGGACGGCCGAGCGACTGAACGCTGGCTCGAACCTCCCTTGACAGAGAGACGCGGACGGCACTATGGTCCAGGCATTCGCAGAGTCAAGAGATGCCCACGAGCTTCACCATTCGCTCCTATCAACGCTTCCCCTTGCACTGTCGCGTGTATTACCGGGGACAGGACGGCGTCGGCCACGGCAGAGTGTGGAACCTGTCGCGCACCGGGTGGCGGGTCGATGGCGATCGCGGGGTCATCCCGGGCGACCACCTGACCCTGTGCGTCTACCTGCCTCCGAGAAAGGGATTGGTATTCGTCGATCGCGCCATCGTGCGCTGGTCACGTGGCAAGGAGTTCGGGCTGGAGAACGTGCACGTTGAAGCTGACAACGACGCCCGTCTTGGCCGGTTCGTGACGCGGCTGGTGCAGAAGCCGCAGTACAGACCTTCCTGAAAGTCAGGCAGCTCCCCTATCTCGCCACTTGACACTCCCCCAACGGACGGCCTAGGTTTTCGGCCACACACACAATGTGAGAGAGGATTGCCAAGTGATGAGTGTCTTTGTGAATCGAATGGTCCGAGCGGCCAAGCTCGATGTCCACCTGTACGAGGAAGTCGAGGCAGACACAGGCGCCATTGGCCAGGCGATGGGGGTTGTCGTCTTGTCCAGCGTTGCGAGCGGGATCGGTCTCTTCAGGACAGGAGGGCTCGAAGGCATCGCCATTGGCACGATGGGAGCCTTATTCGGATGGTACGTGTGGGCGTTCTTGACCTACATTATCGGCACGAAACTCCTTCCCGAGCCGCACACCCACGCGACCCATAGCGAACTGTTACGGACGATCGGCTTTTCAAGTTCTCCAGGACTGATCCGAATCCTCGGCATCATCCCAGGAATCGCCCCTGTCGTGTTCTTAGTGGCCGGCGTCTGGATGCTCGTGGCGATGGTGATCGCAGTCCGCCAAGCTCTGGACTATCACGGTACGCTCCGCGCCATTGGCGTCTGTGCGCTTGGGTGGTTGGTACAAGCCGTGATCGTCGCGATCGTGCTGGGGATGTTTGGGGAGGCACCCGAACCGCTGCTTGACCGGTCAGCGCCTTGAGCTAGGCAATCCGACATAGTTAAACAAACATCGTTCCGGTAGAAGAGCTCCTGACAGCTTTCCTGCTGCAGACACGATTCCCGCATCGCTTAGCCCTGGAATTGGTCCGGCATCTCGGCCTGCACTTCGGGCACATCTCGCCTTCGGCGAAACTTTCGGACGGACCAATTGGCGACGCGAGCGACTTGCACCAAGAAGTACGGCACCAGGGCCATGATCCAGCTCATGGCCGCATGACCGGCACCTTGGGAGCCGAAAAACTCAGGCAGGTGCTCAAGCCCCCACCGCCACGGCTCCGGTTCCCTTCCCGCGAGCTTTGGCAGCACATTGATAACGACGGGAACCCAGACGAGGAAGGCAAAGAGGACTCCGCCGAGCAAGAGCAACCCTTCCCTGGCTGGCCACTTCATCCGTATCACTCCCCCTTCACCCTCGGGTCGATGGTGTCGGGAAGACAAAGCAAGACCTCGCTAATGTGACCGCCTTTGGGAAAAAACCGAGTCACATACTCACCTTGCTTTTTCGTCACATTAGAAGCACCCACGTCTGCCTCGGCAATCTCTGCCAGAGCTTCCCAATGTGTCCGCCTCTCGTGGTCGCATTGTGGTTGATTCTTGAATGTGTTGCCAAGGTCCCAGCCGGGCTTGGGCTTGTTCTTATCACCTGAAAGTAAAACTGTCGTCTTGACCCAAAGGACCCAGGCGCACTCCGCGGTAGCGAAGGACGCCGAGCCGAGTATCAACACCGTGGCCAGCACCACCGTAGCCCATCTCATGTCTGCCCCCCTTGCTCGTCCTGACGCACGATAGCGTTACGCGGAGCGTGAGGCAAGAGGGTGCTGAGCCGCGAGCAGCCTCTCCCTTCGCGCCCCTTGACTCACCCCCACGGACGACATACTCTGATACTGTTATGCTCGAATGAGAAAAAGCCCAGAGCGTTCTTGCTTTGTGCTGGAAGCGTCAAGGATGAAAGTCGAACTTGATCAGAATTCACATGAGTGGGCGAGGTACGAGAGGCTCGTCGTGTTCGATGGGGTCTGTAATTGGTGCAACGCCTGGGTCAATTTTATGATGGACCGGGATCCCCACAAGAAGTTCAAGTTCGGCATGCTGCAGTCCGACAGCGCTCAACGAATCCTGAAAGAACTGCAGCTTCCCGCCGAGGACTTCGAGACGTTTCTTCTTCTTGAGCACGGGCGAGTATCGACGAAATCCACGGCTGCCCTCAGAATCGTGCGGCATTTATCCGGTCTCTGGCCCGTGCTCGCTGTGTGTCTGGTCATTCCCCGACCCATTCGAGATGCGGTCTACAACTTCGTCGCCCGCCATCGGTATCAGTGGATGGGACGCGCCGAAACCTGCCGTGTCCCCACGCCCGCAGAACGCGAACGCTTCGTGTGAGTGACCCGAAAACGGATAAGCGGTCATTTGTCCCGCCTCCCCTTCCGCTCCCGCTCCTCCCGCTGCTCGTCCAACTTTTTGCCTAGTCGCTCGTAGGCGGTCACGAAGGCGCCCATGATCGTGGGAAACCACATGAGGAACACCACGAGGCCGATCACGGCGATCCCGATGAGCACCTCTTTCGCCGAGAAATCCACAGCACACTCCTGTGAGCGCCAGGGCCGAGGCGCGGCAGGCTATCGTTTCGGCTTCCACTCATGCACGAGCCGCTTGGCTTCCGCCAGCTGGGCCGGAGTCATGCGGCCGGCCACGAAATCCCTCGCCTGTGTCGCGTTGGCCTCGTTCTGTTCCGCGGCGAGGGAAAACCAGAGGTAAGCCTGAGCGTTGTCGGGCGTCGTGCCGCTCCCTTCCGCGTACATGATGCCCAGGTTGTACTGCGCCGGGCCATGCCCCTGCTCCGCGGCGCGTTGAAACCACTCTAGGGCCTCCTGCGCGTTCACGGACATGCCCTCGCCCGTGTACAGCATCACCCCCAGGTTATGCTGCGCGGCGGCGTGGCCCCGGTCGGCCGCCCGTCGATACCAGCGTGCCGCCTCGGCATTGCTCTGCGGCACGCCCTCCCCGTGGTAATACAGGGCGCCGACGTAGAACTGCGCTTCGGCGTCCCCCTCCTCCGCCAGTGGACGCCATTCCCTCAACGCGGTGGCGTAGTCGCCCTGTTCGTAGGCCTCCACGCCGGCCTGGAAGTCAGCCCGGATTGGAGTGGCGACGGCCAGCACGACGCAACCCACGAGTGCCCCGACCCATCGCATCGCTGCCCCCCTTTCAGGTGGCCACCGTACGACAATCCTTCTGCCAGGGCAAGGCGTAAGCCGATGAATTCTTCGCTCCAACCCCGTTTGACGCAGACCGGAATTATCGGCACAATTCGATCGCTCGAGGTGCAGGGGGATCGCGGCGCGTCCGATCTCATGGTGGGTACCTGCGGGGCACGCGACTCGGGTTGATGCTGATCGGGAGAGGCCTCATGAAGGACTTGGCCGGGTATCACTGGATCGGAAGCTGCGTGATTTGCGCAGGCGAGCGTCATGCGCAGCTCACGCAGGCACCGACGGTGAACTTCTACCAATGTGAGCGCTGTCAGGTCATTTTCCTGAATCCCCAGCCGACGCTCGACACCTTGAAGCAGCAATACACGCAAAAGGAGCTCATGAGCGCCGGCCCCGTCAGCGCCTGGTTCAAGCACAAGCCCTTCTATGTCAAAGCGCAGCACCGCGACCGCGTCCACGACGTGCTGCGGTTCAAACACCAGGGAGCCTTGCTGGATATCGGCTGCGGTATGGGCGACTTTTGCAGCGTCGCAGGCGAGGCTGGCTTCACCGTCTCCGGCACCGAGTTCTCCGATACCTATGCGGGCGAAGCGAGGAGCAGGGTGTCCTTCGAAAAGCTGTATATCGGCAGGATCCAAGAGATCCCCTTCGCGAGCGCGACGTTCGACGTGATCACCCTTTGGCATGTGCTGGAGCATCTGCCCGATCCGCTCGAGACGCTGACACGCCTGCGGACCCTGTTGAATCCCGGCGGAATTGTCTGTCTCGAAGTGCCAAACGTGGAGCAGAGGCGAAAGAGACCGTGGTATCGGTCGGATCTAGAGGATTATCCCATTGAGCGCCTCGAGCACCTTTTTTATTATTGCGGCCGTTCCCTCCGGCACGTTTGCGCCAAAGCGGGTCTGCACGTGGTCGAAGTGAAGTACGTGGATGCGCAACAACCCTCGAAGAATCTGGTCAAGCACCTGGTCAGGAAGATCAAGCGTCCCGGCAAGCAGCTCCTGTATGCGGGGAGAAGAAACATCGCGTTCAGCGCCCTGAGAGTCTTTGCACATGCATGATGAGGCACGGACCCGATGAGTGGTGCGACTCGGTGAGCGTTCGGGGCAAGCTGTGATCCTGATCGACGGTCAAGTGCCTCTCACATGCCGACTCGTCGCGGTCGGCCTTCCGGGACCGAACCTACGACGACCAGAGGTTGTGGTCGCCGGTGCGCGATGCCGGTGCCCTCATGGGACCACCCCCGGTGCCGCTCTTCTCGCGTGCCTGTCGCTGGCGGTGTATTTCCTGACCGCCTGCGGGACGGGTGGCAACCTGGTCGGCGAGGACCGGGTCGCTTCGATCAAGATCGGGCAATCGACCAAGCGGGAGGTGCATCGATTGCTCGGCGAGCCGCGTGCCGTCTCAGCCTCGAATGTCGTGGGGGAGCGAAGCGAAACATGGATTTATCCACTGGCGAAATATGCGGGCGACCCCGTGACAGGCGCGCCGCCGATCGGGGTGGAGGGGGCTCCGACCAGTCGGGCTCAGCGGAGCACGATCTACGTCGAGATCAGCTTCGATGAGAAAGGCATCGTGAGGAGCCTGATAGAAAGCAGGGTCGATGCCCAAGTCGAGATCCAGCCGCGCGAGTGATCCCAAATCCCCTTGGCCGGTGTGGTGTGAATGGCTTCACAGCGACGGACGAGCAGGCATGCTATGAACGGCGCCTCCATGCTCCGTTGTTTGGTCCGTCCCCATGCGCGTCCTCTATGCCGATGACTCGCCCCCGCAGGGGCGCGGGTTCTACAAAGTGATCCAGCTCCACGGATTGTGGTACGTCGTGGCCTGCGGAGCGTTTTACCAGGTGGACAGTTACCAGGAGGGCATCCAACTCGTGGAGCGGCTCAGAGTGAGGCTGTTGGAGGCCAGCCCGCCCTCGCAGTGACGCGTGGCCTGGTGTCTCGTCCCCGGAACGGCCGGCCTCCGCGCCCGATCGGACGAAAGGTGAAATCCGCGGCGACGCCTCCGTACCACCACCTACGGGCTTGACAGAAGATGTGAAAAAGCCTAGGCTGCGGCTGCCCGAGCCCAGGAGCCGGGTCGTCCCTGACTCTCGCCGCCGTTGAGGACGCACCGGGGCCACCTCACCGGCCGCGAACCCTGTCTTCATTCTCCATACGAATCGCACGATATTCGCAATCACGCGAGGAACGTCTCTTGATCGTGCCGGCTTGTCTTGACGCCGGCACGTGTCCAGCACTGTGCAGTCGGCTCGACCACCTCCCAGCAAGGAGGAGCATCGCCATGGAGAATCAGAGCGCGGTACAAAAGCGTCGAGCAGAAGGGCTCGACATTACGTTGAGCGACATCATGTCGTTCACCGACTGGATGGAGGATGCGCACCGTGCGGTCACCGAAGGGGGTTCCTTTCCGCACGAGCCCAGCCTGGAAAGCCATTGTGTGAAGACATGGGTCCGGGTCTTCTCCACCCTTCACCGGCGGTGGCTGGAGGCCGGGTCGCACCGGATGCTCCTGGAAGCGCAGCTCCAGATTCAGGAGAGCCATTTGGCAAGGCTGGCGACCACACTCTATGAGAATATCGGCTCCCTCCACGACAGCCTCGGGTATGACGGCCGTGCAAAAGATGCGCGGGAGCGGGCCGCGTCCTGCGTGCAGGCATTCAAGCTGAGGGGAAAGGAAGTTGCGTGATCCGGGGTATCGGGGGTAGCTAATCAGCGCCGAAGAACAGCCAGGCGGTTGGAATGGCAAGGACGATGACGACCACGACGAGCTCCAGCAGTCCGAAGGAACCAAACATACAGGCCAGTCCTCCGATTGATGGCGCCGGGGCCACCTGTGTTTGTGGGGTATGAATTAGAACTTACCAGTTCGGCGGGTTTTGTCAAAAGGGGCTGAATCGCTATGGGTCGCGTGGGCCGCGACGGGGCCGGTCATGGGGTTGTTCGTGGTGGTCGAGAGGGGGCGGTGCCCGATCGGCGCGGGAAGGCGCCGGACCGTCACATGTTGGCGTGAGGTTGGGAGGCGGGGGCGAAGCTCAATAAGCGCTCGTATTCCTCGGGGTGCATGTACAGAAATTCCAGCCCGAATTCCTGCCCGCGGGCCCAGCGAACCGCCGCGAGATCGATATCCATGGCGG
>JBFGRM010000115.1:0-7623 GCA_041563675.1 Nitrospiraceae bacterium | reverse complement strand
GTCACTGATTCTGGCAGGGCACAAACGGGAATCGCTCGATCTCCCGCTGCTCAAGGGCTGGCGTCGGCACGTCGCGGGGGCGCTGATTCTGGAGGTGCTGGCGGGGAAGAAAGCCGTGCGGATCGACCCGCGAACGGGAGGAGTGGAAATAGTCGGGGACAGTTAGGAAGTTTCAGGTCCCACAAGAAAAGACGTTCCAGGTTCCAGGTGAGGATAATTGTTCCTCCTGCTTTTCACTCCCCACTCCCCACTCCTCACTTTTCACTTCCTCAACAGTTTTTGTACCGAGTCTGCCGGCCGCGCAAGGATGACCGTGCTCCCGGCGTCGACGATGGGGCGTTGGATCAAGTCCGGGTGCTTGACCATCAGCCCGAGCAGCTCCTCGTCGCTGAGATCCTTCTCACCGAGCTTCAGTTTCTTGTAGATCTCCTCTTTCGAGCGCAGCACCTCCCTGGGCCTGAGTCCCGCCCGTTTGAGCAGCGCCGCCAGGGACGTCTTGCTGAAAGGATCTTCGTAATAATCGATGGTCTCGAAGTCCTGCCCGCTGGCCTCGACCAACTTGACCGCTTGCCGGCAGGTCGTGCACGTCGGCTTCTGATAAATCGTCAGCTTGCGACCGGTCTTCGACATCCCCCATTCCTCCCGCGTACCTTGACCTCATTTTCGGGCACATGGTAAATGAAGCAGCACTTCACAATTTCGGTCTTCGGGCAACGTTTCCATGCCATCAGTCGGCACCAGCTCCAGCGGCCAGTTCGCCATCGCCACGACGACGGCACGCACCCTGCGCGACCTGCGGACGAAGCGCAAGGGACAGCCGGTCTACGTGATCGGGCACCTGCTCGAGCGCAAGGGCCAGGAAGCCACCTTCGAGCTTTTCAATCAACGGCTCGCCACGGTCAAGTTCGAGGACGGTGTCTCGCTGGGCTATGACCCCGTGGAGCTGCTCCTTCCCACGGAGATCGACGACAAGGGCGTGGCCTTTTTCGAGATCAGGGTGTGCCAGACCTGTGAGCAGCAATTTCCGTTGACCCAGGACGAGTGCCAGGCCGATCCGGAACCCACCACCTGCCCGGACTGTCGGTAATCATCTCTCACTTGCGGCTTCAGAAATCTTTTGGATAATTCGTCTTGCGATCCCCCTCTCCCCCTGAGGGGGAGAGGGCCGGGGTGAGGGGGTAGCCTTTAGTCGATCAACGGGGCGTACTCCATCGCCTTTTTCAGCATGCAGTCACCTGCCACCCCCTGCAGGGCCATGGGAAGCATGAACGCGCTCAGCATCTTGAACGAGAGAACCCGGTAATCGGCGCCTTCCTGTCTCACCTCCGCCTTGATCGAGTGGCACATCTCCAGCTTTCTCCACATGACGTGTCCCTGAAGCCGCTCGTCTGCGAGCAGGCGCGCCTCCTGCACCGTCTCGCCGGCGAGCACCTGCGCGGTCACCCGACTCTTGTCCGACGGCACCTCGGTGAGCACGGCAAAGATCAGAATCGAATCCTGCTGCGCCGACACCGCCAACGGCCCGGGGCCGAGGAGGAGCCCGACACACAGCGCCGTCGTTCGGAAGACATTCATGGGTCTTGGCCCCCGCTGCCGGGGGACGTGCCATCCCCCCGCGGGCTCCGATCCCTGGCCGGCACGCCCCCGGCTTCCCGCGAGCTTGCTGAATCCCGCGGCGTCCGGTAGCCGGGCTCCAGAAACGGCTCGTGGGCCCGCTTCGACCCGGAAGGTCCGGACATCCCCTCCGGCGCCGGTCCCCCGTGACTCAGCGTGCTGGTCCCCGCGGCGCGCGGCGACAAGGCAGGGGCCTCGACGCCATCCACCTTGTGGACCGCCTTGCCCGACCTGCTGTTCCACATGAGGAGGCCGACAGCCAGGGCAATGAGCAGCATCAGCATGCTGAGTCCTGCCACCAGCGCCGTCCCGACGCCTCCCGCGATGGAGACAGGTCGACCACGACGCAGGGACCGAGCCGGATGTCTCGTGACCATGGTTTCAGTATGCCGAAGCGTGCTCAGGCCTGGCAAGGTGGGGGCGGAACGCCGGCGGGGGAGGGGCCAAGTTGCAGACGACTTGCGCGCTGGAGAAATCGGTGCTGTAATTGATGTCGTGATTATTGACACGTCACCATATCTTCGGATCAACAGCGCACCAGATTCCGACGGGTTGTGCGATGCCACATGATTTCATGCCCGGCCTAGCCGATGTCCCGGCCGCCCGATCGGCCATCAGCGATGTCGACGGGCAAAAGGGTGTCCTCGAGTATCGAGGAATCCGAGTCGAGGACCTCTGCCGGCATTCATCGTTTCTCGAGGTCTCCTTCCTGCTCATCTTCGGGCACCTCCCAACCCAAGCGGAGCTTGCGCATTTCGTCGAGGACGTCACCCACCATCGGCGCGTCAAGTTCCGGATCGTCGACCTGATCAAGTGTCTCCCCGAGCAGGGCCATCCGATGGACGCCCTCCAGGCCGCCGTGGCGGCCCTGGGAATGTTCTATCCGGGCCGGAACGTCAAGGACATCGACAACAACTATTGGTCGGCCGTCCGCTTGATCGCGAAGCTGCCGACCATCGTCGCCGCCCATTGCAGGGTCCGCCGCGGGGACGATCACGTCACGCCTCGCGATGACCTGTCGTTCAGCCAGAACTTCCTTTACATGGTGAACGACCGGGTGCCGGAGAAGATCTATGCCGACACGCTCGATCTCAGCCTGATTCTCCACGCCGAGCACACGATGAACGCCTCGACCTTCACGGGCCTCGTCACCGCCTCCACGCTGGCCGATCCCTATACGGTCGTGGCGTCGTCCATCGGGGCGCTGAAGGGACCGCTGCACGGCGGCGCCAACGAGGAAGTCGTGCTGATGCTCAAGCAGATCGGCAGCCCGTCGAATGCCCGCACGTACCTCGAGCGCCAATTGAAGGACAAAAAGAAGATCATGGGCTTCGGCCATCGCGTCTACAAGGTCAAGGATCCCCGCGCGACGATCCTACAGGGGTTGTGTGAGCGACTCTTCGGGGAATGCGGCAGCTCGCCCCTGTACGATGTGGCACTGGAGTTGGAGCGGGCGGCGCAGGATGTGCTGGGCGAGAAGGGCATTTACCCGAATGTCGACTTCTACTCGGGGATCATCTACGACAAGATGGGGCTTCCCGTGGAATACTTCACGCCGATCTTCGCCATCGCCCGGGTCGCAGGCTGGCTGGCGCATTGGGTCGAGCAGCTCCGTGAGAACAAGCTGTTCCGCCCCGGCCAGATCTATGAAGGTGAGCACAACAGGCCGTATGTGCCCATCGAAAAGCGAGGAGCTGGGAACGAGGAGCGATGAACTCGAGCACTTCGTTTCCTCCTGCTCCTCGCTCATCGCTTCTTGCCGCTGACCCCTCGCCCCTGACCCCTTACCCTTCTTCCTGCATGACCATCTCCCAGCGTTGACTCTCCTCATCCAGACGCAGCACATAGCGACGGCCCCCCTTCGTGCTCAGGCGGAAGTACGTCATCTCCTGCCGGTACCAGCGATCCAGAATCCGGTCGACCTCATGCCGCACCCCGTCGTGCGTGAATACCCGCGGGGTCGGCTCACCCTTTTGGCCTAAATAGACTTCGACAAGTAAGGGTTCCATATCAGGTGCAAGGGGCCAAAGCGGAAGTTTTGAGTTTTGAGTTGAGATTGTCTAGGCCGAGTGACGCGGTCGAGTAGGCCAAACTGAGAACTCAAAACTAAAAACTGAACTCTGCCTGTGCCCTTGTAACATGACCCGGATGCGATGCCGGCGAAGGGAGGGTAGGGGGGCGCAAGTCCGATGTCAACGTCGGAGAGGCCTTGTAGGTCGCTCAGCGATCGATTATCATCCGGCCTCTATCCGCCTCACGGCTGCCAGCCGCGCGGCGTGCATCAATCACACAGGCAGGGCAGGCACATCATGAAAACCGACAATGGAAGGTCGGCCAAGAAGCGCGGCGCTCAGCCCGCGTCTACCAATGATCACCGCGGAAAGGCGGGCGACGCGGCCCGCAAGACTCGAATCGAGCGGGATACGATGGGGGAGCTGGAGGTGCCGGCGGACGCCTATTACGGCGTGCAGACCGCCCGCGCCATCCAGAATTTTCCGATCAGCGACCTGCGGTTCCCCCGGGCATTCCTTCGCGCCCTCGGCCTCATCAAATGGGCGGCGGCCGGCGTCAACCAGTCCCTGAGCCTCCTGGACAAGAAACGCGCAGACGCCATCCAGGCCGCCAGCCAAGAGGTGATCAAGGGACAATGGGACCGGGAGTTCCCGGTCGACATCTTCCAGACCGGATCAGGCACGTCGACCAATATGAACGCCAACGAGGTGATCGCCAACCGGGCCTCCGAGCTGATGGGCGGATCGCGCGGCGGCAAGACCGTGCACCCGAACGACCACGTCAACCTCGGGCAGTCCAGCAACGACGTCATTCCGACCGCGATTCACGTGGCCGCCGCCGAGACGATCCAGACACGGTTGATCCCCGCCCTCACGCGATTGCATCGCGCGCTGAGCCGAAAGGCACGGGAATTCGACAAGCTGGTCAAGATCGGACGCACGCACTTGCAGGACGCGACACCGGTCCGTCTGGGACAAGAGTTCGGCGGGTACGCGCGGCAGATCGAGCTCGGCATCGATCGGGCCCAGCGCGCCCTCGAGGCGCTGAGCGAAGTCGCCTTGGGGGGAACCGCCGTGGGCACGGGGCTCAACACCCACCCCAAGTTCGCATCCAAGGTCATGGCCCTCGTGTCGCGCGAGACCTCGTGCCGCTTCCGCGAGGCCGCCAATCACTTTGAGGCGCAGTCGGCGCAGGACTCCCTTGTCGAGGCGAGCGGGGAGCTGCGCACGATCGCCGTCAGCCTCATGAAGATCGCGAACGACGTCCGCTGGCTGGGCTCGGGCCCGCGGTGCGGGCTCGGGGAGCTGCTCCTCCCGGAGACGCAGCCGGGCTCCTCGATCATGCCCGGCAAGGTGAACCCCGTCATCGCCGAGGCGGTGACGATGGTCGCCGCGCAGGTGATCGGCAACGACACCACCATCGTGATCGGGGGCCAAGCCGGCAATTTCGAGCTGCTGGTCATGCTTCCGGTCATGGCCCACAATCTGCTGCAATCAATCGAGATCCTGGCGAGCGCCTCCGAGAACTTCAGCGCCCGGTGCATCGAGGGGCTCTCGGCGAACGAGGTGCGCTGCCGCGAATCGATCGAGGGCAGCCTGGCGATGTGCACGGCCCTCGCGCCCGAGATCGGCTACGACGCGGCCGCGCAAATCGCAAAGGAAGCCTATCGGACGGGGAAGACGGTGCGGGAGGTGGCCCGAGCCAGGCGCGTCCTTCCGGAGAGCCGGCTCACGACCCTGTTGGACCCGTGGCGAATGACGAGACCGGAGAAGTCTTAACCCGGGTTAAACCGGAGAGCAGGGAACGGTCTGGGGAAGCGGGGCAGGGGTCACCTTGACGCCCGCCGAGGGATTCGGCCCGCATCCTTTATATAGGGCGGCTCACCCGCCCCACTTCAGCTTCTTGCGCAGCACCTCGTAATACGTCTTATCCGGAAAACGGATCAACCGCGTGCGGTGCTCGGAGGCGCGAACGGTCACGGTGTCGCCGTGCGCCAGCGCCACACCGACCTGACCATCGAACGTGGCCATGGCGCCGTCCTCTTGACTCACGAGCGCCACTTCCACCTCTGCGGTGCTTTCCACGAGGAGGGGCCGGTGGGTGAGGGTGTGGGGGCAAATCGGGGTCAAGAGCAGGGCGCGGACGGAGGGTTCGACGATCGGCCCCCCGGATGACATCGAATAGGCCGTCGAACCGGTCGGCGAGGAGACGATGAGACCATCACCGCGCAGGCTCGTCACGAACTGCCCGTTGATCGAGATCTGCACCTCGATCATGCGGGCCAGCGTCCCCTTGCTCACGACCACGTCGTTGAGCACGGTTGAGGTGGCGACATGTTCCCCATGCCGCTCGATGCGCGCGTGCAGCATGAGTCGCTCCTCCAGGAGGAACGCCTCCGCAAAAATCTTCTCCAGGCTGTCGTAGAGTTGATCGACCGTGGCTTCGGTCAGAAATCCCAGCCCGCCCATGTTGACGCCCAGGATGGGCACCTCTCGCTCTTCGACGAGGCGGGCCGCGTTCAACATGGTTCCGTCCCCGCCGAGCACCAGCACCATGTCGGACTGGGCCGCGATGTGGGTCTTTCGGTGCTGGGAAGGTTCGCCGACGAGGGCGGCCGCCTTGCTGTCGAGCAGCACCGTTTTCTGTCGCTCGCGCAGCCAGGTGACCAAGTCCTGGAGGATCCGTTTGACGTCGGGGAACTTGGGCTTGGTGAGAATGCCGATGGTTTTCATGCGTGGGGGCGATGGACGGGATGAGATGCGCCGGGCGGGCCCGACCGCGTGGGATTGTAGCGATGGGTCCGTTTTGTTGTCAACGGAACGAAACGGTCCCTCCTCGGTACGATGGGCCTTCTTTCGAGGGATGGGCGGCACATGGTCGACGTGGAGAACGGGTCGCACCCTTGACATAGTGCAAACCCACCGTTAGAATTAAGCCAGATTTTTCGAAGGGTTCTCCTCATTCTCAACGGCCGCCACCCCGGAGCCCACACCGCACAAAAGGAGGAAGGATGTTCGAACGATTCACGGACAAGGGTCGCAAGATCATCATCCTAGCCCGCGAGGAGGCCGAGCGGCACCAAAATGACTACCTGGGCACCGAGCACCTGGTGCTCGCCATCCTCCGTGAGTCGGACGGCATTGCCCTCATGATCATTAAAAAGATGGGGCTCTCCACCGAGCAGATCCGCTTGGAGATCGAGCGGAACCTGCCGAGCGGGGGCACCACGATGACGTTTGGTGAGATCCCCTTCAGCCCGCGCGTCAAAAAGGTCATCGAGTACGGCGTCGAGGAGGCGCGGCTCCTCGGCCACAATCACATCGGCAGCGAGCACCTCCTGCTGGGGCTCCTTCGCGAGGAGGAGGGCATCGGCGGCAAGATCCTCCGAAGCCTGGGCGCCAACCTCCTGACGGCGCGACAGCTGACCGTGACCTTCCTGCGGAAGTCCAGCCCACGTGAGCGTGATCGCAAGAGCAACACGCCGGCCCTCGACGAATTCGGACGCGACCTCACGCAGCTCGCCCAGGAGGGTCAGCTGGACCCCGTGATCGGGCGTTCGGACGAGATCGAGCGCGTACTGCAAATCCTCAGCCGCCGCACGAAGAACAACCCCGTGCTGATCGGCGAATCCGGCGTTGGCAAGACGGCCATCGTGGAGGGCCTCGCGCAGCGGATCGTGACATCCGAAGTGCCCGACAACCTGTTGTCCAGGCGGGTGATCGCGCTCGACCTCGGCTCGCTCGTCGCCGGCACGAAGTACCGCGGCCAGTTCGAGGAGCGCCTCAAGGTCGTCATGAAGGAGATCGTGCAGGCGGGCAACATCATCATTTTCATCGACGAGCTGCACACACTGGTCGGCGCCGGTGCGGCCGAGGGCTCCATCGACGCGTCGAACATGCTCAAGCCGGCGTTGTCCCGCGGCGAGATCCAGTGTATCGGCGCGACCACGCTCGACGAGTATCGCAAGCACATCGAGAAGGACGGGGCGCTGAAGCG
>JBFGRM010000114.1:0-7652 GCA_041563675.1 Nitrospiraceae bacterium | reverse complement strand
TGTTGAATGTCGAGATCGGCGGAAGGACGGCCTTTCGTGGAATCCCGGGTGCCGGTCGCCATGCCTGGAGCCGGTCAGGCGCCGAGACGGGCGAGTCCGATGAGGGCCAACGCGCCGAGCAGATACGGGACGACGCAGGAATAGACGACCGCTTTGACGCCGCGCTCCTGCGAGGCGCCCTGAGCGCGCAGCGACTGCTCCTTGAAGACGAACTCATACGACAACACCGCGACGGTACAAGTCAGCGCGAGTGTGCGGCTGGTCCGGGGCCAGGTATACACCCCGCTCAGGAGAAAGTCCGCCGTGAAGAACCCGATGAGGAGGCAGACCGCCGGGGCCAGCACCAGCCTGACCCCTTCCGTGAACATGCGGGAGCTGTGCGAGGGTTGAGCCGACGGCTGGGGACTAAGTCTCATGACCTGAAGCTTACGGTTTCTTCCAGGGTACGGCGCCGATAACCTACGCGCCGGAGCCGGCGGATTGCGGCGTCGCGACAACCTGCGCCGGCTCCGCGCGGCAGGATTTGCAGACGCGGGGACGCTGCTTCAGAAACTTGACCTTGCCGCTGGCCAGACAGCTATAGTGCACGAATGCGTCACACTGGCTGCAGCGCGCCCATCCGCCACGCAGGAAGGTCATGTTTCGGTAGAGTCCCTTGCTACAAACGTGGCAGATTCTCGGCTCGATGCCAAGCAACATCGGCGCCCACTCTCCGCCCCGGAATCGAATGCTCATGCGCGCAGTATAGCGAACCCATCGAGTCGGGAGCAAGCGGGTCTGTCGTGTCTATCGCGTCCATAGCGTCTGTCGGGTCTCTAGCGGCCATTCTCTCTGTAGTGCCAGGAAAAGATGGATTCCCGCCCCCGGCTTCAATCTGGCCGGGGGAGGTTTCGCGGGAATGACGGAGAACAAAACCTCTTTCACATTTCACTCTTCACTGTTCACTGTTCACTGTTCACTCCTTCCCGCCTCCTGCTTCCTTTCCGTCATGCCTGCGAAAGCAGGAATCCAGATATCGGGAACAAGATGGATGCCTGCTTGCGCAGGCATGACAAAAAGGAGAACTCCCGCATCCCGTCCTCCTTCGTGATTGTTTGACAGCTTGAGAATTCTTTTGCTACTCTCGGCTTCGCTCACCCGTGCAGGCGTCCCCCACCCCGTCGCCGTCATGCAACGCCGAATCGTCGCGTGCTTCGAACCGACACAGGACAGGAGGAGGCGTTGAAGTCATCCGACTCTGACATCAGGCGGTATATTGAGAAAAAACGTGAGGAGGTCGACCGGTTCCTCGAGGCGGTCATTCCCGAGCTCCACGCCGCGCCGACGACCTTGCACGAGGCCATGCGTTACAGCCTCTTTGCAGGCGGCAAACGCGTGCGCCCCATTCTGGCGATCGCGGCCGCCGAATCGGTCGGCCCGGCGGCCGCCGGCGTCCTGCCTGTCGCCTCGTCTCTCGAGCTGATACATACCTATTCGCTCATCCACGACGATCTGCCGGCCATGGACAACGACGACTACCGGCGGGGCAAGCCCACGAACCACAAGGTCTTCGGCGAGGCCATGGCCATCCTGGCCGGCGACGCGCTGCTCACGATGGCTTTCGAGCTGTGCAGCCGGCGGGACTTGATGGAGGGCGTCGAGCCGAATCGGCAGGCCGACATCATCCGTGAGCTCGCGCTGGGCGCGGGCAACCTGGGCATGGTGGGCGGCCAGGTGCTCGACATCCAGGCCGAGAACAAGGACATTGACCTCGCCACGCTCCAGACCATCCACCGCCACAAGACAGGCATGCTGATCCGCGCCGCCGTGCGCATGGGTGCGCTTGTGGCATCGGCGACAGCGGAGCAGATCGACGCGCTGACGGGATACGCCGAGGAGGTGGGGCTGGCATTCCAGGTCGCGGACGATGTCCTGAACGTGACCGGGACTCGTGAAGAGCTCGGCAAGAACCCTCAAACCGATGCGCAACGCGGGAAGAAGACCTTTCCGTCGTTCCTGGGGGTCGAAGGTGCGCGCGCCTTTGCGGAAGACTGCGTGGCGCGGGCCGTCAAACGTCTCGACGGCTTCGACGCCAAAGCGGATCCACTCAGAGAGCTCGCGCGTTATATCGCCTCGCGGAAGAATTAGGGCACGGGGCTCGCGGCTCGCCGCAAGAGCGTATCCGTGTATGCTCTTCTGACCCCAAGCCTCGCGCCCCGTGCCACGAGCCCTTTCTTGGCTTATGAAATGTTTAGTCACCGGTGCGTCGGGCTTCGTCGGAGGCGCCGTGGTGCGAGCGCTCGCGGGGGCGGGGCACGACATCCGCGCACTGGTCCGGCCCAGCAACGATCTTCGTCATCTCGGCTCGATCAAACTCGAACATGCTCACGGGGACTTACGGGATCGTGACTCCTTGCGACGGGCACTCGAGGGTTGCGAGCACCTGTACCACGTGGCCGCGCACTACGCCCTCTGGGCCAGAGACCCGTCGGTCTTCTACGACGTCAACGTGACGGGGACGCGCGCGCTGATGGAGGCAGCCCGCGAGGCCGGGATCCAGCGCATCGTCTATACGAGCACGATCGGCGCAATCGGGCTCCCGCCGGAGGGAGGACTGGGTACCGAGGAGACGCCGGTGACGCTCGACCAGATGGCTGGTCATTACAAGCGTAGCAAGTATCTCGCGGAGCAGGAAGTGCGGCAGCTGGCCTGCGAGGGCCTTCCCGTCGTGATCGTCAATCCGAGCGCACCCGTCGGTGAAGGTGACATCAAGCCGACCCCGACGGGCCAGATGATCGTCGATTTCATGAAGGGCCGCATGTGGGCCTACATCGGAACGGGGATGAACCTCGTCGATGTGGACGACGTCGCGGCGGGACATCTCCTCGCCATGGAGCGTGGCCGACTTGGTGAGCGTTACATTCTGGGCCATCACAACCTGACACTGCAGGAGATCTTCGACCTGCTGAGCAGGCTGACCGGCATCCCGGCACCCCGTGTCAAGTTGCCGCGCCAGGTCGTGCTCCCTCTCGCCTATTTCAACCGCTGGCTCGCGGACTACGTCACCCATCATGCGCCCAGAATTCCTCTGGAGGGCGTGCGCATGGCGAAATACCGCATGCACTACGATTGCAGCAAGGCGATCCGTGAGCTGGGCTTGCCGCAGACACCGATCGAGAGTGCCTTGGGCAAGGCAGTGCGCTGGTTCCACACACACGGGTATGCTTAGAGGGTCTCTCAGAAACTCGTTCCATCCTTCATCGTGCTATCCCCCTCTCCCTCCCCTCTCCCCCGACGGGGGAGAGCGCCAGGGTGAGGGGGGCACGCCTTCTTGAGCTGTGGACTTTCTGATCCTGCTCATCAAGACCCTCGTGCTCCGACCCTATGTATTCATCTTCCTTGCGGTCTTTCTGCTCATCGCCTCGCGCTTGCTCGGCTGGCCACGGACGGCGGTCTTTTTTCTGGTGACGTGGATCACGGCGTTCGCTTCAGAGTTTTCCTCGACCCGGACCGGCCTCCCCTTCGGCTGGTACCATTACACCGGCTCGACTCAGGGAGAGGAGCTCTACATCACGAACGTCCCGTTCATGGACTCGCTCTCCTTTGCCTTCCTTCTTTTTGCCAGCTACTGTGTTGCGCTCGCATTCCTGCTTCCTCGTGGGTCGGATCAGCACGACCGCCGAACGTCGTCACAATTCGTCCTGGACCCGACGGCGCGCAGATCCTGGCCGGTTCTGTCGCTCACGGTGCTGCTCTTCGTCTTCATCGACGTCGTGATTGACCCGGTCGCCCTGCGTGGCGAGCGTTGGTTTCTCGGGCGGATCTACTTCTACCCGGAGCCGGGCATCCATTTCGGCGTCCCGATCGCCAACTATCTCGGCTGGGCCGTGGTCGGACTCGCGTCGCTCAGCACCTACTTGTTTTGTGACCGCCGACTCTCTCCCTCGTCGATTCCCGCCCGGAGCGGCGTCCCCGGTGCGTCTGCTACCCACACAAGCCTGACCGTGACGGCCTGGGTTCTGCTCGGGTGCGGCCTGTACTACGGCGTCCTGACCTTCAACCTGGCGGTGACGTTCTGGATTGGCGAGTCGCTGATCGGGATGACCGGCGTGCTGATGTATCTGCCCATCACGGTTCTGCTGGCGTTCCGGCTGCTGGGATATCCGCCGGGATCCGGAGCCGCCGCGCCGATGTCCGGCTCAACCCCCGGGATGCCGGAGTGATCGTGTCGCATGGTTGGCGAGCGACTCGCGCAGCTTGTATACTGACTCATAACAGCCGAAACTGAGTCGGTTTCGTGTGGGAGAAGAGGCATGGCGACACAGCCGAGTTTGATAAAAAATCTACTCATAAAGAGCACCGTCGGTATCGTGATAGGGTTGCTGCTGGCCATTGTGGCCAGGACGCTGGGGTTTCCCTTCGTCTTCCAGGCGATGTTCTTCGCCTATGCGATGTTGGGCGCGGTGGTCTTCATCCTGCTCGACGCTCCATCCATGAAGCCGATGAGCGGCGTCAAGGCCGTGGTCAGTCTCGTCGCATTTTATGTCATCCTTTCCGGGGTCTATTTCGGGGGAGCCTCGCTTTGGCCGCAATACGATCCATCGGACGAGAAAGGCAAAATCGATAAGATCCTCGGGCCCCGGTATGAGCGGTATCTCAAGCAGAGGGAGCAGACCGACGAGCTGCTGCAACGCACCACGCAATTGGAGCAAAAGGTCGAGATTCTCACGGCGCGGCTCCAAAAGGCGGTGCCGACTTCCCTGGATGGTCCCAGGCCCGAGGCCCCCCGTCGGCCGCCGGGAGGCGAGCCACCGCTCGTCGCTCAGGGTATGGAGATCTACGATCTGTATGAATGCTACAACTGCCACAAAATCGGCGGGAAGGGCAGCGTCAAGAAGCGCGGTCCCGCCCTCGACAACATCGGCAACCTCTTGACGATCAGCGACATCAAGAAAAAGATCATCGACCCGACCTACCTCTATGCCGAGGGGTTTGAGGAGGAGCACAAGAAGGGACAGATGCCGGACAAGTACCGCGATCTCATGTTCGAGGATGAGCTCAACGCGTTGGGCGCGTATCTGAGCACGCTCAAGAATCCGGCGGTCGAGACGCCGCGTCCGATCTTCGTCAAGTCCAAGGTCGAGCACGGGTTCACGGTCTACGGCTACGTGCGGGACGCTTCGGGCAAGCCCGTCCCCGGCGTCGAGGTCATGGCCATGCCGCTCAAGGACCACGGCCACGGCTCCAAAGCCAAAACGAACGCCGAGGGGTATTACGAGATCTTTCTCCACATGCACAACGAGGATGCCGGCACCAAAGTGAAGGTCGCGGCCGGCAAAGCCGAGAAGGTCTTCGTCGCGAACTATGACCCCAACGACAAGGTCTCCAAGCGCCAGGAATCCGTCGACCTCACCGTCCAATCCTGATATAACGTGATTGCCGCTCGTGTTATTTAGCTGAGATATGTGTCGTTCGAAATACCATTCGCCTCACCCCTCGCCCTTCACCCCTCACGTGTGGTGTTCGCGATGAGAGGCCTCCTCATCCGCTTCATCGTTACCGCCGTCGCGGTGTTTCTGGCCGCCTCAATCGTGCCGGGTATCGAGACGTCGAGCCTGGGGGCGGGCCTCGCCGCCGTGCTCGTCCTGGCGTTCCTCAATGCGCTCCTGCGGCCGCTTCTGTATCTTCTCTCCCTTCCCCTCATCGTGGTCACGCTCGGCCTCTTCATGGTGGTGATCAACGCACTGCTGCTGTCGCTCGTCGGCTGGCTCGTGAAAGGGTTCGTCGTCAGCGGGTTCTGGCCCGCCGTCTTCGGCGCGCTGATCATCAGCGTCGCCAGCGGCATCCTGAACCTGTGGGTATCCGAGCAAGGCCGCGTCGAGGTCGTCGTCCACCGCCGGCGCCCGCCCCGTATCGTCAACCCCGACTGAGCGGCCCGCCGACTCACGGACGAATGGCCCCACAATTTGAAACCCGCGCTCCGCGCTGCTAGAATGCCGCGCATCGGAGGAGGTGTCTCGCCCATGCCAGAAGTTGCCCAGCAATCCCGCACGAGCAAGCCTGCAACGGCGCAAGCCAAGCAGACCACCCTTCAGCGCACACTCACCCAGACCCTGAACGACCTTGGCGTCGATGCGGCGCTGGTCGCCATGATCGAGCGTGAGGACGGGCCGTTGATCATGAAGCTGTACCGCGGCTTTGCGCCGCGGGAGGCCCGGGCGATTCTGCGAAGCGTGTCGCACCACGACCTTGGGGAGCGCGCTGCTCCAGGAGCCGGCGCGGAGACGACCAAGAGCATGCGCCTGCGCCTGATCACACCCAGCGCGAAGTCGCTCTTCGCGATCCCGCTCCTCCACCGCCGGCGCGTCTATGGACTGCTGGTCGTGGGGCGACGTGAAGGGGCCTCGATCTCCAAAAAGGAACGCGGGCAGGTGGAAACCGCGGCGGACGATATCAGCGGGGCGCTGGAGCGTGCCGCCTTGTTCGATGGGGGCTTCCTCCTCGGACGATCCTGGGTCCTGGATGAGCCGTCCGCCGGTGCCCCCTCCGTCGGGACACAGGCCGCCGCGTCGACCTCGGTCGTGACCCCACAGATGCAGGAGGCGGTCGTCAATGTGCTGGAGGACGCAGGTTCGCAGCTGGCCTTCGAGCGCGCCTGGGCCGCGTCATACGATCCGATCGCCGGCGCGGTCGAGGTCTTGGGCATCGCGGGCGATCTCAAAGGAGACCCCAAGAAGGCGCTGAAGCCGGGGCAGCGCCTTGGCCTCGATGAATCCGCCTCCGGCTGGGTGGTTCGCCATCGCAAGCCCCGAGTGGATCATGACCTTGCCTCCACGCAAGGTCGCTTCCTGGATCACAAACCGCTTTACAAGGATCACTACCGCTCAACCCTGGTGGTGCCCTTTTTCGTGCGGGGTCAGGTCGGCGGCACGGTCACGTTGGCCTCGAAGGGCGACGCGCAGTATGCACTGGCCGACGCGAGGACCCTGGAGCCCTTGCTGGAGAAACTGGCGGATGCGGTGCAGCAGCCCGCCGCCCCAGAACCGCTTCCAGCCGGCGAGGACAGGAAAGCCGCGGCCGAGCCCGCGGTGCAGGCCGCGACCGAGCCCTATATCAGAAAGCAGGAGCGACAGGCGGCCCTGGCGGAGCTCGGCGCCTTTCTCGCGGCCGAGGTGCGCGAGCCGCTGGCCTCGATCCGTGCGCAGTTGGAGGATCTGACGGGGGAGGGCATTCTAGACTTCGACCCTCAGGTTCGGGTGGAGAGTGCCATGCGGGACCTGATCAGGGTTGAGACGATTCTCAATGAGATCCTTGACTTCACCAAGCCGCTCGAGCTCAAGCGACGGCTCTGTCGGCTCCCGGACATCATTGAGAACGCGCTCACGTTGGTCGCGACCGATCTCGAGATCAACCGCATCACCGTGCGAAAGGACTATGCGCAAAACCTGCGTCCGGCGCGCATCGACGAGGCCAAGATCCAGGGCGCGTTCTTGAGCATCTTCAAGAACGCCCTCGAGGCGATGTCTCCCGGCGGCCACCTGGACATCCACATCTCCATGCACCGGGCGGGCCGCAACCAGGAAGTCCAGCTCCTCATCAAGAACGACGGCGTCCCGATCCCGCCCGAGCTCGTCGACAAAGTGTTCGAGCCCTACTTCACAACCAAGCGCAGC
>JBFGRM010000113.1:0-7657 GCA_041563675.1 Nitrospiraceae bacterium | reverse complement strand
GCAACAGTCGGATCAAAATCACGGTCGGATCGGTCACCGTCGAGGCCGAGTTGAAGAGCAACCAGACCGCACAGGGGATTTACGCGGCGCTTCCCGTCGAGGCGCCGGTCAATATGTGGGGTGAGGAGTATCACTTCAAGATTCCCGGCGTGAAAGACCACCGTGAGGTCGCCACGACGCAAGTCAAGGTCGGCGATGTCACCTATTGGGGGGCCGGCAACGTGCTGGCGATCTTTTTCGGCCGGACGCCGATGAGCATGGGGCCCGACCCCGTACCGGCGGATCGCGTCAACGTCATTGGACGCGTGATCGGGGACGCAACCGTCCTTCGCCAGGCCGTGGGCGCGACCAAAATAAGGGTGGAAAAGGCCTCGACCGGATGAAATGAGGCGTGCCGGGACCGGCACGGGACCACGGACGGGTCGATGCGTATTTCTAAGGAACGAGTCGCACAGCTTGCGGATGTTCTGTTGACCCGACTCCAGGGGGAGGGCTACCTCGAACTGGTCGGGGACCGAAAGGCTGCGGTCATGGCGCTCGACCAGGCGATCACCCAGGAGCTGATGGTCGAGGATCGTCTCAACGCCGAGGTCCGTGAGCTCATGAAGGCCTATGAGGCCGAGATCGAGAAGGGCAGGGTCGATTACCAGAAGATGTTCACCATGATCAAGAGCAAGCTGGCGAAGGATCGCGGGCTGGTGCTCTGAAAACGTAACTAGGTAAGTGGGTAATTGGGTAAGTCCGGGAAGAGTCGTTCAGACATTCCATCCCTCCGTAATTACCCGGTTACCGACTTACCCAATTACCCTGTCACACGAATGCCATGCTGTTGAGTGACGACAAAAGCAGCCATCTGTCCCACGTGATCCTCACGCATCTGAAGAAGAGCCCGCACCTTCATATGAAGGGCGATGAGGCACGGGCTCTGCGCGAGATCAAGCGGGTCCTGGCGGCGGAAGTGGGCCAGGAGGAAAACCTCGACCACTTCGTTCGAAAACGTCTGGCCTCCTATTCCCGTCCGATTCCGGAGGGGAGCCCGGAGTGGGAGGTGCTCTATCGCAAGACCATGGAAGAGGAGCGGCGCCGGCGCTCCAAGGGGTAGAAAAAAGTGCTGAGTGCTGAGTTCCGAGTGCTGAGGACGGAACCTCGCCTTACGCGGCTTGTATTGACCGCTCAGTCCTCATGCTCCTGGACTCGGCACTCAGGACTCAGCACTGCGCGACGAAGGAGCGAGCGATGCCCGCGGAGCTGAAGGTCGGGGACAGAGCGCCGGAGTTCTCGCTGCCGGACCAAACGGGGACGGAGACCAGATTGTCGCAGCATAAGGGCAAGCAGGTCGTGCTGTACTTTTATCCGAAGGATGATACGCCGGGCTGCACGAAGGAGGCCTGCGGTTTTCGAGATGTCTCGCCATCCATGAAAAAGGCTGGCGCGGTGGTCCTGGGAGTCAGCCTCGACGGACAGGCCTCGCATCAGAAGTTCGCGGCCAAGTTCGACCTGCCCTTTACGCTGTTGAGTGACGAAGATGCGAAGGTCTCCAAGGCGTATGGCGTGTACAAGCAGAAGAACATGTATGGAAAATCGTTCTGGGGCATCGAGCGGAGCACCTTCGTGATCGATGAGCAGGGAGCGCTGAAAGCGATCTTCCGAAAAGTCAAAGTCGACGGGCACGTCGAAGAAGTGCTGGAGGTACTGAAGGCGAAGAATGGATAGGCGGTCCGCGGTCAGGGGGCAGCGGCAGGAGCCTCAAGAACGCGCATGCGCGAGCCGATTTCACTGATGCTTCTCTCTGACCGCTAACCCTTGCCCCCTGACCGTTTCCCATTTTTTCGAGTATGGACGACCGAGAGAAGACATTGGAAGGCGTTCTCGCCGCCTCACTCTCGATTATTGCCGGGGTGGGGCACCTGTACCTGGGCCAGCCGCGCGGCTATTATATCCTTGCCGTCGGGATTGCCCTGATCCTGACCTGGAAATTGTTCTGGCCCCCGGCGCAGCTTCTTTACATCAGTCTGGCCATCTTCACCGCCGTCGATGCCTTCGCCATCGCGAAACGCGGGCACGGTCTGTTATGATTTTCTTCAAGCCGCGCCTCCTTCCGGTCCGCGACCCTTCCTCAGCGGTCGACACACATGATCGATGAAAACAGAGCGCCAACGGTAATGAGTCACCTTCAAGACACGGTCGTCGGAGGCGAGGTGCGAGTTGCCGACCGCGATTGCCCGCCCGCCTGTCCTTATTTCAGGATGGCCATCAGTTTCGCCGCGGCACTCGCGCTGGGCACGAGCCTCACGACGGACAGCGGCGCGGCCGAGCAGGCGACCGCAAAGGTCGTCGTCACCGATGTCTTGACGGCACCGTTGAAGGAAGCGGTGGTGGAGATACATTTGATCGAGCCGGGCCTGCTCAAAGACACGGCGCTTGGCGGCGAACAGCTCACCATTTCGGTGGCCAAGAAGGACATGGGGCGCAAGATTGACCTTGAGAGCGGGACGTTCGAAACGGTGGGCACGGCGCTGACCGGGTTCGACGGTCGCGCCTTCCTGCGCTTCACGCCTCGCATCGATGGGCATTTCGCGCTGCGGGTCGAGTACAAGCACGACAAGGACAAAGGCACGGCGACCGGAGCGGCGATCCTCGCAAGCTGGGAGCGTCGACGCCCCATCATCTTCGTGGAAGCAGCAGCGCTCATGAAGCAGCAGGACGATCCGGTTCAGGTGTTACCCGGGATAAAGCTGCCGATCGCGACGGACGCGCTCACCGACCCGACCGGCGATGCGGCTCACCAGCTCGAGCGTCTGACGCGGTTCTATTTCTACGCCGTCTACGTGGTGCGATCGCCCGGCATCGACCTGCAGGCGTTCAGGTCTTGGCTCCGCGAGCACCAGTTTCCGCCGGGCTTGACCCGTGTGATCAAACCGGGGACGGAGGCGCTCCGGGCGTTGCTCGAGGAGCTCAGGGAGGAAGGGTTCAAGAACATCAAGGGCGGAGTCGGACGTAGTCGCGACTTTGCCGACCTCTTCGCGAGCGAGCGACGAACCGCCGTGGTCCTGTCGGAATCCGGCAAGGATGAGGCGTTCCCCCGTAAGACCAAATGGGCCACGGACTGGCTCCAAGTCCGCAAGCATCTGCAGGGATAAGAAGGGCCTCGGCGGAGCCGGCTCGAGTGCGTGGCTTTCTGGATGTTGGCCACGCACCCGAGCCCGTCTCAGTTCCCGCCCGTCAGCTCCACGCCCTGAGGGTTTCCCTCAAGTGAACCATGCGAGCGAGCAGCATCGTCGAGTGTTTCTCAACATACGACGAGACGGCCAGCATGACCACGCCGGTCACGGCCAAGAAGGCCCAGGGACTGGCATGGTACAGCGTGATCGCCAGCCTGAGGTGATACCCCAGACCGAAGATCAGGCCGGCGCCACCGGCCAGAAAGATTGCCCGCTCTTGAAAGGCATAGCCCAGGGCAACCGTCAGGGCTGACACCGCGACGCAAAGGAACGAGGCCACGACGCTCGGTGACAGCACCAGATTGATCGTCACGGCGGCGAGGCCCACCCAGGCGGCGGCTTGGCGATAGACCCGGCGGTGGCCGGCTGCCCGCAATGAGCAGAGGAGCAGAATGCCGGCGATCGGGAGCAGGGTGACGAGCGCACCTTGCGCACGAACCTGGGGAGCCAGGTCATGGACTGCGACGAGCCATCCGGCCGCGATGGCGAGCGTGCTCCACCCTTGTATGGCGTGGACCAGTTGTTCTCGCACGACCCTCGGCAGAATTTCGAAGCTGGCCACGCCCATGGCAATCAGCGTCGCTCCGGCAAAGAGGGTCTCCGCCGGATAGAACAACGATCGCACGACGAGAATGCCGAGGGGGATCACGAGGAAGAGCCGGGCCATGATTCCCTCCGGCGTCGTGGCGTGGGCGCCCCATCCCAGATGCGTCGCATCCATCCACAGGAGAAAGATGGTTAGCGCGACCAGAAGCATCCCGGCCGTGAGCGCGTCACGAGAAGGGACGAGCAGGACGAGGCAGGACAAGAGGTAGGTGAGGGTGATTGGGCCAGCCTTGGCTCGGATCAGAGCCGAAAAGCCCATGATGGCGATTGGTGTGAGGATCGCCACCGTGGCCACCCCAAACACAAGGACTTGCATCCAGCTCGTAGCCTGGTAAACCATGAGGCTCGGCAGATCCTTGGCTGGCTGGGCGACTAAAGAATGCACCAGGGCGCCGAGCTGCGAGAACTGGACCGGCACGCAGGCGACGGCGATGCCGAGGGCAGTACGGGCGCCCTTCTCCTCTTTCGCCCGCCACCCTAGGAACACCCCCAGGCCGGCGACGAACGCCAGATAGGCAAGAAACACCAGATAGCGACCTCCAGAGCTGAACGTCTGCCATCCCTCGAACATGAAGGTGACGGCGGCGGCGAACAAGATGATCGCGCCGAGCCACCGGAGGGCTTCCCCCAGTTTTTGGATTTCCAACCACCGATTCATGGTACATCCTCCTTTGTTCGTGCGTCCAAACCCATGCCGCTCTAATGCTTGCGTTTCCTCAACAACTCACGGAGGCCCGCGCGAAGCGATTCCTCGTCCTCCTCGCGCTTGAATTCTTCATCCAATCGGTCGTCCAGAGACTCCGTGCACCCTCCGTGAATCTCGGTCTCCGTGACTCGGGTCTCCCAGCGCTCGAAGATTTCGTCGATCTCCTCGAGGACTCCGGGTCCCTCCGTTTGGATCATGCGTAGCGCGTCCGCGCGGAACTGCCGCGTGGCGAGCGCATGCTTTCTTCGTTCGAGTTCCTCCAGCTTGCCTTGAATCGAGCGGATGTCTTGGGTGAGTTGCGTCCGGAGATCGGTCTGCTTGCGCAGGAGTGCTTCCCGCGCCGTGATGTCGGCCTGGACACGGCGCATTCGCCGGACGCACTCCAGGCCCTTCGCTTCATCGGTTTTGCCGACTTGCACGGCCCGGTCGGTCCAGAGGCGTTCTTCTTGACGAAGCTCGACCAGGCGCTGCTCGAGCCGAGCCTCGTCCTGCTTGACTCGATTCAGGCGAACCGTCGCTTGAGCCAAGGCGTGCTTGACCTCGCGGATTGTTTGCGTGACGAGGGCCTCGTGGTTTTCCACTTGGTCCATCAAAGAACTGAAACTGGCGCTGATCGTTGCGGCGACTCTCTTGAAGGGCGTCATGGTCCTCCTCCTTAGCTAGTGGTGTCGGCGTGCCATCCCGGCACGCGCGCGAATGATCCGAGTCTAGCTCCGCAATCGATCAAAAACTTGAGATTGCAGTTACACAGTTCCTGATGGTCCGGCTCTAGGTAAAGAAAAGCTGATTTTAGTATAATGAACGCTTCTTGACGGAAGTTGAATATTTGTTACACTGTAACAGTATGGCTCGAAACTCGGTTTTGGACCGTCACCACGTGCTGTTCGATGCTGCGGCTATCGCCGCCCACGCCTGTTTTGCAGCAAAGGGATTCAGGCAGAAAGACCTCCGGTTCCTCTTCGAGCTCTTTTCCAACTGGCTGGAGTCGGCGACGGGTGGCCCTGTCCTATCCATCCAAAACACCCAGATCGGTCGGTACCTGAGCTCACTCGTCAGGGACGGATCGGCCAAGCGAATGGTCAGCGGCAAGCGTCCCTTGTACCGCCTGACCCGCGTTGGACTCATGGAATGTCTGACCAGGATCGTCCACAGGAGACACTGGTGGCCCATGGAGGAGTTTCTGTTCGTCTTCCACTTCGTCGCGAGCTACCACGCCCGCATCGAGGAGATCATCAAGCGCGAGGGGGTGCTCTTCCCGCAGGTGCTCAAGGCGGAAATTCGGCAGTTGTTGGATCTCAAGGAGCTGGTCGATCGCCAGGAGCAGCTCCTGGATCGGGAGATCCAGAGGTTGGGGCTCAGGATCAGTGATGCACGGAAGTCGAGCGAGTTAGCTCAGAGCCTGATTCAACGCGGGTCGCCGGTCGAGCAGGTGGTGGAGGGTGTCCAACGCCGCTTTCCTTACCAGCTCAACAACCAGAAGCCCCTCCTGGAGCTCTTTCGGGAGACCCCTGAAGAGGACTGGCTGTGGCAGATGGAGACGGGGGCCATGAAGCGGGTTGAGCACATTTTCGCGCCCTTGCGTGAAATGCTGATGCGGTATCGCAGCCTCGTGGTGGAAATGAAAAGGACGGAAATACCGGGAAAATCACGCGGCTCGGGTGGAGGCCCCGCACGTTCGGCCGGCTAGGCCAGGCGCGATTCCAGGCTTTGTAATTTGCTCCGTGATCCATTAAGATGCGGCGGAAGACTCCCACCCATGCGGGCAAAAACCAGCTTTTTCTGCCAGGCCTGTGGCCACCAGGCGCCGCGTTGGCTCGGTCGCTGTCCGAGCTGCGGCCAGTGGAACACCATGAAGGAGGAGCGTGTATCGGCTCCCGGACCTGGTCGACGTCCGCTTGTCCCCCTCGAAGCCTCACGTCCCATCCCCCTCGATTCCATTGAGATCGGGCAAGAGCCCCGCTTGTCCACCGGGATTCAGGAGTTCGATCGGGTGCTGGGTGGAGGGGTCGTGCCGGGGTCCGTGGTCCTGATCGGAGGGGATCCGGGCATCGGAAAGTCCACGCTTCTCTTGAACGGGCTGCCCCGGTTGGCGCGGGGCGACGACAGGGTGCTGTACGCCTCCGGGGAGGAATCCCTCGTCCAAATCCGCATGCGTGCGGAACGGCTCGGCATCAAGGCCCCGAATCTCTACGTCCTCGCGGAGACCTCCTGCGATCAGATCGTGCGGACGGTGCAGGAGCTGCAACCGACTGCGATCGTCGTCGACTCGATCCAGACCATGTACACGGAGCAGGTGACGTCCGCGCCGGGCAGCCTGAGCCAGGTCCAGGAAGTCGCCGCCCAGCTCATGTGGCTGGCGAAGCGGAGCGGCGTCCCCGTGTTCATCATCGGTCACGTGACCAAGGAGGGCGCCATCGCCGGTCCCCGTCTGCTGGAGCACATCGTGGACACGGTGCTGTATTTCGAGGGGGACAAGGGGCACCGCTATCGGATTCTCCGAGCGGTGAAGAACCGGTTCGGGTCGACGAACGAGATCGGCGTCTTCGAAATGAAGGAGTCGGGGCTGGAGGAAGTGGCCAATCCATCGGCCGTGTTCCTCGCTGAGCGTCCGCAGCAAAGCACGGGATCGGTGGTGGTCTCGAGTGTCGAGGGATCGCGGCCGATCCTGGTGGAGCTGCAGGCGCTCGTGTCTTCGACGGGCTACACCATGCCGAAGCGGATGGCGAACGGGGTCGAGCTCAATCGCGTCGCCTTGTTGCTGGCCGTGCTCGAAAAGCGGCTCGGCCTTCACCTGTCGGGTCAGGATGTCTATGTCAACGTGGTCGGCGGGATGCACATCGATGAGCCTGCGATCGATTTGGGGATCGCAGCCGCGGTCACGTCCAGTCTCCGCGATTGTCCCGTCGACACCGGCACCGTCATTTTCGGCGAGGTCGGGTTGGGGGGCGAGGTTCGGGCCGTGAGCCAGGTCGAGATGCGTCTCAAGGAGGCGGCCAAGCTGGGGTTCCGTCGCTGCCTGTTGCCGGAGGGTAATTTGGCAAAGCTGGAAACCACGGCCTCGATCGAGCTCGTGGGCGTGCGTGAAGTCGGTGAGGCGCTGGATGCGGTACTCGCATAGCGAATT
>JBFGRM010000112.1:0-7701 GCA_041563675.1 Nitrospiraceae bacterium | reverse complement strand
CTTAAAAAGGAAAAATTAAAAAACAAGAATGATCCTGTTTGACTGACTCCGTCTCCGACATTTTTTAATTTTTCCTTTTTAATTTTAATTTGTTTTCAAAAAGTCCGGGATTGACTCACCGCGAATCAGATCTTCGCGCGTCTCCCTCTGCCTGACGAGATGAAATTGCGTATCCTTGACCAGGACCTCGGGGGGACGGAGTCGCGAATTGTAGTTCGAGGCCATCACGAAGCCGTACGCTCCGGCGCTCATCACGGCCAGAAGCTCGTCGGGCTTGGCCTCCGGCATCGCCCGGTCCTTCGCAAGGAAATCGCCGGATTCACACACGGGTCCCACGACATCCACGTTGGAGAGCTCAGCCGTTTTCGCTGTCTCCCTGACCGGAAGGATCTCATGGTGAGCCCCGTAGAGGCTGGGCCGCAGGAGGTCATTCATCGCCGCATCGACGATGACGAACCGCTTGGCCTCCCCGTCTTTGGTGTACAGCACTCTCGTAACCAGCGCGCCGGCGTTCCCCACAATGACGCGTCCGGGCTCCATAATCAGCGTGCACGCGAGATCCTTGACAAGGGGGGAGATGGCGGCCGCGAGGTCTCTTGGATGAGGTGGTGCCTCGTCCGCATAGGTGATACCCAGGCCACCCCCAATATTGATGTATTGGATATCGGTTCCCCGTTCCTTGAGCGCTTGCACCAGCGCCAGGATCTTCTTCAGCGCTTCTACGAAGGGTGCGACCTCCGTGAGCTGTGATCCGATGTGCTTGTGTACGCCGATGACCTCGATGTGCTTGAGTGAGGAGGCGAGCTTGAACTCCTCCAGTGCCCGGTCCGCGCTGATTCCGAACTTGCTCTTCTTCAGGCCCGTGGAAATATAGGGGTGAGTCTTGGGATCGATGTCCGGGTTGATCCGCAGGGCTACCCGCGCCCGGCGACCGGTCTCCGCGGCCACTTCGTCGAGCGCGTGTAATTCCGCGGACGATTCGACGTTGAACATCAATATGTCGGTCTCAAGGGCGTAGCGGATCTCATCGCGCTGCTTTCCCACACCCGCGAACACAATCTTGCGCGGCGGGATGCCCGCCTTGAGGGCCCGAAACAGCTCGCCGGAGGAGACGATGTCGGCACCGCTACCCTCCGAAGCCATCAGCCGCAGCACGGCCAGGTTCGAGTTGGCCTTCATTGCAAACGCGACGATGTGGGGGATATCCTTGAAGGCACCGTCAAAGGCACGGAAATGTCGGACCAGCGTAGCGTGGCTGTAGAGGTAGAACGGGGTTCCGATCTCTTTGGCAATCCTCGTCAGGGGGACGGCTTCGCAGTGCAGCTCGCCATCGCGATACTGAAAATCATGCATCCTGCCAATCCTCGTTGAGCACCTCGAGCCCGCTGAGCGACAGCCCCTGAATGGCTTCCTCGAAGCCCACCTTGAAATTGCGGTAGCGCACCTTCGCATAGGGCGCGATGCCCTTGATCGCGTCCCCGTCCAGCAGGGTCTTGATCGCGGCGGGCGTCGCCTGCCGGAGATGCTCGAAATTCACGATGATGTCGAGCTGTGCCTGCTTGGCCGCGTTTTGCAGGCGCTTCAAGAGCTCTTTGGCGTTCAAGTGGTCCAGGCTACCCTCCAGGTCCACGAAGAGCGCGGCGGCGCGGTCGTGCCGGCGGGCTTTGATGCTCAGCCAGAGATCCTGCGCCTTGGCTCCATCAAACGTCTGCTTGAGCGCGTGCAGGGCGTTGGGAATCAGCTGATCCGTCTCGATGGTCGGCAGCTTGGCCTGGAGGGTCTTCAAGCCCCCCGCGACCGGCGATAGCCTGCCCTTCGGACAGGAGCGCTTCACGAGCCTGCGGAACTCACGGTTCATGGTGTAGCGTGCCAAGAGCCGCTGGCTCGTGGCCGACAGCCGTTTCCAGATGCACGGCAGCGAGTAGAACTGGTGATTGATCCAGAAGAAGCCTTCCTGCAGCTGCTCCGGCGTCATGCGGCTAGGATGAAACACGACGTGCTTGCCATCGTACTTGGCCCAATCCCAATCGAAGATTCGGCCGGCGCTCTTGTACCGCTCGAACAGGGCTGTACCGGGGAGCGGCGTCAGGACGTTGAAATACGCCAGCTCAACCTTGCACCGGACCAGGAACTCGAGCGAACGCTCGAACACGGACTCGTCGTCATTGTCGAAGCCGAAGACCATCCCCGGGTTGACCATGATGCCATGGTCGTGGAACATCTGGATCTCCTGCTCGAAGAGCTGGACACGGTTGAACCCCTTGTTCGTTTCTTCGAGGGAGTCTTCCGACACGGACTCCATGCCGACGAACACCGACACGCACCCGCTGTCGGCCGCGAGCTTGACCATTTCCTTGTCATCACCGAGGAAGAGCGTGGACTGGCAGCCCCATTTGATGTTGAGCGCCTTGAGCGCCTCCCACAGCTCGCGACAATACGCCCGGTGGCTGTTGTGAAGGTCATCCACGAAGGCCACGATGCTCCCGTCCTCGATGCCCAGACGGATCCTGAGGTTGGTGACGAGCATCTCCCACACCGATCCCGAGCGAATGCGGCCCACCAACTCGGTCGCGATCCACCGCTTGACCTCCGACAATTCCTTGATGACCTCGGCGACCGGACGGCGACGGGTCGTCTTGCCATTAAACGGAGAGACGCTGCAAAATTCGCAATCGAAATGGCACCCCCGCGTGGTAAACGAACACTGGCGCGTCATGTAGCTGTCCGGGCTCAGCAGCTCGATCCGCGGGCTGATGTAATTCTCCAGGGCCGGAAAGTGCTCCATCTTGTACATGCGTTTCATGCGTCCGGCCTCGAAGTCTGCCACCAAGTGGGGCCAGACCTCCTCGGCCTCCCCGCAGACGATCGCATCGCAGTGCCGGAGGGCTTCATCCGGGCAGTAGGTCGGATGCACGCCTCCCAGGACTGTGGGCTTGCCCCGCTTCCGGAACTCCGCACAGATTTCGTAGGCCCGGGGCGCATAACAGGTCATGACCGACAAGCCGACCAAATCGCAGGGCTCGTCGAAGTTGATGTCTTCCACGGCTTCATCGACGAGCTTGACCTCCCATCCCGGCGGGGTGTAGGCCGCGATGACGGGCAAGCTGAGCTTGGGGAACCACACCGCGCGACGTTCGCTCGCCGTCAGATGGTAGGGGTTGTTCCGCGGATAGGGATCCAGCAGCAGCAACGTGCGCCCGCGTCGTGGATTCGGGGTCGGGTTCGTCATTCTCATCCTCCTGTCACTCTATTTTCTTGTGCCTCGTGTCCGTAAGGTTTTATCGGCCGTCTGTGGGCCGCAGCGGCGGGAGCTCGACCTCCTCTTCTCGCTCCCGGCCGGCCTCCGTTCTCTCCTGTGCAGCCTGTTCTTGTTCGATCTTGGCGGCAATTCCGATATCCTCGGGCGGGATCGGCGAGCCGACCTTGCCGCAGCCACCGAGCAAGTCTAGCATGACCGCGGCGGCCAGTCCTATCCAAATGATTCCCACTCCGAAGCTGCCAAATTTGGGCATGTCCGGTCCTTTTCAGCCACCCCGAGCAGCCACGGTCCGTCAAGCCAGCTGCTTTCGCAAGGCCCTGATCCGACGCTCAACCTGCTTCCTCGCGGTGCCGCCGACCTGCCCTTTGCGCTCGATCGCTCCCTCCACCGTGAGCACGTCGAGCACATCCTTCTCGAATTGCCTCGAGAATCCCTGCAGCTCATCGAGGCTCAGCGCCTGGAGCTCTTTTCCCCGGTCAAGGCAGTAGCGCACCACGCGACCCGCGATCGCGTGGCCCTCCCGAAAGGGCACACCTTTGACTGCGAGATAGTCCGCCAGCTCCGTGGCCAGCATGAAGCCGGATTCGGCCGCCTTTCTGATAACCCGCCGGTTCACGGTTAGCCCCCGCATCAGCTCGGTCAACACCTCGATCGACACCCGCACCGTATCGAGCGCGTCAAACAGCGGCGCTTTGTCTTCCTGCAGGTCCCGATTGTAGCTGAGCGGCAGGCCCTTCATCATCGTGAAGAGCGCCAGGAGATCGCCGTAGACGCGCCCCGTCTTCCCACGGACCAGCTCGGGGACATCGGGATTCTTTTTCTGCGGCATCATGCTGCTACCCGTGCAGAACGAGTCCGGCATCTCCACGAACTGAAATTCTTGGGACATCCACAGGATGAGTTCCTCGCTCAAGCGCGACAGATGCATCATCACGATGGCGAGCGCCGAGACGACCTCGAGCGTGAAATCCCGATCCGAGACTGCATCCAGGCTGTTCTCCGCAACCTCCGGGAAGCCAAGCAGCTTGGCGAGGTACTCACGATCGAGCGGAAAGTTCGTCCCTGCCAGCGCCCCGCTGCCCAACGGCAGCACATTGAGCCGCCTGGTTGCGTCCTCCACGCGAGCCCTGTCCCGACTCAGCATCTCCACATAGGCCAGAAGATGGTGCGAGAACAGCACGGGCTGCGCGCGCTGGAGGTGCGTGTATCCCGGCATCACGACGTCGAGATGAGCCTGAGCTCGCTCCAGCAACACCCGTTGAAACCGCTGAGCCTGCTCCCCGAGCCGCCGCAGCTCGTCTCTGACGTACAAGCGAGTGTCGAGCGCGATCTGGTCATTGCGGCTCCGCCCCGTGTGAAGCTTGCCGCCTGCAGGTCCGACCAGCTCCGTGAGGCGTCGCTCGATCGCCATGTGAACATCTTCATCCTCGCGGCGGACCACGAAGCGCCCGCTCTTGAACTCACCGTGCACCTTGTCGAGCCCTTGAAGAATCGCGGTCATTTCCCTTCGTGAGAGGATCCCGGCCCGGCCCAGGGCGCGGCAGTGGGCCACACTGCCCTGAATATCGCACTCCGCGAGCCGGTGATCCACGCCGAGGGAGTTGGTGAAGCGCTCGACGAGCGGATGTGTCTCGCCCCGAAACCGTCCCGACCACATCTTGCCGGAGGGCTTGGGCGGACCGGCGGCTCCCGAGGGCTTACGGTCGGCTTTCAGTCGGCCGGGTTTCCGGGCATCATGAGTCACGGACGCTGTCCCCTTCAAGCCTGCCGCCGCCAGGGCACCGCACCCTTGGCGCGGGCTGAGATGGGCTGATCACTCGTCTTTCCGCTGCTTGCGGCCCTTTGCCCGCAAGGCGAGCCGCAGGGCGTTGAGCCGGATGAATCCCTCCGCATCGTGCTGTCGGTAGGACTCATCCTCTTCGAACGTGGCGAGGTCAAGACGGTAGAGGGACTGCTCCGAGCGCCGGCCGACCACGCTGCATCCGCCTTTGTAGAGCTTGATTCGCACGGTGCCGGTGACATTTTGCTGGGCCTCATCGAAGGCCTTCTGCAGCATCTCTCGTTCCGGCGAGAACCAGTATCCATAATAGACGAGCTCGGCGTATTTGGGCATCAGGGAGTCGCGCAGATGGAGGACTTCCCGGTCGAGCGTCAGCGACTCGAGCCCTCTGTGCGCCGCATGAAGGATCGTCCCGCCGGGCGTCTCGTACACGCCCCGCGACTTCATGCCGACGTAACGGTTCTCCACCAGATCGACGCGCCCGACCCCGTGCTCACCACCCAGCTTGTTCAGGCGCTCTAGGATTTTCGCCGGGCTCAGGCCCTCCCCGTCGACCGCAACCGGGTCACCCCGCTCGTAGCTGATCTCGACCAGCCGGGCCGCATTCGGCGCACGCTCCGGGGACACGGTCATCTGGAAAATCTCTTCCGGGGGCGCCTCCCAGGGATCCTCCAGAATCCCCCCCTCGTAGCTGACGTGAAAGAGGTTCGCATCCGTGCTGTAGGGCTTGGCCTTGGTCGCGGTCACCGGAATGTTGTGCGTGGAGGCATACTCGATCAGCTCCCGACGCGACCGCATCGTCCATTCGCGCCAGGGCGCGATGACCTTCACCTCCGGATCCAGCGACAGGTAGGTCAGTTCGAACCGCACCTGATCGTTTCCCTTGCCGGTCGCGCCGTGCGCCACCGCCTCCGCCTGCTCCTCGTGCGCGATCTCGATCTGTCGGCGCGCGATGAGAGGCCTCGCAATCGAGGTTCCCATCAGATAAGTCCCCTCGTAGACCGCGCTGGCGCGCAGCATCGGGAAAATATAATCGCGCGCAAAGAGCTCCCGGAGATCCTCGACGTAGACCCTGGAGGCACCCACCGCCAGCGCCTTGCGCTTCACCTCGGGCAGGTCTTCACCCTGCCCTAGATCGGCACAGAAGGCGATCACCTCACAGCCGTACGTTTCCCGAAGCCACTTCAGGATGACCGAGGTGTCCAGACCGCCTGAATAAGCGAGGACAACCTTGTTGATTTTCTCGCGACCCATGGCACCTCAGCCCAGGAAAAATTCAAATGGAAAAATGAAAAAAGGGGGGAGGGTCTTCTCTCAGACCTTTTGCCTTTTTACTTTTTCCTTTGGCCTTTCAGCAATGTGACCAGAATCGCCTTTTGCATATGAAGGCGATTCTCCGCTTGTGGGAGCACCACCGATTGCGGGCCGTCGAGGACCGCGCCTGTGATTTCCTGCCCGCGATGGGCCGGCAGGCAATGCATCACGATCGCGTCCGGTCTGGCTTTCTTGAGGAGGCGCTCATTCAATTGATACGGGGCGAGTGTCTTGAGCCGACGGGCTTGCTCGCGCTCCCGCCCCATGCTGATCCAGACATCCGTGTACACGACATCGGCCTCTTTGACCGCGACCATCGGGTCCTCGTGCACCTCGACCCCGCCGCCGGTGTGCTGGGCCTCCAGGCGGGCCTGGTCCACAACCCGCTGATCCGGGCCATAGCCCGGCGGGCATCCGAGGTTGATCCACATCCCGGTCTTCGCGGCCGTCTCGATCAGCGAGTGCGCCACGTTGTTCCCATCACCCACGTAGGCGATCTTCACGCCCTTCAGCGTGCCGCGCTGCTCCTTGATCGTGAGCATGTCGGACAAGGCCTGGCAGGGATGGCAGAAGTCGGTCAGGCCGTTGATCACCGGAATCGAAGCTTCCCGGGCCCATTCCTCGACGATGGCGTGATCAAAGGTTCGTACGACGAGGGCGTCGAGATAGCGCGACAAGACGCGCCCGGTGTCCGCGATCGTTTCGCCCCGACTGAGCTGGATGTCCCCAACCGGCAGAAACGAGGCCTGTCCGCCAAGCTGGTTCATCCCGGCCTCGAAGGAGACGCGCGTCCTCGTCGACGGCTTCTCAAAGAGCAGGCCGAGCGTCCTCCCCGCCAGGAGCGGGTGCGGGCGTCCCACCTGGCGCTCCCGCTTCAACCTTTCGGCGACGCGCAGGAGCTCGATCAGGGCCGGGCGGGGAATCGCCGCGACGGTCAGGAGATCCTTGCCCCACGGCGACACGTGGGCTTGCCGCTTCCTCACAACGCCACGCGGTTTGGCTGAAGGCGCCATCCTACCCTCGCTTGGCCAACAGGCCGGGCAGCACTTCGAGCAGCCGGTCGATCTGCGACTCGGTCACGACCAGGGGCGGCACGAAGCGCAGCACGTTTCCCATGGTGCAGTTGATGAGGAGGCCCCGGCGCAGACATTCGTGGACCACCGGCATGCCGTCGATCGCGAGCTCCATCCCCTGGAGAAGGCCGAGGCCGCGCACCTCGTTGATCACGCGTGGATGACTGAGCTTGCAATCGAGAAGCCCCTTGGCCAGGTAGTCCCCCATCGAGCGGCTGTGCTCGAGCATCCGTCCCTCCACCAGGACGCCGCAGACCGCCAAGGCCGCCGCGCAG
>JBFGRM010000111.1:0-7747 GCA_041563675.1 Nitrospiraceae bacterium | reverse complement strand
CCTTCTCCCAACTGCCCAGGGGTTCGCGGATCGGGACGAGCAGCTTGCGCCGCCAGGCCCAGCTCCTCCACCACCGGCCGGATCTCACGATTGCCATGCTCAGAGGCAACCTGGATACGCGACTCAAGAAAGTCCGCGAGGGACAGTACGACGCGATCGTGCTGGCCGCCGCCGGCCTGCGGCGCATGGGCTGGCTGGATCGCGTGACGGAATACCTCGAGCCAGAGATCAGCTTGCCGGCGATCGGTCAGGGCGCCCTCGGGCTGGAGGGACGGACCGACGATACCTTTCTGCGCGGCCTGCTCGGTCCGCTGGATCACCCGACGACACGGATCGCCGTGACGGCCGAGCGCGCGCTCCTCGACCGGTTACAGGGCGGCTGCCAGGTGCCGATCGGCGCGCACGCCCGCGTGCAGGACGGGCGCCTCAGCCTGGAGGGGCTCGTGGCCACGGTGGACGGACGGCGACTCATCCGGGACCGGGTGGAAGGCGGCCTTGAGGACGCGTCGGCGCTGGGTCGGGCGCTCGCCGAGCGCCTGCTCGGGCAGGGCGGGGACCGCGTGCTCGAGGAGATCTACGGGGCAGCATGACGGCGCCGTCCAAACGAGCCGGACGAGTCTATCTCGTGGGCGCGGGACCCGGAGACCCGAAGCTCCTCACCCTCCGCGGCAAGGAATGCCTTGCCGAAGCCGACGTGGTCCTGTATGACTACCTGGCCAACCCGGCCCTTTTACGATATGCTCCTGCCTCCGCCGAGCGCATCTACGTCGGCCGGCGCGGCCGGGGCGGCTACCAGGATCAGGCCGAGGTCAATCGATTGATGATCGAGCACGCCCGTACGGGCAAGACCGTCGTCAGGCTGAAGGGGGGGGATCCGTTCGTCTTCGGACGGGGCGGCGAGGAAGCGGAGGCCGTGGCGGAGGCCGGTGTGCCCTTCGAGATCGTCCCGGGAGTCTCCAGCGCGATTGCCGCGCCCGCCTATGCCGGCATTCCGGTCACGCATCGCACGCTCGCGTCCACGGTCGCCTTCGTCACGGGCCACGAAGATCCCACCAAGGGCGAGGCCGCGGTGGAGTGGCCCCGCTTGGCCACGGCGGATGGCACGCTGGTGTTCCTCATGGGCATGAAGAATCTGCCCGCAATCGTCTCGCGGCTCCTCAAGGAGGGCAAACCCAAGGAGACACCGGTAGCGCTGATCCGCTGGGGAACCAAGACGGTCCAGCGCACGGTCATCGGCTCCTTGGAGGACATCGTCGGAAAAGCGGAGGCGGCCCGCCTGGAGCCCCCCACGCTCGTGGTGAGCGGGGAGGTCGTCCGGCTGCGGGATCGGCTGAACTGGTTCGAGACTCGACCGCTGTTCGGCAAGCGGATCCTCGTCACGCGCGCGCATGAGCAGGCCCACGAGTTGTCCGCCCTGATCGCCGCACAGGGAGGGGAGCCGGTCGAGGTGCCGACCATTCAGATCGTCCCGCCGACGGACTGGTCCGCCCTGGACGACGCTATCGCGCAGCTCTCCCAGTACCAATGGCTCGTGTTCACGAGCGTCAACGGCGTCCGCCCCTTCATGGAACGGCTCCGGGGCCTCGGGCGGGATACGCGCGCCCTGGCGGGCCTGCGGATCTGTTGTATCGGCCCGCGCACGGCGGAGGCGCTGGCGCGGTTCGGCCTCTCCGCCGACGTGGTCCCCGCAGAGTACCAGGCCGAAGGCGTCATTGCCGCTCTGTCGGCTGCCGGCGTCGCCGGTCAACGCGTCCTGATTCCCCGGGCCGAGGTCGCGCGCGAGCTCCTCCCTCAGGAGCTCACGGCCCTGGGCGCCCAGGTCGACGTGGTGACGGCCTACCGCACCGTCCTTCCGCCGGTCGATCGTGAGCCGATCAAGGATTTGCTGCGGCAGGGGGAGATCGCGGTCGCGACCTTCACCAGCTCGTCGACGGTAAAGAACTTCTGCTCCGTCTTCGAGCATCCTGACGAGATGCGCAAGCTGATGGACGGCTGCCTGATCGCCTGCATCGGGCCGATTACGGCCAAGACCGCTCGAGATCTGGGCCTGCAGGTGACCATCACGGCGACGGAGAATACGATTCCTGCGCTGGTGGACGCGCTCGTCCGCTACTTCTCGGACGGTCCGGGACGGCGGGTCGACGCCGCGACGTAAACGAGCCATCACCATGCGTGACCTGACATTCATGATGACCTGATCATCGAGGGGAGGAAAGACACATGGTTCCTGTGAAGTCTTTTATGGTGGCGGCGGAGAAATTCATCACCGTCGACCGCGATACGGATGCGCGCACCGCCGCGGCGACGATGCGTGATCATGACATCGGCAGCCTGCTCGTGACCAGGAACAAGGAGATCGTGGGCATCATCACCGACACGGATATGGTTCGCCGCCTCGTGGCCGTCGGCGCCGAAGCGTCCAAGACCCCGGTCGAGCAAATCATGTCCGCGCCCATCAAAACCATCGACGAGAACAAGACGTTGCTGGATGCCAACGATCTCATGGCACGAGAGCACCTGCGCCACCTGGGGGTCACCCGAGACCACAAGCTGGTGGGCATGATTTCGGTGCGCGACCTGGTGGTGTTCCTGACCAACCTGCCGCGGAAATGAAGGGGCGTTCATGGCTTTTCCCGTCACTCGCTTGAGGAGGCTGCGTCAATCCGAGCCGCTGCGTCGCATGGTGCGGGAGACCCGCCTGTCGCCCGCAAACCTGATCCAGCCCTTCTTCGTCACCGTCGGACGCGACCGCCGTGACCCGATCGATTCGATGCCGGGCCAGTGTCGCCTGTCCGTGGACCTCTTGATCAAGGAGGCCGCCGAGGTGAAGGAACGCGGCGTCCCCGCCGTCATCCTGTTCGGCATCCCCGAGATCAAGGACGAGCGGGGCAGCGGGGCCTACGATCCAAACGGGATCGTCCAACAGGCCGTCCGGGCCCTCAAGGATCAGGTTCCCGGTCTGGCCGTGGTCACGGATGTCTGCATCGATGAGTTCACGACCCACGGACATTGCGGCCTCGTCGAAAACGGTCGCATTCTCAATGACGCGACGCTGGATTGTCTCCGCGCCATGGCCCGAACCCATGCCGAGGCCGGGGCGGACATGGTCGCCCCGTCGGACATGATGGACGGACGCGTTGCCGCGATTCGTCAGGAGCTGGACCAGCACGGCTTCACCGAGACTCCGATCATGGCCTATGCCGCCAAGTACGCTTCGTGCTTCTACGCTCCGTTTCGCGAGGCCGCGGATTCCAGCCCGAAGTTCGGCGACCGCCAGTCCTATCAAATGGATCCCGCGAACGCGCGCGAAGCCTTGCGCGAGATGGAGCTGGACCTCGAGGAGGGCGCGGACATCGTGATGGTCAAGCCAGCCCTTCCGTGCCTGGACATCATCGCGGCCGCGCGCGCGCGATTCACGGCGCCGCTCGCCGCCTACCAGGTCAGCGGCGAATTCAGCATGATCAAGGCGGCTGCCCGGAGCGGCTGGCTCGACGAGCAGCGCGCCATGATGGAGTCACTCCTCTCAATCAAACGGGCCGGAGCCGATCTCATTCTCACATATTTTGCGAAAGAGGCTGCTCGGATCCTCAGTGATTCATGCGCATGAAAGTCACCCGCGGCCTTGCTCGCCACCAATCCGTTCCTCATCCGGTTCTCACCATCGGCAACTTCGACGGGCAGCACCTCGGCCACGTCGCGTTGCTGCGCCAGGTGGTCGAGACCGCCGCGGAGAAGAAGGGCACGCCGATGGTGCTGACGCTCGATCCGCATCCGGTCACGGTGCTCGCGCCGCACGTCGATTTTCGACTGCTCGGGACGATGGAGGAAAAACTGGCGCGGTTCGAAGCGATGGGGATCCAGGAAGTCCTGTTTTTGGAATTCAACGCGACGCTGGCCGCCTTCTCCCCCGACGAGTTCGTGGGGCGCATTCTGAAGGAGGGGATCGGCGTGCGCGATCTTTTCGTCGGCGAGCATTTTGCGTTCGGGAAGAACCGGGCGGGACGCATGGCTGATCTGCAGCGTCTGGCGCCGGAGGCCGGGTTCACCGTCCATCCGATTCGCCCCGTGCTCGTGGACGACCAGGTGGTCAGCTCCACACGCATCCGGCAATTGATTCAAGGGGGTGACGTGCAAGCGGCGGCGAGATTTCTTGGACGTCCATACGCCCTGGGTGGTCCGGTGGTTTCCGGCGAGCGTCGCGGGCGGCAACTCGGGTGGCCGACCGCCAACCTCCGCCTGCCCGCCGGGCGGGTCATTCCGGCCGACGGCGTCTACGCGACCGCCACGGTCTGGAAGGAACGGGCGTTTGACTCGGTGTCCTACATCGGGACCCGTCCCACCTTCGGCGCCGGTGAACGGCTGCTGGAGGTCTACGTCCTCGACGAGGCGGTCGACCTGTATGGCCAGGACATTCAGGTGCAGTTCGTGGAGCGGCTGCGGGGCGACGAGGAGTTCGACAGCGCGGACGCGCTGGCCGCGCGCATCGAGCTGGACGTGAAGCAGGCGCGGGAGAAGCTCAAATCCTCCCCGCACAGCGTCCCTAAGGTATAATGCGTTTCCAGGTCAGGTCCCCCATGACTCGCTCAGATCGACAGCCCGACGCGGGCCGCCTCCTGTTGCGACGGTTTGCGACACTCGCAAGGTCCCGACGCCTGGTCGTGCCGGGGGATCGGATTCTGGTGGCGGTGTCCGGCGGACCCGACTCGGTCGCTTTGCTGGCCCTGCTCGCGGAGCTGGCCCCGTCCTGGGATCTTGAGCTTGCGGCCTGCCATGTCCACCACGGGTTGCGTGGGCAAGAAGCGGATGAGGATGCCGACTTCGTGGCGACCCTGTGCCGGACGCTCGGGATTCCGATTCGGGTCGAGCACCTCTCGCGGGCGGCTTCACCGCAGCGGCGCGGCCGGCAGTCGTTGCAGGAATGGGCCCGGGAGGCCCGGTATGATGCCTTGCGACGGGTCGCTGACGAGCTCGGCATGGTCAAAATCGCGGTGGGCCACACGGCCGACGATCAGGCGGAGACCGTGCTGCTCTGGACGCTGCGGGGGGCCGGCCTGACGGGTCTGGCGGGGATCCCGCCGAGCCGGGAAGGCCGGATCATCCGCCCCGTCCTCGGCTTTCGCCGAGGCGACCTCATCCGATACGTGAAGAAGATGGGGTTAACCTACCGGACCGATTCGTCAAACGCCAAGTCGGTATACCTACGAAACCGGATCCGCCGCGAGGTCCTGCCGGTGCTGCAGGCGATCAACCCGGCGATCGTCGACACGCTCTGCCGGCAGGCCGAGCTCTTGCGCGACGACGAGCAGTGGATGAGCGAGCGGGCGGCGGACTGTCTGGTGCGTCTCCTCAAGGAACAAGACGGGCGGATCAGTTTGCGGATCGAGGATTTCGTCGCGCTGCCGCTCGCGCTCCAGCGGCGTGCGCTCCGCGGGTTGCTGCGCCAACTCTCGCCGGCCGGTCGGTGGCCGACGTTTCGGACGGTCTCCGCCGTCCATCGACTGATCACTCAAGCCCGGTCCGGCGGGACGGTGACCCTGTCGGGACTCCGCGTCGTGCGGGAGTACGACACGATCCGCTTCGAGCACCGGGACCGAGCGGACGACCGCCGGAGCGATGACGGAGCGGGGTGCCCCAGCGGTCCGGAGGAGCTGCCCCTGCCTCTCACCCTTCCCGCGACGGTGACGTGGCCGCTGACGGAACAGACCGTGAGGGTTCGGTGGGGCGGACGCATGCCCGTGAGGGGCCGGGGCGTGTCGCCACGCACCGCCGTCTTCGATGCGGATCGGTTTACCCCGGATCTGTGCCTGCGTTCATGGAGACCAGGCGATGTCTTTCAACCCGCCGGCATGAAGGGTCACCGGAAAAAGCTCCAGGACTACTTCTCCGATCTCAAGGTGCCGCGCGCCGAACGACACCGCATTCCGCTCCTGGTGGCGCCCGAAGGGATCCTCTGGATCGTCGGCTACCGTCAGGACCAGCGATTTCGCGCCTCTGTCCGGACGAGGCGTGTGCTGTGCGCGGACGTGAGGCCGTGACCGCCCATGAAGAAGCGTCAAGCGGAACTGGACCTCATCTTCGGCCGGCCCATCGTCACGCAGGAGGACATGCGGACGCGCATCAAGGAGCTCGGCAGACAGATCGCCTCCGATTACGCGGGCAAGGACCTCATTCTCGTCGGGATCCTGAAGGGGGCGTATGCCTTCTACGCCGACCTGGCCCGGGCCATTCGGATACCCCTCCGAGTCGACTTTATTGTCGTCACGAGTTACGGGGCAGGAGCGAAGACCTCGGGCAAGGTCAAGATGGTCACCGATCTCACGGAAAACGTGGCGAACAAACACGTGCTGCTGGTCGAGGACATCGTGGACTCCGGCTTGACCGCCCAGCATTTGATCAGGAAACTGTCCCGGCGGAAGCCGCGCTCCGTCAAAGTCTGCACCCTACTGAGCAAGCCCGAGCGGCGGACGGTCAACGTCAAGATCGATTACGTCGGATTCAACATTCCCAATCAATACGTCGTCGGGTATGGGTTGGACTACCAGCAAAAGTATCGAAACCTCCCTTACTTAGCGGTCCTCGACACGGTGGACGAGAGCGGGTAGATAACCCGCGGCCTGTTGTCAGTTCCTGGACAACTATGTTACGATCGAAACATATAAATCTGTCCGCGTTCGGCTCTGGTCTCGGAGGCAAAACAACCACATGAATTCTCGCGTGAAAAACCTCTTGTTCTGGGTGGTCGTCGGGTTGTTCATGATCCTGCTCTTCAACCTGTTCAGCGTCCAGACCCACGCCCCCGAAGAGGACGTGATTTTCAGCGACTTTATGGCGAAGCTCGAACGGGGCGAAGTCAACAAAGTCACCATTAAAGGCAACAACATTCGCGCCGAGCTCACCGGCGGCACCCGCATCAAGACCTACGCGGCCGATTACCCCGACCTCGTCAAGACCCTGCGCGAGAAAAACGTCCAGATCGAAGCCAAGCCTCCCGACGACAGCCCGTGGTACATCACCTTCCTCGTGACCTGGGGACCCTTCATCCTGTTCCTGGGACTCTGGTTTTTCCTCATGCGGCAGATGCAAATTGGCGGAAACAAGGCGCTTTCCTTCGGCAAGAGCCGTGCGCGCATGCTGACGGAGGAGCGCAAGAAAGTGACCTTCTCGGATGTCGCAGGCATCGATGAGGCGAAGGAAGAGGTGGTCGAGATCATCGAGTTCCTCAAGGACCCCCGGAAATTCCAAAAGCTGGGCGGCCGCATTCCGAAGGGCGTGTTGATCGTCGGTCCGCCGGGCACCGGGAAGACCCTCCTGGCCAAGGCCATCGCCGGGGAGGCCGGCGTCCCCTTCTTCAGCATCAGCGGCTCTGACTTCGTCGAGATGTTCGTGGGCGTGGGCGCCAGCAGGGTGCGCGATCTGTTCGAGCAGGCCAAGGCCAACGCCCCGGCGATCGTCTTCATCGACGAGATCGATGCCGTCGGCCGGCATCGGGGCGCCGGTCTGGGCGGGGGGCACGACGAACGGGAGCAGACGCTGAACCAGCTCCTCGTCGAGCTCGATGGCTTCGACGTCAAGACGGGCGTCATCGTGATCGCCGCCACCAACCGCCCGGACATTCTCGACCCGGCCCTGCTGCGTCCCGGTCGCTACGACCGGCAAATCGTCGTCGACCGGCCCGACCTCAGGGGTCGGGAGGCCATCCTCGAGGTGCACGCCAAGGGCAAGCCCCTGGCCGAGGGCATCGACATGG
>JBFGRM010000110.1:0-7769 GCA_041563675.1 Nitrospiraceae bacterium | reverse complement strand
GGGTGGGTCGATGCGCCGTTCTTGAAGCAGTACCGGAAATGGGCCTTCCTGGGGGCCTTCATCTTCGCCGCCCTGCTCACCCCGACCCCGGATCCATTCAACCAATGCATCATGGCCCTCCCGATGTACGCGTTCTATGAGGTCGGGATCGTCAGCGCCCGGTTTTTCAGCAAGAAGCCGAAGCCTGCGGAGGCGGCGGATGGGATGGAGGCCACATCGCCTGCCGGGAATGGACAAACCCGGGGCAAGGCGGCGCCAGCGGCCGCCGATGCGGGGGGCGAATATCTGGCCGTGCCCAGCGGCAGCAGCAAGCGATGACGGCGACATCCCATGTTGCGTGTCGCAATCGTGGTGATCAGCTCGAAAATTCAGTCCGGCGAGGAGCCTGATGCCACCCGGCCCGAGCTCGAACAGGCGGTCGACAAGCTCCCCGGACTTGTGGTTCATTACGAGGTCATCGCCGACGACCGGAAGGCCATCCGCGAGGCCCTGACGCGATCCTGCGAGGACCATGATCCGAACGTGGTGTTGACCGTCGGCGGAACCGGGGTCCGACCGACCGATTGGGCGCCGGAGGCCACGCGGGACGTCATCGAAAAGGAAGTTCCTGGCATCGGGGAGGCGATGCGGCAGGAAAGCTTGAAGAAGGTGCGCACCGCCATGTTGTCGCGAGGGATCGCCGGCATTCGCGGGACCACGCTGGTCGTGAATCTACCGGGCAGTCCGCGCGGGGCGCGCGAGAATCTGACCGTGGTCGCTCCCATTCTGGAGCACACCGTGGAGAAGATATCAAAGCGAAGCTGACAGGCTGACAAGCCACACGCTGACAAGCCAAGGGGCATCGGGAAGATGCGGGTGCCCTGTCAGCCTGAATCCTGCCAGCATGCCAGCGATGTTCAAACGGAGCCGATCATGCCGAGCGAATTGAAAATGTTCCAGCAGCCCGGGGGTGGAGACGGGGATGCCTGCACGTATATGTGGGCCTGTGCGATTTGCGACGAAAACGAGACGTGCCAGAAAGACAAAGAGGGACACAGCCGTTGGCTCGTCGCCAAGCGCATGGAGCGGATCGAGCACAAGGTTCTCGTCATGAGCAACAAGGGCGGGGTGGGGAAAAGCACCGTCACCACGAATCTGGCGGTCAGCCTCGCGCTGAAGGGGTACCACGTCGGCATTTGCGACATGGACATCCACGGGCCGAACATCCCGAAGATGACAGGCGCGGAGGGCCAGAGACTCAAGATCAGCTCGTCCGGCGGCATCATCCCGTTCCAGGCCTACAATCTCAAGATCGCGTCCATGTCGTTCCTCCTGCAGAATTCGGACGACCCCATTATCTGGCGCGATGCGTACAAATATGAATTCATCAATCAGCTCCTCGGCGGGGTCGAGTGGCAGGACCTCAATTACCTGCTCGTCGATCTGCCGCCGGGTACGGGCAACGAGTCCGTGACGACGATCGATCTGATGCCGAAGGTCAGTGGCTGCGTGATCGTGACGACGCCGCAGGAGGTGGCCCTGCTGGATAGCCGCAAGTCGGTCTCGTTCGCGAAGGACAGCCAGATCCCCATCGTCGGCATCGTCGAGAACATGAGCGGCCTGAACTGTCCGCATTGTCACGAGCACATCGACGTGTTTCGCAAAGGTGGCGGAGAGATGTCGGCCAACGACATGGGGGTGCCCTTCCTCGGCCGCATCCCGCTGGACCCCGATGTGGTCACCCAGTGCGATTACGGAGAACCCTTCGCCCTGTTCTATTCGGACACGCCCACTGCCGATGCGTTCCATGACATCGCCAACAAGGTCGACGATTTTTGCAAGAAAAGCGGATCGTTGTTACGCATTTCGTCAAAGGGAAGCTGAGCGAGGCGAGGAAGCGCATCATGCAGGGACTCACGCCGCTGAAAGAGGCCCAGAAGACGGTGTTGGATGCCGCGAGGACCTTGGGTCTCGAGAAGGTCGGCCTGCTCGAGGCGCTGGGACGGGTGCTGGGACAGGATATCATTGCCGAGCGCGACAACCCGCCGTGGGATAATTCGGCCATGGACGGGTTCGCGGTCCGCTGGGAAGATATCCGCCAGGAGCATTCGATCACCAAGCCCGTTGAGCTCAAGGTGATCGAGGATGTCCCGGCGGGAAAGGTCGCCGCACAGACTGTCGGGGCGGGCCAGGCCATCCGGATCATGACGGGGGCGCCTGTCCCCCGTGGCGCGGACACCGTCATCAAGGTCGAGGAGACAGAGCCAACCGAGGACCTGGTCCGTATCTTCAAGGCACCGGAGCGGGGCGCCAACATCAGGCCGCAGGGGGAGGACGTCAAGAAGGGCGACACGATCATCTCCAAAGGGACCGCAATCCGCCCCGCCGAGGCCGGCATGCTGGCGATCCTGGCGAAATCGTTCGTGTTCGTCTATCAGCGGCCTCGTGTGGCGATTCTCTCCACCGGCGATGAGCTGGCGGATCTCGACGAGCGATTCGATGAAGACAAGATCATCAATTCCAACAGCTACGGCATTGCGGCGGCGGTGCAGGAAGCGGGGGGGGTCCCCATCCTGCTGGGCATCGCGAGGGACCAGCCGGCGGCGCTCAAAGAGAAGATCGCGCACGGGCTCAACGCGGACATCCTCGTGCTCTCGGGCGGTGTCTCCATGGGGGACTACGACTTCACGAAGGCGGTGTTCAAGGACCTGGGTGCGGAGATGAATTTCTGGAAGCTCGCGATCCGGCCCGGTCAGCCGCTGGCTTTCGGAAAGATTCAAGGCAAGCTCGCCTTCGGGCTTCCCGGAAATCCGGTGTCGTCCATGGTCACGTTCGAGCAACTGGTGCGACCCGCCATGCTGAAAATGGCCGGCCATCGCAGTTACGGGCGACCGGTCGTGCAGGCGGTCTTCCAGGAGAAATTTTCCAAGCGCACTGATCGACGACATTTCCTCCGCGGGGTGCTCAGTCGTCAGAAGGGCGTGCTCACGGTTCGAACGACGGGCGACCAGGGGTCGGGCATTCTGACCTCCATGGTCAAGGCGAACGGGTTGATCGATGTGCCGGAGGATGTCGAGCGGTTGAGCCCCGGCGATACCGTTTCGGTGCAGGTGTTGAGCGGTAATTTTTGGAATGAATAGTACTTTTTTTCAATGAACATCCCTATTCTTTGTTTCGTCGGACGCTCCAACAGTGGGAAGACGACGCTGATCGAGCGGCTCATTCCCGAGCTGGTGCAAGCCGGATACCGAGTGGCAACCATCAAGCATGCCGGGCACGGGTTCGACCTGGATACTGAAGGGAAGGACAGCTGGCGTCACAAGCGGGCAGGCGCGAGCTCGGTCATGGTCCTGTCCAAGGGCAGTCTCGCCATGTTTTCGGACATCTCCGACGAGACGAAAATCGAGGAGCTCCGGGATCGGTTTCTCGACAGCTCCATGGATCTGATTATCGCGGAGGGTTGGAAGAGCGACGGCTATCCCAAGATCGTCGTGGTGCGCGACCAACTGGGGGAGGTCCCCGTTTCCCAGGAGGGCTTGCTCGCGGTGGTCTCTGCACAGCCGATTGACATTCCTGTCCCCTGCTTGAACCGGGACGACATCCCCGCCATCGCCGATCTCATTATCCGGCACTTTCCCAAACGCCCGAGGGAATGATTCGGAAACCCACGATCCTCGTCATCTCGGGCATCATTGCCGGCGCCGTTACCCTCGGGGCCGTGGCGCTCCCGCTCACCGACCAGCCGAAATTCTGCGCCAGCTGCCATACCATCCGACCATCGTACGAGAGCTGGGTGACCTCCACACACAAAGAGGTGACGTGCGTGGACTGTCATGTCCGTCCCGGTCTGCGTGGATTCGTCGAAGACAAAGCCGTGGCGGGGACGAAGGACGTGCTCATCACCCTCTTCGGCACGCCCACCGAGCCGCACAATCTCGAGGCTAAGGTTCACAGCGAGGTCTGCCTGGGCTGCCACCGGGCGATCCTTCGAGTCTCCGAGGTCTCGACCCGGGACTTGCCGCCACCCGTGAAGGACGTCGGCCTGATCATGAGTCATCGCCAGCACATGGAGGCCTTTGCGCAGCGCGGGCAGGGCGAGGGCTGCACCACCTGTCACTCACAGGTGGTGCACGGAACGCCGATCAAGGGCTACCCGATCGTGATCCCGCGCGGCCACGTCAAGAGTGATTCCGAGCCGCACTTCCCCGACTATCCGGAGGGCTCCAAGCTGCGGAAGGCCGCCCTTGCGGACTGCTTCCGATGTCACGATGGGAAGAGTACCCACGAGGGGAAAGTGCTTGATCAAAAATGCGAGACGTGTCACATACCGGACAAGATCGAAAGCTTCCTGCTTTTCTAATCGACCTCGGGCACAGACGCCTGCTCCGATGACAGAACCCATCGTCCAGGTTAGCAATCTCACGAAGCGATTTGGCGACTTCACGGCCGTCAATGGCATCTCTTTTGAGATCAAGCCGGGGGAAATCCTTGGTCTCCTCGGTCCCAACGGTGCGGGCAAGACGACGACCATTCAGATGATGCTCGGGCTGATCACACCCACGGCGGGGTCGATCCGGATGTTCGGGCTTGATCTGGAACGTCACCGGGAACGAATCATGCACGACGTCAATTTCTCGTCGACGTATATCTCCATGCCATACTCGCTGACGGCCGAGGAAAACCTGCGGGTCATGGCCAAGCTCTATGGGATGAGGAACGTCGAAGGCCGGATCGACGAGGTCGTCAAGCAGCTCGAAATGGACGAGTTTCGGACCAAGCTGACCCGCAAGCTCTCGAGCGGACAAATGACTCGGCTCACACTGGCCAAAGCGATTCTGACGGAGCCGAAGGTGTTGTTTCTCGATGAGCCGACCGCCAGTCTCGACCCGGACATTGCTGAAAAAATCCGTCGCTTCCTCAAGGAGGTGCGCCGATCCACGGGGCTGAGCATTCTCTACACTTCACATAACATGTACGAGATGGAGGAGATGTCGGATCGCATTATTTTTCTCCAGCGCGGCAACATTGTCGCGCAAGGCACCAGCGAGGAGATCATCAGACGCTTCGGGCAGGCAGACCTCGAAGAAGTGTTTCTCAAAATAGCAAGGGAAGGGTGACGGTCGTGAAGCGTCAGGCGTCAGGCGTGAGGCGCAAAGGATTTGCCCACCGCAGGCGTTGCCTCCTGGTTTTGCTTCAAACCCCTCACCCCTCACCCCTTACCCCTCACGTTTTCCTATGAAGCTTCATCGTGTAACAGCCCTTGTGACTCGTCACATGTACCTGTACCGGCGAAGCCTGGCGCGGGTCATGGAGATTTTTTACTGGCCGTTCTTGGATCTGGTCATCTGGGGCTTCATCACCATCTATCTGATGCAGTTCAAGGGTGAGGTGCACGGGGCCGTGACCTGGTTCTTGGGCGCGTTGATCCTCTGGGACGTGCTGTTCCGCGCACAACAGGGCATCACGATCTCGTTCCTCGAGGAGATCTGGGCGCGCAACCTCCTGAACCTCTTCGCGAGCCCGCTCAAACCGAGCGAATTCCTGGCAGCGACGATGGCGCTGAGCATCTTCAAAGTCTGCGCCGTCTCGATCGTCATGGTGGTGGCCGCGCTGCTGTTCTACGACTACAACGTCTTCAAGATCGGCCTGTCGCTCGTGCCTTTCGTGATCAGCCTGCTCGCCATGGGCTGGGTCATCGGCGTCCTCACGACGTCCTTGATCCTGCGCTTCGGCCAGGAGGTCGAGGTGCTCGCCTGGGGGATGGTGTTCCTGTTCCAGCCGATCTCCTGCGTGTTCTATCCCATGGAGGTGCTCCCGCCCTGGCTCCAAGCGGTCGCGTGGCTCAACCCGGCCGCGCACATTTTCGAGGGCATGCGCGGCGTGCTGCTGGAGGGACAGATTCCGGTCATGCACCTTGCGTGGTCCTTCGGGCTCGACCTCGCCTATCTCTCCTTTATCGTGGCGTGGTTCCACCACACGTTCAGCGTCTGCAAAGAGAAGGGATTGCTGGTACGGGTCGGGGAATAGCGCAGCCACGAGCTGCGCCGGGCTGGAGAAGGCACGGGTAGGCGAGGGCAGCTTTCTCTCTCCACCGACAAGCCAGGCGCAGCGAATGGGTGAAGGGCCGGTAGGTCACCGAGAGAGGATACAAGGTTCTCTCACCCCCAGTGCTCTCGCTCCGCGTCCCCCGAGTCTTCTCTCCCCGTGTCCACCACCCTGCTTTCGTAGCCCCGCGGACAGTGGGCCCGCTTCTTGGGAATTGCGGGATCTCGCATAACCTGGTTTCCTCTACCTTATGGAGCATGAATCCCGTGATTCCTGCTCGGGGCAACAACGGAAGTCCGGTGTGTCACCGTTTTGACCAGGGAGCCGAGAGGTCAACATCATGAGCATCTTCGAAAACCTCGTCATCACTGACGTCGCGATCTATCTCTTGGGCATCCTGGGTCTGCTCGTCGTCTGGCAATACCATCAGAACCAGGTGCTCTCGGGACGGATCCGAGCCGTCGATTTCTGGGACGTCTCGGGTATCCGCATGTTCATGCATGTCGCCACCCTGGACGACCGTGCCTGCCCTGCGTGCCGTGAAGCGCACGGGACGGTGTTCCTGCCGTCGCTCGCGACGAAGAAGAGCTTCTCGACGATGCACCGTCCCTGTTCAAGCTCGCGCGGGTGCCGGTGCCTGATCGTCGGCCTCTACGGGGGCTGGCCTGAAGCGAGCGAGCTGGTCCAAGAGCTTCGCACGCATTCGCGCAAGAAACCGCTCCGCCTCGGCTTCAAGGACGTGCAGCGGGTGTTCGAGGGACCATGGCAGCGAAGCGTGAGCGGCGCCGGTGACCGGCTCACCATTCATATGATCGAAGCGCTGCAGCTGGAGGGGTCCGACCCCGAGGCCTCCGCGGTCCGGTATCGTTACGTCGTCGAGGAGGCGAAAGGCGCAAGGGATCTCTACCTTCTCGTGCCGGCCTACCTTCGCTTGGCGGAGCTCTTCGAGCGGCAGGGGAAGGTCAACGAGGCGCTGGAGATCGTCGAGCACTTCGAAAAGCGATTCGCCAAGAGGAGGGCGTCGTTCTACTATCCCAACGAAAGCCAGCGCGGCAGCATGTCCCTGCTGAAATCCCGCGTCCGCGTCACCGAAAAGAGTAAGCCCAAGGCAGAAGCGATTGCGTGCTGAAACTCGCAGTGTTGCCCGCCTTCCTCGACCGGCTCCCATTCCCGGTTCTTGCGTCTCCCACAGCGCTCATCAACTCGACTCTCTGTAACTAAACAGCGTTCTTGAGGGCCTTTCGCGAGAGCTGCGGCGGGGCGTGAGGGCCCCGGCACAACGTTTGCCCGCACCCCTGCGTGTTGGGGTATAATACCGCGACCCCATGCCAGACACCCGAAAAGATTCCCCTAGTGGTTCCCTCCACGTCGGTCGAAGGTTTAACGTCATCATCGGCTTGTTTGTGGCGGCGATCGCCGGGATCTTCATCTCCACCCTGCTCATCTTTGAAAGCCAGAAATCAGACGCCTTGGTGATCGATCTCGCCGGTCGTCAGCGCATGCTGCATCAGCGTCACATGACGGAGGTGCTTCTGGCATCCCAAGGGCATGCGGTGGAATTGGGCCCAACGCGCCAGCTCCTCCGTCGCACGTTAGCCGTTCTTCTCGAGGGGGGAGAGGCCCCGCTGGCGATTGACACGCAAGAGCTCATCGCTTTGCCTGCGGCCCCGAGCCCAAAGATTGTGGAAGCACTGCTGGAGCAACAGCGGCTCATGGAGGCATTCGTCGTCCGGGGGGATGACCTG
>JBFGRM010000109.1:0-7990 GCA_041563675.1 Nitrospiraceae bacterium | reverse complement strand
CCGCGTTCAAACAAAGACGAGTAAGACTACGACCCCGAGGACGATGCGGTAGTAGCCGAACACGCGCAGGGTGTGCTGCTTGACGAAGGCGAGGAGCCCGGCGATGACGGCCCATCCGACGAAGAAGGCGACGATCAGACCCAGCCCCAGCGCGAGAAAGTCCCCGGCCGACAGGAGCTCCCGGGCCTTGTAGATTTGGTAGCCGGTGGCGGCCAGCATCGTGGGTAGAGCCAGAAAAAAGGAGAACTCCGTCGCGACGCGCCGGTCCATGCCGGCAAGCATGCCGCCGATGATCGTCGCGCCGGACCGTGAGACGCCCGGGAACAGGGCGCAGCATTGGGCGAGACCGACTGCCAGGGCTGAGCGAAGATGGATATGCCGCAATTCGTGCAGGCGGGGCTCGGTGCGACGGGACTCCACCACGAGGATGATGAGCCCGCCCAGGATGAGGGCGCCGGCGACCGTCTCGGGCCTGAACAGGTAGGTCTTGATCCACCGGTGCGTCAGCAAGCCGACCATCGCTGCGGGGACGAAGGCCACGAGGATGGCGATCAGGAACCAGAGGTCTTTGTGCTCGGCGAGGGAATGGCGCAGGAGATCGGCCCAATCATGGCGTGACCGTCGATGACCGGACTGCCCGGCGGAACGGATGAGCGCCCGCAGCTCCGCCTGGTCGCGCGCTGCGCCGGACAGGAACGAGACCAACTTGGCGCGCTCGTAGGCCACAATGGCCAGGATCGAGCCCAGTTGGATGGCGATGTCGATGCTGGCCGCCAGCTCGCCGGTAAAGCCAAGGTAGTGACCGACCAGAATCAGGTGGCCGGTCGAGGACACCGGCAGGAACTCGGTGAGCCCCTCCACGATGCCCAGAATGATCGCAAGTCCTGGTCCCCAATCTTCCATGGTTGTCAATCGAACGGTAGAGTCATCTGTGAGGGAGTAGCGGGCGTGTCGTCAGGGTGGAGCCCCATGGCGTAGGCGCCGTGGGGACGATGAGAGTGTCTATCTTCGCCGGGGCTTCCGCCTTCGCGGAAACTCCGGTGGATGAGTCGGCGGGCCCGCCCGCCGTAGCTTGAGCGAAGGCGGGTGAGGCTTCCAGCATGATCACAAACCTGGCGACCTCAGTCAAGGGTTCCATGAGAATCGGTGGGCAGAGCGAGCGGTCCGCCACGCAGATGCCCGCGCGGATAACCGTCGTCTCTATTGACAAACAGAGGCGTATCCACTATCAATCATGATACCTACGTATGGACGGTGTTGATATTCCAGCCCTTGTGGTCTCGCAGGTCCTCGTTAGCCGTTGCCCGTCAGTCTCACCGACCGCCCCGATGAATCCGTGGAGGCACCGATGCCTGGTGCCGAGCAGATGAGAAGGAGGATCCCCATGAGAAGCTATGTGCTCATCAGCCTGGCCGTCTTTGCCCTGTTGGGCGTCAACGGGTGTGTGTCCAAGGGCCAGCACACGGCGGCAATGGATGAAGCCGGTGTGGCACGGGCGGATCTGGAGCGGGTTCAGGCACAGAAAGAAGCGGTCGAGCAGCAGGTCAAGACGCTCAAGGAGCTGAACGCCAAGCTCAGCCAGGAAGCCCAGCTGGCCAAGGACGAGCTGCAGCGGATCGAGCATGGGCGGGACACGGAGCGGGGGTCGCTGTCGGAGCGCAACAAAGAGCTGAAGAAGCAGATCCGCACCCTCGCGGCGCAGCACCGCGTCGTGCGCCGCCAGTACCAGCAATTGCGGGCGCGAAACAAAGCGCTGCAATCGACGGTCGCCCGTTATCAGAAGGAGCTCAAAGAGCTCCGTCGGGGCGGGTCTCCTGTCGCTGCGCCCAGGCCGCCGAAGCCGCCTGCGATGACCCCGAAGAGCGCCGCGATGCCCAAGCCGACCCCGGCGCCTTCTGCGGCGAGCAGACTTCCCGCGACGACCAGGGGCAAGCCGACCGCCGTGAATTTAAACACGGCCTCCGTCAATGACATGGTGCTGAAATTGGGTCTGTCGAAGGAAGATGCGGGCCGAGTCGTCTCGAATCGCCCGTACCGGATCAGGGGCGAGATCGTCGCGAAGAACGTTCTGCCCAAGACGACCTTCGATAAAATTTACGACCGGATCACCGTCAGACAGTAATCGCGCCGATCGACGCGCACCCAGAGATGAGGCCATGTTGTCCTCCGGACAACATGGCCTTTTTGTTTGCGCTTCCGAAGCAGATGCGTTGGTGTGACCAACAATGAGCAGGGCTGGATAAAAGGGAGAGCGACGCTGTCACGAGCGGCGAAGCCGCACGATCCTGCAGGTTGGGAGAGGCCGGAAAATTACTTCGCGGGCAGGGCGCGGGCCGGCGGTTGAGCGGTGCGCGCGGGCTCGCTGCAGAACAGCGAGACCTCCATGCGCGGTCTCGAGGAGTCCAGGGCTTTGATCAGGTGAATGTGGAGAATGCGGTTGTCGTTGATTCCGAGCGCTTGGCAGAGGGCGTCCTGAGTGATCTTGAGGCCTCCGTCCACGTCGCGCCGGAGCAGGCTGGGAAAATAGAACCGCACCGTCAGGCCGAGAAAGTCGGTGCGCAGTTTTCGAAGCCAGGGATCCCGGCCCGCGATCCCGGCGAGCGAGATCAGGATTTGTTGCGCCACGACCTGTTTGAAGGATCGGCCGCGTGCCGACAGGACGCGGCGACCATTGACCGTGGCGTATTGATGGTTCACGCTCGGTGGCAGCGGCAGCGTCAGGGTCATGCTGTCCGCGGTGACGGATCCCGAAAGGGCCTGCCGAGGCTCCCCAGGGAGTATGCGCGGCGAGCGGACACGCCTCAGGATCGCGGGGGAGGATCCCACCGCGGGCTCGTCGGCTCGCGGCTTGGCGCGGGATTGCGGGGGCCGATAGGACGTGCGGCGGGCCGCAACGACACGAAGCGGAGAGGGGCGAGTTCTGCGTGGCTTGGGCACAGGCGAGGGGTGGCTACAAAAGATTCAGGATCCGGTTGAGCTGCTGCTCGTACTTATCCTCCGTCTTGGCCAGGTACCGACGCCACTCGGCCGGATTCCAGATTTCCATGCGGTGGTAGAGGCCGACCAGAATGATCTCCTGGTCCTCGTCGACCGGGATCATCTTGCGCAATCGTCCCGGGATGAGCACGCGCCCGGTCTTGTCCACCTCGGAGGTTCCCGCCTCATTGACGACAAAGTGCATGAACAAGCGGCTCTGGTCGTCATCTAGCTTGGACTTGGTGCGCTCGAGGACCTTCTCCCACTCCGAGGTCGAGTACAGCCACAGGGATTGCTCCGGCGCTTTGAGGAACACGACGCCGGTGCCCTGGGACTCCAGCTCCTCTCGGATCGGGGAGGGGACGAGGAAACGGCCTTTCTCATCAACCTTGCAGAGATATTCACCCGCAAACATGGGACGGCCTCCTCACTGGGATTCCTGTCGCATCACGGCGGTGCGCTCCTTGATCCATTGTTCGAGGTCCGACCGAACGAATCGCCACTCCTTGCCCAGCTTGAAGGCAGGAATCTGGTGGCTTTTCAGGTACCGATACAAGGTCCGCGGCGTAATTTTCAGATAGCGGCAGGTTTCGGCTGCGGTCAGCAGTTCGTCCTTGGGCTGCTGGGGCATGACGTAAATCCATCGTGTCGCTGCCAGCGTGGGTGGGAAGACCGCAGTTAGAGAAGAAATACTAGGGAGGCCAGCCTTGAATGTCAAGAAGATTTATGACAGTCCCTGTCAATCTATGTCACCAGCCTCCCCATCCGCGGCCCCGGCCTCCGTCTCATCCATGGCCTGATCCATCTCGTCGCCAAAGTCCTCGCCCATCTCCTGCCCCAACTTCTTCATGAATTTCGCCATGCTTCGCGGGTCGTTCTCGTCCACATCGCCGAGCTTGGAGGGATCCGCCAGGGATTCCAGCCGCGCGTCCTCCGACTTTGGCGCCGCGAAGCGCGACATGACACGCTCGAGGTTCTGGCCCTGGCAATGTTTGCACTGCACGGGAGGTGGATTGTTCGAGCTCAGCACCAGAAAGGTGCAGCGCTTTCGGCAGTCATTGCACCGGTATTCATAGATCGGCATAAGAAACAGTTGCGAGTCTTTACTTTACTGCGTCCCCTCCGTCATTCCTGCGAAAGCAGGAATCCAGGCCCTGTCGCTGCGCCGCGCGCATCCCGCCGTGCTAGCGCGCAGATGGATGCCTGCTTTCGCAGGCATGACGGAATGGGTATCTAACCATTATAACTCAAAACTCAGAGTTAAGAACTCAAAACTTTGTGATTAGAGTGTTCTTGCGAGGGTCACCACATACACGTCCCCCGAGCCGGCTTTGCGCAGCGCTTTGGCGCACTCGTTGACCGTCGTGCCGGTCGTAAAGACGTCGTCGATCAGCAGGATCCGCTTGCCCGCGATGGTCTCCGGCCTGGGCACGGTAAAACAGCGGCGCAAGCCGAGCCGGCGCTGCCGTCGAGTCAGCCCGGCCTGCGGCCTCGTCTCCCGGCTGCGAGTCAGCATGGCGGGTCGAACGGGCGCACCTGCTCGACGGCTGAGCCCGTCGGCGAGAAGCAAAACCTGGTTGAACTGCCGCTCGCGCAAACGCGTTGGATGCAGGGGAACCGGGATCACCATGTCCACCGGCTCGACGTCGGGCCAATGTCGCACCATGAGCTGACCCAGCGCGTCTCGCAGCGACACCTTGCCACGATATTTGTACAAGCAGATGGCGTCACGGAGGGGCCCCTCGTAGGCGTACAAGGACCACGCCCGCGTGTAGGACGGCCTCCGGTGGTGGCAGTCGCTGCAGCGATGAGCCGGACTGTAGCGGAGCGCCGCCGGGGAAGGGAAGGGCCGGCCGCATCGCGGGCAAGCCGGTCCCGCCAACGGCCGGATCTTACGCCAGCATGATCGGCAGAAAAATGGCACCGGGTCTCCGCCCAGCGCGACCCCGCAGGACGCACAGCCCATGGGCAAGAGCGTGTGGAGGAGATGCCGGGCGAGCGTGGCGAGGGACGACACAGAAGCTCCCGCGAATCAGGCCGAGGTGAGCGGGTGTGCGAAAAGCTCGGCGCAGAAGCTGTGTAGCCCGTCGCAGTGCGCCTGTCAAGGTTGTGGGGGTCAACAAGGTTGTGGTAAGAACGAGCCACGGGCCCGACGGATAGCGGACGGAACGACGGAAAGTATTAAGATATTATTAGTATATGATATCGCTTCACGAAGTGACCAAGCAGTACCTGCGCGGCGGTGCGGTGATCGACGCGTTGCGGGGAGTCTCCCTCGAGCTCGCCAAGGGTGAGTTTTGCGCGCTGATGGGTCCGAGCGGCTGCGGCAAGAGCACGTTGTTGAACCTCATCGCCGGGCTTGACCAGCCGACCTCCGGCGAGGTGGTCCTGCTGGGCCGGTCGGCCGCCAGCTTCAGTGATGCCGACTGGACCAGGGTGCGGCGCGAGGTGATCGGGATGGTCTTTCAGGCCTTTCACCTCATCCCCGGCCTGACCGCGGAGGAGAATGTCGCGCTGCCGCTCCTGCTGCGGGGCGAAAGCGGGAAGGCTGTTCGCCAGCGCGTGGCCGAGAGCCTCGCGATTGTCGATATGGTGCCGCGGGCGCGCCACCGACCCAGTGAGTTGTCGGGCGGCGAGCAGCAGCGGGTCGCCGTGGCCAGGGCGCTGGTGCACCGGCCTCCGCTCATCCTGGCCGATGAGCCGACCGGAAACCTGGACAGCAAGCATGGGGCCGACATCATCACGCTCCTGAAGAGGCTTCAGCGAGAGCTGGGGCAAACGATCTTCCTCGTGACACACAGCCAGGCGGCGGCGCGCCAAGCCGATCGGATGCACATCCTGCACGACGGCAGGCTCGTGCCGGAACCGGTGCCGGCGTGAAGCCCATGGACCTCTCCGTCACGATCGCCGGGGTCCGATTCCCCGGCTGCTTCATGAACGCCTCGGGGGCGCTCTGTGTCACCCGTGACGAGCTCATGGCGCTGGCCACCTCACGAGCCGGCGCGGTGGTCACCAAATCGATGACGCTCGAGTCGCGCCAGGGCAATCCGGAGCCGCGGTATCAAGCCATCCCGCTGGGCTCCATCAATTCGATGGGGCTCCCGAATCTCGGCTACCGCGCCTATGCGGAGCTCATCCCCGAGCTCAAGCGGTTCGGCAAGCCGGTGATCGCGAGCGTGGCCGGGTTGTGCGAGCAAGACTTCGTGACGATTGCGCGGACCATTGCCGCCGCCGGTCCCGACCTGATGGAGATCAACCTCTCTTGCCCCAACATCCCCGGCGAGCCGCAAATCGGCTATGACAGCGAGGCATCGGAGCGGGTGCTCCGCCAGCTCCGCGAGGTCGTCCGCGTGGCGATGGGCGTCAAGCTGCCGCCCTACTTCGATCCGGCGCACCACGAGAGGATGGCGCAGGTGCTCGATCGGGTCGGGGTGGACTTCCTTTCCCTCATCAACTCGGTCGGGAACGGCCTCGTCGTCGATCCGGAGCGCGAGGCCGTCGTAATCAAGCCGAAGGGCGGGTTCGGCGGCCTCGGCGGCAGCCTGATCAAGCCCGTTGCCCTGGCGAACGTGCGCGCCTTCTGGAAGTTGTTTCAGGGGCGGATGCCGATCATCGGCACGGGGGGCGTCGTGAACGGGACGGATGCCTTCGAGCACCTCCTCTGCGGCGCGTCGGCCGTGCAGATCGGCACGCAACTCGTGGAAGAAGGGGTCGGGGTGTTCTCTCGCTTGGAAGCGGAGCTGGCGAGCGTGCTGGAAAAGAAGGGCTACGCGTCGCCGTCGGCCTGTGTCGGGAAACTACGAGAGCTCTAGCAGGCTACCGGGACATGAAGTTCTTGGGAAGGAGGCGCAGAAGCAGGGCCTGGCGGAGCAGTTGGGCGACGTTGCGGACCCGCAGGCGGCGCATCAAGTTGAAGCGATGCACTTCCACCGTGCGCACGCTGATCCTCAAGGCATGGGCGACCTCGCGATTCGTCAGTCCCTGCGCGACCAGCCGAAGAATTTCCTTCTGACGCGGGGTCAGCGCTCCCGCAGACTTGGCGGCTTTGCTCGGCTTGGCCTTGCGGCGCTTTTTCTGTGTCGCCCTTCCTCTCGTCATGGTCTGGACTCTCCGAACGAACACTGTAACAAAGTTTTGACCGCTCTGTAAACAAGGCTACGGGATTCTGGTTATCCCGTTATTCTCTGCGAGTCTACGTGCTCACCACGGCCCTACGCATTCTTGCGCAACGCCACCTGACCGGGCGCCCCATCCGCACCACCATCACCGTGGTCGGCATCGCCCTCGGCGTCTCGGTCTCCGTCGCCATCCGAACCGCCAACGTCGAAGTGCTGCGATCCTTCGAGGAGGCGGTCACCTCCGTCGCCGGGCAGGCCACGCTCCAGATCACCGCCGGAGACCTCGGGTTCGACGAACGACTGATCGTGCCCGTGCGGCGTCATCCGGACGTGGCCGCCGCCCTGCCGGTCTTGGCGATCGGCGGCACAGTGGCCTCCGGACCGCAGGCCCAGCAGACGATGCGCATCCTGGCGCTGGACCTGCTCGAGGCCGCCGAGTTCAAAGAGTTTCGTGTCGAGATCCCTGGCGACGAGGAACGGTTCGTTGACCGGTTGCTCCGTCCGACCACCCTGTTCGTCGGCAAGCGGCTGGCGGAGAAATGGAATCTGGAACCGGGGCGTGAGCTCGACCTCTTCGTGGGCACCGCGCGCCGTCAGGTGACGGTGGAGGGTGTGATCACGGCGACGACGGACCTGTCGTCGGCCTGGGAGCACCTGGCCGTCATGGACATCGCGGCGGCCCAGGAGCTCTTCGGGCTCGTGGGACGGCTCGATCGAATAGACGTGGTCACCGGCACGGAACGATCCGTCGAGGAGGTGGCCGCGGACCTTCGGGACCTGCTCCCTGCGACCGTGACGGTGGCGCGTCCGTCTCATCGCAGCCGGCAGGTGGAGCGGATGGTCAGGGCGTTCCAGCTCAACCTGACGACGCTCAGCGCCGTCGGGCTCCTGGTGGG
>JBFGRM010000108.1:0-8122 GCA_041563675.1 Nitrospiraceae bacterium | reverse complement strand
TCGTCCTTGCGACCGGGCGTGTGGCTGAAGCACACGGCGTGCGGTATCGCCTCGCCAGCCTGCATCCGCTCAACGAGCACAACGCTCCGCAAACGGAGTTCGAGCGGAGGGGGCTGGACGCCGTGCAGCTCGATCCCTCCAAGCCCTACACGGGCGTCGTCACCCTGAGCGGAAGGCCTCACTTTCAGGCCATCTATGCCCGGGTCGCGACCGAGCAGAGCTGCGTGGTGTGTCACAGTGACCTGGCCGGCAAATCAGCGGCGCCTTACAAAGTGGGTGATGTGCTTGGTGGCCTTATCATCACGCTTCCGCTTGGCGATTAATCGTCGAATTCACTTCGGTGCGGCTCGAAAGGAACGAACGCAGGGAGCAGGTGAGGAGAGGGAGGGGATTGATCCCGGCGTGATGCACCGGATGTCATCCACAGAATCTGTGAATAAGCTTGTGGACAACCCTGCCCGCTGCGCTCCAGCTCGGTCCAATCGGCCCTAAGCCAAGACACTGCCCAAAGATTATGCAGTGCCTACTTTGTGGGCGTGCCGTGCCCCCTCCCCCCACACGACCGGCCTTGCCCAGCCCTGTCGTCTTGACGCCTGGTTCGCTTCAATCCTCCAGTCGCACGGTGCTAAAATCGCTCCTATGAACTGCCCCATCTGTCGGAAGCGCTCACGGTGGAAGGGCAATCCCTGGCGTCCCTTCTGCTCGGAGCGGTGCCAGGTCCTTGATCTGGGACTGTGGGCGGGCGAGCGCTATCGAGTGGCGGGTGCAAGCCTCATGGTGACACCCGGCGAGGAGGACCGGGAAGACGAGTCACTCGATCAGCCGCCCTCGACATCGTAACGTGCTGCAACGCCAACCCATGCGCCTTCCCCCTAACCCCGCGGGCCCGATGGCGTCCCGAGGTGGGCCTTTGCTATCGAGAGGCAGTCCGCGAGGGTGCGGCCATCCCGAGGTTGGTGCAGATCTGGCGAGTCGCTTTGGATTTATTGAGGGTGTAGAAATGGAGACCCGGAGCCCCGTTCGCGAGGAGCTCCGCGCATTGTTTGGTGGCGTACTCGATTCCGAATGCCTCAACGGACGTCTGGTCGTCGCCCAAACGCTCGATGGCCGCCTTCATCTCGTGCGGGATACTGGCGCCGCACATCGCGGCGAACTTCTGAATCTGCGGACCGTGCGTCACCGGCATGATTCCCGGCACGATGGGAACCGTGATGCCGATCGCGCGGGCCCGTGTCACGAAATCAAAGTAATCGGGATTGTGGAAGAAAAGCTGGGTGATGACCGCGTCCGCCCCCTCGTCGACCTTCCCTTTCAAGTATTCGAGATCGCGGCGCTTGTCCGGGCATTCGACATGGCCTTCGGGATAGCCTGCCACGGCGATGGAGAAGGCCTTGCCGAGCCGCGGATGCCGCCGGATCAGCGCGACCAAGTCCCGCGCGCCCCGAAGCCCCCCCGGCGCTGGCGTGAAGGACGGATCGCCCTTCGGAGGGTCGCCGCGTAACGCCACGATGTTTTCGATGTCCTTTTCATGCAGCTCTTCGAGGATCTGCTCGATGTGCTTCCGCGTCTGGGCGACGCAGGTCAAGTGGGCGGCCGCTTCGATCCCGATCTTGCTCTTGATGTGCTCCACGATACGGATCGTGTTCGCGCGCGTCGTGCCCATGGCTCCATAGGTCACCGAGACGAAGGCCGGGGCCAAGGGCTTCAGTTGGGCGATCGTCTCGAAGAGCTTCTTCTCCCCTTCGTCGGTCTTGGGCGGAAAGAACTCAAAAGAGAAGGTGTGCGTCTGGGTCCGGTAGCAGTCGGTCATTCGCATCGTGGGGTTACTATAACGAACCTCGTCCGGAAGTAAAACCCTTTCTCTCACCAGGGCATCCGATTCGCAGGCGGCTCGGTTGCGTTGAGCGGGACTCGCCTGGGATAATCGGTGGCAACGGGGGCGTGGGCTCACGCCCTCCTCACCACTCCATGGAGGCCGTTATGAGGCTACTGAGTATATATACGTGTCTTGTTGTAATGCTGTGTTCCGTGCTGGTTCTCGGGGCAAGCGCCCTCCCTGCCGATGCACTGGCGGGCACGGACAAGGTCAAGGTCGTCTACCACGTGGACGGCAGCGATCTCGCTACCGCCAAGTACGCCTTGGCGCTCATCAACAAGCACATCGAGGCGGAGGGCGGACCGGACAAGATCGATATCGTGCTGGTGGTACACGGCCCAGCGCTGGAGCTCTTCAAGGAAGAGAGCGTCGACCAGGACCTGAAAGGCAAGCTCAAGATGATCATCGACAGGGGTGCCCAAGCCGAAATGTGCCAGGTCTCGATGAAGCTCTTCGGCACCCCGCTGGAGAAGTTGGTCGCGGGCTTCCAGCCCACCGAGCATCCCGTCGCCGTCAAGCGTATCGCCGACCTGCAACGGCAGGGGTACGTCTATATCAAGCCGTAAGTCATCACCCAGGGGGAGGCACGTCCGCCGCGGCGTGCCCTCTCCCCAGGGGCGGGAGTCCCCAGGTCAGGAGGCAGCCGTCACTTCGTTGGGGACGTCTTCTCTTTCTTGAAGACATTCCCGAGCGCGTCCTTCACGGACCTGAACGCGTTGCTGAGAAGGTCTGTCGCTTTCTTCAGTCCCTGCGCCGCGCGTTCATCGCCTCCGCGCCGCATGTTTTTTCGCTTCTCCGCGCCATCGACGCGGCGGGCATTCTCGGTCAGAGCTTTGCCAGATTTGGAGACAACCTGTTGAACGGCGCGCACGGTGCTGGCGAGAATCTGGCTGGTCGCCCCGTCCATTGTCGCCCCGCGTGAGCTTTTCCCGATATCGCGCAGGTGAATCTCGTCCATGTCGAACGTCATCGAGCGACCCCTGAAGATCGAGGCGCTCACGTTCAACTTCGGGTCCTTGACGATGAAATGGTTGATCTGCACGTATTTCAGCCCTTCCCCGGACTCCCGCTGATCCGTCCCGTCGCGAGCCGTGCCGTGCTTCCTGCTGAAGGCTAGGACGTTCTTCTTGATCTTGTCGAGGTTGTTGCCGGAGAGATTGATCTCGTAGGTGATCTCGAGATCCTCCAGCACCATTCGATCGATGATAATTTTGCCCTGAATCACGGTGGTCGGATCGAACGTGATCCTCGCGCTTGGAAGATAGTAGGCGCTGGCCGTGTGGTAGCCCTTCGGGTTCTTCACGACGAGTCCCTGGACCCGGCCCCGCCCCAGCACGAGCGAGAGATTGACGCGCTCGACCGACACCGGGGTGCCGGTGATCTGGGGGCCGATTCGTTCCAACCCCTTCTTGACGACGGCATCAAGGTAGAACCCGCCGAGCACCCACCCGAAGAAGATCAGGAAGGAGAGCAGCACGACGAGCCTGACGAGAATGCCGATCATGTGTGCGTATCCGATTGGGTTGGTAGCGCCCCACACAAAGCCCGCTGACTTCTAGTCTACCCGACCCTCTCGCGCCATATTGGTCATATGTCACAAGGGCTTAGGCGAAATATTCGTCTTTTCACCCTACCGGAGGCCCCCGCCGGCCCCCTGCGGGCAGCCCTTTGACACCATACAGGGCGCATGTTACGCTTCGTGGCCGTACGAGCCACGGTCACCACCCCGCCCCCTGCCCTTCCGCCTGGCGAGTCGCACGGCTTCGAGACCGCTTTCGTCATCCCCCTGCTCCTAGGGCTCGACCCTTCGGGCGAGAGAGGCCGGACCCGGGGCGGCCTGAAGCGCGTCGGTGGTGACCCTTTTACGGAGGGTCCGGGGCCAGGTAAACATGACGCAGTGACGTGATCCTGCCAGTCATGAGCACTCATCACTCTGGATGATCACGAGACAGGGGAGCCCCATGAAGATCAGCGGACGTTGGCCCGGTAATGCAAGCAAGAACAAGATCAAGCGCGTCATCCGCAAGCCCAAGATTCGCTGGCAGGCGTTGGGGTTGGCGGACCCCGCCGACAAGCACGCCGCCCTGTCCATGGACGACATTCGGCGCGAAGTGGCCACCCTCTCGAGCCGCGGCTTTGGACAAGGCGCGCGGTCGCGGACGGTGGCGCCGGCCCCGCGAACCGCAGATAAGCATGGTCCCGCAGAAGGAGCGAAGACGCGTCGGCGCGGCGCAACCGAATAGGTCACGACTGCCTCTGTCCGAGGAGACCTGTACCGCGGGCAGCGGCTTCGCCGGTGACTGGCGCCCGAATGGTGCGGTACCAGTCCTGCTCGCCGCTCTCCTTACAGGGAGCATGGTCGGTGCCGCCCAAGGGGCGGCGGCGATCGAGCCCCTGACCCTCGAAGTCAATCGCGAGGGAATCGCGGTTGCCACAGGTGTCCTGACCCTGCCCGGTTCCCCCACGCTTGCCCGACACCTTCTGGGCGACGCCTTGAACTGGCCGAACCTGTTTATCTCGCACATTCGGGTTCAGTCCGTGGCACGACGGGGAGACCGCACCGTGACCGACATGTACTTGTCCCCTCCCCTGTTTTTGGGCGAACTCCACATGCTCGTGGAAACGCGGGAGAGCTCACCGCACCGCGTGGAAACACGGCTGGTCCGTGGCGACCTGCGCCGCTATACCCATGTGTGGCAACTCACGCCGCTCGCCGGAGCGCGCTGCACTCGAGCGGTCCTCGACCTGACGATACAGTTGAACACGTGGGTGCCTCACTGGCTCTTCCGATGGCTGATGCGCCACGAGCTGGACGGTCACCTCGAACGGGTCGTCGCCGAGGCGGCACGCCGGGCCGGCGCTGGAACCACCTGCGCCTCCGACAAGCCGGCCGAGCGCCCCGCCGGTTGACTGACGGCCGGCGCTGTTCTACAAGCACCCCCAGGTATGGTCCACCCCGACCGACGACTCGAGCGCGTGCAGCGGTTCTTCTCCGGAACCGGCCCGACCTATGACTGGATGGTCAATGCGGCCACCTTCGGCATCGACCGCCGATGGAAACGCCGGATCGTCGACCTCATTCCACCGGCCGCCGGCCGCGTCCTGGACCTGGCTTGCGGGACGGGAATTTCGACCCTGGCCATCGCGGATCGGCTCCCGGACTGTCGGGTGGTGGGCGTCGAACTGCGGCAGGAGTACCTCGATATCGCCCGGGCCAAGATTGCCCGAGCGGGCCGGCGGAACGTGGAGCTCGTGCTCGGTCGCGCCGAGGACTACCGCTCCGAGACGCCGTTCGATTGCGTGGTGTCGTCCTACCTGGCCAAGTACGCCGACCTCAAGAGCCTGACCCGCAGCACCAAGGATATGCTCGAACCCGGCGGGCTTCTCCTCATGCACGATTTCACGTTTCCGCCCGGGGCCTTTCTCGTCAGGCTGTTCCGGCTCTACTTCTTCCTGCTCCAGCGCTTGGGCAGCCCGCTCTTTCCCTCCTGGCGCGAGATCTTTTACGGCCTGCCCAAGCTCATCGAGGAAACGCGCTGGGTGCCGGAGCTGACTGAGGCCCTGCGCGAGACTGGATTTGTGGATATCAGGATGGAATACCTCACCGCCTACGGATCGGCCATCGTCACGGCAAGAAAAAGTCCCGCGCCCTCCTCCCAGCCGCCGGCCTAGTCGACCGCTCAGCCGATTACGCGCCAGGCAGCCAAGCCGACGGCCAGCAGCATGACGCCCAGGCTGACGCTCTTCAGGATGGACTCGAGCGATCGCATCGGCTCGCCCGGCTTGGATTCACCGGTCGAGCCGAGCTCACGCTTCATCGTTTTGTAAGGTCGCGATGCCTTGATCTCTACCAGGCTCAGGAGACCCATGGACGCGGCCACCAAAAGCGAGCCCACCGACAACCGGTTCGTCTGCAGCACATAGCCCGCCAGGACCGGCAGGGTGCCCCAGGAGAAGCCGAACCAGGCGTCGGTGTGAAAGCGCCCGTGAAACCACTCCAGGTTGTAGGCAAGGAGGAAGAAACCTTCCGGAATGGCGATCAGCCAGAGTAGCGGTGTGTACAGCACCATATAGTAGATGCCGATCGTATACGCGGCCACGATGGATACGATGGCGAGGGCGAGGAGCGTTCGCTTCGAGAAGACGGTTCCCCACGGTTTCGGACCCTTGCTGCCCACCGCATCCAGCGCATGGCCTCCTATCCCCAGGGCAAGAAAGTAAATCAGCAGAATGGCCCCGACACGATCCCAATAGATTTGCTCGGCCATCATCGACCCGATCACGGTGTAGGCCAGGACCATGCCGGTATAGGGGAGAAATAAAAGCCCGATGAAGAGTCGCAGCTTCAACGGGCCAACGGAGGGAACAAACCACTCGGTCCGCCGGTCTTCTGCCCCACTCGTGCTCATGAAATCCTCCCGATACGGGCCTTGCCCATCGCTGGGTCGTGCCTTGGAGACGCCGCCTCGCATTCGCCGCACAGTACGCTGGACGGCCCCCTCGATCAAGGCCCGTTCAGATGGCGTGTCGGAGTGCGGCGGCGAATTGATCGCGTCAGGAATCAGGCGTGAGGCGTCAGGGGTCAGAAAACAGAACAGTCGCGCGGCAAGAGGTCATGACCGCTCGGGCTCAGTGCGTTTGCGGGTTCGGGCTCTGGACCGATGTCTCCTCGCGGCAGGTGCGATCCAGCACGAAGTAGACCGGGCAGAAGCCGGTGAAACCGCTCTGCAGCAGTGTGATGCCCAGGAGACCCGGGACCAGGAGCCAGAGCGGGTCAACCCAGTACCCAAGTGCGGTGCCCAAGGCAATGACCGCGCCGGCGATCCCATCGTGAATGCGTCGCTTGCTGTTCATCGACACAACCTCCTGGTAAGGGCGCCTTCCGAACCCGCTTTCGCAGATCGGGCACTGCATACCACGAGTCCGCTGGTTATTTCTACCAGATGGTGAGGATTCACTACCGGTCGGCGCGTGTCGTCAGGTTGGGATAATGCGGCCGCACCCGACGAGACAGTCATCCCATCCACGGTGCTTGGGGGATAAGGTGACGCGCTCCCCGTGAGCGGGTGGAGGTACGGGCGCTGGGTTTGTCACGACCATGTTCAAAGGAGACATCGTGTGAGCCCCAAGGGTGGCCGGACAGGTGGTTTACGGGCAGCGGGGTGGGTGCAGGCTGTTGAATAAATATCGGATCTTCTCCCAGCGCTCGAACTCATCAACGGACAGGTTCTGCGCGCCGAGCCCATCCTCGGATTTCGTGTAGAGGCTGCGCCATTCTGCATAGAGCGAGCAGGTCTCGGCAGAATCATAGGGACGACCCACATTCTCTTCGACGATCACCGGAGAGGTCGACTGCCCGGAGGTTCGGGGTTTTACAGTGGGCTCCGGGGCATCCCCGCTGCCCTCGAAGCCAGGAGCTTCAGGAATCGTGCTGAAGCCCTCTTGGCCGGATTGGTGAAACGGCTCGCAGCCTTCACGCGGTTCATCCGAGTACACGTTGCCAGGACAAACCCACAAACTCGCAGCCACCAGCACGATTGCAAGCATCACGATTCTCCTTCCCGAGGGATGAATTGCGGGTTCTAGGAGGCTACCCTTCCTCACCGGTCGGCAGGCCGGACCGTAAGCTCCGGCCACCTGTCGCCTATAGTCCGTCAACGCGAAGGTATGGGCAAGAAAATTGGGGAATCCGCACCTGGGGTTTTCCAGGGTCTCGGTGAGGGCACGCCCGGCGCCTGCCTGGGGACCCGTGCACCCCCACTGCCGGGAGGTCTGCCCTACCCCGCTCCAACCTTTCCTTGACCCCGGCCCCCCCATTTTCCTGACCGGGGAGGCTGACGAAACGGTATGAGATGTATTACAGTATGCCCGCTTCTGAGGCCGGCGAGGGGACCCGCTGGGTCGGTTCGTCGATCGTGAATCGAAGGAGGGCAAGCCATGCTTCCCACGAACGGATATGCCGCAATGAAGGCGGGAGCTCCGCTCGAGCCGTTCCGGTTCGAGCGCCACGCGGTGGGGCCCTATGACGTCCTGATTCAGATTCGCTACTGCGGGGTCTGCCACTCGGACATTCATCAGGCGCGCGACGAGTGGGGTGGGAGCATTTTCCCCATGGTGCCCGGCCACGAGATCATCGGCACCGTCAGCCAGGTCGGCGCGTCCGTGAAGCAGGTTCGCGAGGGCGATACCGTCGGTGTCGGCTGCTTCGTCGACTCCTGCCGCACCTGCCCCTCCTGCCGGCAGGGT
>JBFGRM010000107.1:0-8165 GCA_041563675.1 Nitrospiraceae bacterium | reverse complement strand
TTCACTCGCGCTTGGGCACCAAGCGGGCCTGGGATGCCTGGGCGAATGCTGGGGATGCTACCGAAAGAGCAGCCACATACCGAGGATCCAGCCCAGGATCATGATGAAGCTGTCCGGCTCGATCAGGAAATAACGCTTCTCGGCCCGATAGATGATCCCCATCAGGCCGACGTTCATTAGAAAGATGCCCCAGAACGCCGTAAGGGCATGGGCGGGCTCGACCGCGGCCAGCAACGATCCGTCCCGGTAGGCCAGGTCGGCAAAGAAGAAGGCGGCCATGTTGAACGCGTTGCTGCCGTACAGATTGCCGACAGCCAGGTCGAAGGCCCCGAGGCGGACAGCGGCGATGGAGGTGACCAGCTCCGGCATGCTCGTCGTGATCGCCACCAGCGAGGTTCCGATGAAGGTCTCGGTGACCCCCGACCGCTCCGCGATCAGCTCCGCCGAAGTCGCCAGAAAGGGCGCGCTGACGAGGATGGCGAGGGTCGAGAGGCCGAATCCGATCGAGGCCCTGCGCAACGCCTGCTTCCGTGACGATCTGCGCCGGTGCTGATCCTCCTCACTGCCCGCACTCTCCGCGGCCACCCGTTCGGCCTCTTCGTGTTGCCGGCTGAAGTATTCCTGCCGGTACACGAGCCGCATCCCCAGCACGTAGAGGACGAGCAGGATCAGCGTGTCGATCCCAAGCGCCATGCGAGTGATATCCGGCTTGAGCAGCGTGAAGAGGCCCGCCAGAGCAACCAGTACCATCGCGAGCGCGGCCACAAGCGTGTGACCAAACGCAGCCTGCCGCCAGACCTGTTTCTGGCGAAAGATTTGATCGATGATGCCCAGCGTGAGCATATTGGTCATCACGGCACCGAACAGGTCGCCGGCGGCGATATCAGGGGCGTCGATCAGGGAGGCGCTGATGGTCGTGAAGACTTCTGGGAGGGAGGTGGCGCCCGCCATCAGAATGACGCCGATCCAGAGTCCGCCGAGGCCGGTCAGGTCGGAGAGTTGATCCCCGAAGTGCGACAGCTTCGTCCCGGCCACGACGATGACGACGGCGCTGGCGAGGAAGGTGAGCCAGGGTAACAGCAGCGAATCAGTCATGGGGACGGTGCAGATGGAGCTCGGTCATGCGGGAGCGGGTTAGAGGTGAACGTCGATGTGCTCGCCCGGTTTCAGTCGAAAAATCCTCTTCTTCACGCCGATCCTGACCGGGCGGGCGCGGCCCATGCGCGAGACGATGCGCAGCCGATCGCGCGTGATGCCGACGGCGAGCGAGTGCCCTCGGTAAAAGATGCAAAGGGACAACCTGCCGAGCTCGCCCGGTAGGCACGGGTTGAAATACAAGGTGTCGCTCCGGGTCTCGATGCCCGTGTGCGCACGCTGAATCAGGTCGACGGTGCCGGCCATGGCGCCGAGGTGGATGCCTTCCGACGTCGTGCCGCCCTGGATGTCGGCCACGTCGACGGTCAGCGCCTCGGTGAACAGCTTCCATGACCGCTCGCGGTCCGATCGGGCGAGCACCCAGGAGTGCACCATGCGACTGAGCGACGACCCATCCGACGTGCGGCGCAAGTAATATTCGATATTCTTGGGAATCGTTTCGTATTTGAACCGGTATGTCAGCCGCCTGAACAAGGCCCGCAGCTCTTCGGAGGAAAAGAGATAGAAGAGCATCAACACGTCGGCCTGCTTGGACACTTTGTACCGATTGGTCGTGTCGCCTTCAGCCTCCAGGATGCGATCCAGGCGCTGGATGTTACCATACTTCCGCCGGTAGCGGTTCCAGTCGAATTCATCGAGCCGCTCATACCCCTCGAACTGGCTGATGATGCCCCCATCATGAAAGGGCACCCTCATTTTACGACTGATCTCCTCCCAGAGCTCCACTTCCTCCCGCGTGATGGTGAGGACCTCGCGCAGCTCAGTCCGGTGGTCGTCGGCCAAGAGGTTCAAGACCTCGAGCGCGCGACAGAGCACCCAGGCAGCCATGATATTCGTGTAGGCGTTGTTGTTGAGGCCCGGCTCTTGTCCCCACGGGTACCGGTCGTGGTATTCGTCGGGGCCCATCACGCCGAGGATCTCGTAGCGGTCGAGTGATGGGTTGTAGCGGGCGAGGCTCGCCCAGAAACGCGCGATCTCCAGGATCATCTCCGCGCCGTAGAAGGACAAGAATTCCCAGTCGTTCGTCACCTGGTAGTACTGCCACACGTTGTAAGCAATCGCCGAGTTGACATGATGCTGCAACCGGCTGTTGTCCGGGGTCCAGCGGCCGGACTGCGGATTGAGATGGAGGATCTGGCTCTCCTCGCGCCCGTCGCTCCCGCTCTGCCAAGGAAACATGGCCCCGCGGAATCCGGCCTCGGCCGCATTGGCCCTCGCACGGTCAAGGCGGCGGTGCCGGTACCGCAGGGCGGAGCGGGCGATGTCGGGAATGCGAAGATTGAGCAGGGGCAGGACGAACAGCTCATCCCAGAAGACGTGGCCCCGGTACGCCTCGCCGTGGAGGCCGCGGGCGGGGACGCCGACATCAAGGTCGATGCTGTTGGGAGAAAGGGTCTGCAGGAGGTGAAACAGGTGCAGCCTCAAGACGTACTGGGAGTGGTTGTGATCCTCCGTCGCAATGTCGCACCGCTGCCAGAGACGATCCCATCGCTTGGTATGACTCTCGAGCAGCTCGGTGAACCCGCCCGCCCGCTGGGCCGCCTCGCGCGCCTGAAGGCCGCATTCGGACGTGGCCCGATCGCGTGACGAATACAGCGCGACGATCTTTTCGATGACCAACGGCTGGCCGGCGTCAAGCTCGAGCACGCGCTCCTCGCCGACATATCCCGGCTCCTGCACGAGCGAGCGCTCGCCCTCAGTAAGCCGATCTTTCTGGAAACAGCGCGTTCGAGCGGCTTGCGCGACCTCGAGCCCCGACTGCGAGGTCCGGACCTTCAGATAGAGCGCCTCGTCACCGACCGCCCCCGATTCCACGACCTCAAGATGTCGGCTGCTGAGCGCCTGGTAGCGTTTCACGCCGGCATTGACGACCCGTCCGTCCAGGGCCGAGCGCAGATCCACGGAACCTGACCAGTTCTCCGGGGTCAGGGTCAGCTCGAGGCCGGCCAGGTGCATGAAGCCCAGGTGGACGAAGCGCCGCCACTGAAGAGACGTGACACGTCCCTGCGCGTCCTGACACCGGACGGTGCTGACGAGCAGTCCCTCGCGCAGGCGCAGCTCCTGCCGATAGGTGATGATGTCGGCGGCCCGCAGGCTGAACCAGTTGCCGCCGTGGAGGCGAAACGTCAGGGGGAGCCAATTCGGGAGATTGACCAGGTCCTCGTTTTCCACCACCCGGCCGGAGAGATCGGTGCTCAGCCGATTGTAGCCGCCTGCCAAATAGGTGCCGGGGTAGTGAATGTCGTCGGCTTGGGCTTCCGGCGACGCCCCGCGTGTCGCGAAATAGCCGTTGCCGAGCGTGCACAGGGCTTCGCGCAACGACTCCTGCGCCGGGTTGAACCCGTCGTAGACAAGCGACCACCCGCTCATCGCGTCGTCTCCCTCCGCATCCCGCTCAACCGGTTGAGAAAGTGCTCCACCTCCTTCGGGGTGCTGAGCGCATAGGAGGCGGCGGTTGTGCGGTCGTCGTCCCCGACCACGATACCAACACCGAGGCCGGCCAGAGCCCGGAACGCATCCTCATCTGTCACGTCGTCACCGATGTAGATGGGATAGGGCTCCGCTTGCGCGGTATCTATGGCGTCGAGCAGCCAGAGCACAGCCTTCCCTTTGCCCCAGTCGATGGCGGGTTGAAGCTCGTAGATCTTCTTACCGCCTTGCTTCCGAAGCGCGGGTGCTCCCGCCGCCACACGGTCCACGGCCCGACTGACCGCCTGCTCATCCTGTTCGGCCACCTGGCGGTAATGCACGGCGACGGAGAACTTCTTCCGCTCGACCCAGGCGCCCGGCACGTCTCCAAGGAGGGTCTTGAGGGCCTGTTCCGCCCGGTCGAGGTCGGGCAGATGGTCTGTCGCGAGCTCGTGACGGATACGGCCTCCCTCGGGGCCGGCGATGTCGAAGCCGTGGCTGCCGGCGTAATACAGGTGGCGCAGACCGACGAGGCGCTCAACTTCCGGCCGGTCACGGCCGCTGATAATGCCCACGGGGACATCCCGGGCCAGACGCTCCAGCGTCTGCCGCATGGAGTCCGCCAGCACCGCGTCGGCCGGGCGGCTCGCAATGGGCGTCAGGGTGCCGTCGTAGTCCAGAAACACGACCAACCGGCGGTGCGCCGCCTGATACAGAATATCCTCGAGCCCCGCGAGGGCGGACGGCAGCGACCGGAGCCGACGGAGCTCGCTCTCGACGCGTAGCGCGCCGAGGTCCTCGATCACCAGCCCAGCGCCCTCCGCCCGGAGGCGGTCGGCCTGCCCGCTGCGATCCACGCCGATCACCAGGCCGAACTTTCCCGCCCGCCCGGCCTGCACCCCGGCGATCGCGTCCTCGAAAACCATGGCGCGGTCCGGTGAGACGCGCAAGAGGGCCGCCGCGTGCAGAAACATGTCGGGCGAAGGCTTGCCTCGAAGACCCTTCTCAAGCAGGTCCATCCCGTCGACCTTGGCGTCGAACAGGTTTCGGATGCCGGCGGCCTCGAGGACATCGACGCAATTTTGGCTGGATGAAACGACCGCCGTTTTGAGGCCGGAGCCTCGGAGGGCATGGATGAAGCGGATCGTCGATTCAAAGGGCTCGACGCCGCGCTCGCGGAGGGCTTGGCGGAAACAACCGTTCTTTCGGTTGCCGAGCCCGCAGACCGTCTCCCGGTCTTCGGGGTCGTCCGGTTTCCCGTGGGGGAGGTCGATGCCGCGCGAGGCGAGAAAGCTGCGCACGCCGTCCTCGCGGGGCTTCCCATCCACGTAGCGCCGGTAATCCTCCTCCGCGTCGAAGGGCGCGAGGGGCCCGCCCTCGCGGGACGCCCGTCGGGTCAGGTACTCGTCGAAGACCTGCTTCCAGGCGGCCGCGTGCACCCTGGCGGTGCGGGTGACGACTCCGTCGAGGTCGAAGATCGCGGCGTCGTAGCGGCCGACGGGTAACAGTGGTGTGGCTGCCGTGGCCTCCATGCCCCGGTCAAATATTTTTCCGCATCCCGGTCCGGTTGGAGGTGGGAGAGGAGCGTTCGCACCCTTGCTGTGCGCTCTCGTTCATATAGGTGCTGAGCCAGGCGACGAGCTGCTCCAGCAGCTTGGCTGCGGCCTGGTTGGCGGCGAGCACGCCGCCGTAGGGATCGTCAGAGGACGCAGGCTGGAGGACGTCGAAGTCGGTCGTGCCCATCACGCACTGCTTGTGCACGTCGATCAGTTGGGCGCGCAGGGAGAGGTGAATCTGGCTGGGCGACTCGAGAAACTCCTGTTGAAGGACAAGGTTGTCAATATCGAGCCGGTAGGACCCGCGCACGATGCTCGGCATCACGACGACCGCGTCCCAGATGCCGCTGCGCTCCAACGCCTGCGTGAGCGGAGGGGTCAGCATGCGCGCCGGCGTCTCCGCCCATTGATTCTTGGAGAAGTACTGGAGCTCGTGCGGCCGTTTCACGTAAGCCATCCGAGGCGTATCGAATCCCGCGCGTGCCTTCGGCGTGTTGACGAGCAGCGTCGCCGGAACGGGTTGGTACACCGGGCGCGCCGAATGCTCGGGATCGGGGACGGGATTCAACTGATAGGTCTGGATCACCGGGCCGGGCCGAGTCGGGAGGCATCCCTGGATGACGAGCAGCACGAAGGTCGCGAGACCCACGAGTAGAAAGGGAACTGTGAGGAGACGGCGCATGGGCTATTCTCCCGGACCGGGGGTGCTTGCGGTCCGTCCGAAGACCAATGATTGAGGCTCTTGCTCCAGATGCCGCGTCAGCCGCGAGAGGTTCGCGGTGAGCTGCCGCAGCTCGGCGACCAAGAGCCCGGTTTCCGCAAGAGTCTCTCGAGAAAACTGCTGCAGGTTCGGCCCGGAGTCCCGCACGACCGAATTGAGGGCGGCGCTGGTTTTCGACACCGTGTGGGTCATACGCTCCACGGCCGCCATGCTGCGGTCGACGCGGACGAGGATCCCCGGGACCTGCTCATTCAGCGTGTAGGTCAGCTCGGCCAGGTTCTCCGCCGCCTCGGCGGCGCTCGCAACGCCGTGCTCCACGCGATCGGTGTGACCCGAGACAGCCTGGGTCAATGACGCGAGATCAGTCAGGATTTGCTTGAGGTTCTGCCGATTTTCCGCGTCGACCAGGCGGTGGGTGTCCTCCAGGACCCGGTTGAGATTGCTGATCAAACTGCTGCCGGTCCGATCGATGCGGGCGAAGAAGGATGGCCTGGTTTGGATGACGGGATACGCCTGCCCCGCCTTGGCCGTGAGGAGCGGCGCGTCGCGCGAACCGCCCGTGAGGTCGACGATGGCGAATCCGGTGAGGCCCTGGACGTAGAGCATGGCGATCGTGTCCTCCTTGATCGGCGTGCCGCGATGGATATCCAAAGAGAGCCGGACCTCCGCGGGGTTCTCGGGATTGAGCACGATCTCGGCGACGTAACCGACCTCGACGCCGTTGTACTTGACCGGGGAATTGATGCTCAGTCCTGCGACGGACTCGGTCATGTACACGAAGTAGCGGTCGTAGGTGGCCCGGTAGTCCCCCTTTCCGAGCCAGAGGATGATGCCCACGAGGGCGATCCCCAGCACCACGACCAACGCGCCGACTAGGACAAAGTTGACCCGTCGTTCCATGTTTGCTCCTTCGCCGCGCGTCCGCGCGGCCCGCCGAAGAATTCCTGGATCCTGGGCTCGGGTGAGGCATACAGCTCCTGCATGGTCCCGATGCCGAGCACCCGACCCTGCCCGAGGACCCCCACGCGGTCGGCGACCCGCCAGAGGGAATCCAAATCGTGCGTCACCATGACGATGGTCAGTCCCAGCACCTCTTGCAGGCGCTCGACGAGCTCGTCGAACTCTCCCGCCCCGATCGGGTCAAGCCCAGCGGTGGGCTCGTCAAGGAACAACAGCTCGGGGTCGAGGGCCAGGGCCCTCGCCAGTGCGGCTCGCTTCCGCATCCCCCCGCTGAGCTCGCTCGGGTATTTCCCGGTGCTCTCCATCGGGAACCCGGTCATGCCCAGCTTGATCGCCACGATCTCCCGAACCAGCGGCAGGCCGAGCTTGGTGTGCTCCCGCAATGGGGCGGCCACGTTCTCTGCGACCGTCAGGGAGCTGAAGAGGGCCCCGTGCTGGAACATCACCCCCCAGCGATGGTGAAGGGCCAAAGCCTCAGCCTCCGTAATGGTACTCAAATCATACCCGAATACTCGAATTGTTCCAGTGGTGGGGCGCTGCAGTAGGATAATTTCTCGTAAAAGCGTGGATTTTCCGCTGCCGTTTCCCCCCGCGATGGCGAAGATCTCCCCCCGCACCACGGACAGGCTGACATCCTCGTGCACGGTGGCGGTTCCGAACCGTGTACAAACATGGCTCGTCTCGATCACGGGCGTGTGGGCGGTCATGGCGGAGCTCATCACCATTCTTACAGGTTCCACCAACTGAGCACAATTGAAAAGGCCGCGTCAAAGACGATAACCAGGAAAATGCTCTGCACCACGCTGATCGTGGTTCGTTGCCCCACGTCGTCCACGCCGCCGCGAATCTGGAAGCCCTGGTAGCATCCGACCAGGGCGATGATGATCGCAAACACCGGCGCCTTGCCGATACCGATGAGGAAATGGCGCAGGACGACGGCCTCTTCGAAGCGCGTGAGGAACTCGTTGAAGCTGACGCCGAGCTGACCGGCCGCGATCAGCATGCCGCCGAACACGCCGACAATATCCGCGTACACGGTGAGCAGCGGAAGCGCGATCGCCAGCGCGAGGACCTTGGGGAGCACGAGCATGTTCATGGGAGACAGCCCGAGCACCCGCAGGGCGTCCAGCTCCTCCGTCACCTTCATCGTGCCAATCTGTGCGGTGAAGGCCGAGCCGGATCGGCCGGCGATCAAGATCGCGGTCACCAGGGGGGCAATCTCGCGCAACAGCGAAATGCCGACCAGATCGACCACGAAGATGTTCGCCCCCACCGATTGCAGCTGCTCCGCGCCCTGATACGCGATGACGATGCCCATCAGAAAGACCAGCAGCCCCACGATGGGGAGCGCCCGGAATCCATCG
>JBFGRM010000106.1:0-8296 GCA_041563675.1 Nitrospiraceae bacterium | reverse complement strand
GTGGGAATGATGGCCAGCACGGCCAGGTACAGGCTCCTGAACAGGATGATGAACATGACGAGGATGCTCAGGAAGACGAAGCCGAGGGTGAGGATCTGCGATCGATAAAGGCTCTGCAGCAAATTATTGTAGAGCACCCCCAAGCCGCTGACGTGCACTTGTTCCGGGGTGAAGCCCATGTTTTCGACGAGGTGCTGCTTGATCTTCTCGATCAGCGCGTGTCGTCTCAGCGTGGGGGAAGACTCGATCATGCGCATGGTGAAGCGGGCCTGGTTGGCGTCGGGAGACAGATACGGATCCATCAGCGCTGCCTTGACGTTCTCCGGCATGACTCTTCGTATGACCGCCAGGTCGTAATCATCCGGCATTTGACCGTCCAAAAGCGTGCGAAAGACCTTCACCGCCGTGGCCACAGACAGCACCTTCCCGACTTCAGGCAGACTGTCTAAGTAGTCATGAATGTCCTCAGCCTTCTCGAGCATCTCGGTATTGAACCAATAGCTGACCCCGCTGGTGTCACTTTCTTCCGCAAACGGGTCCTCGAACGAAGTGTCCGAGGCCTCGAGCTCCTCCAGGTAGGCATAGAACTCCTCGTCGGCATCGATGACCACATCCAGTGGGACCGTCCCGCCCAGTTGCGTATCAATGAGCTCCATGCCTCGGTAGATCTCCGTCGTGCTCTTGAAATGGTCGATGAAGCGGTTTTCCACCTCCAACATGGGAATCCCGGCGAGCGCGAATACCGCCAGGGCTGCGGAGACGGCCACGATCTTGCCGATATGGTTTTGCGTGAATGCCGCGATTGCCAGCGTGAACGACCGCGTGCCATCGCCACCGGATGTCACCGCCTCGCGGCGGAGCAACACCAGAACGGAGGGGAAGAGCGTGAAATTGAGGACAAACGCCGCCCCGATTCCGATGGTCATCATCCAGCCAAAGTCGATGACGGGTCGAATGTCACTCACGACGAGCGAGCAAAACGCCACGATGGTCGTGATCGCCGTATAGAAGCACGGCTCGGCGACGTTGCGCACGGTATCCTCGACCAGCTTCTTCTGGTCAGCCGTCGGGCTCTGTTCCGCCAGGATACGATAGCGTACGATCAGGTGAATCGTTAACGACATCGAGTTGATGAGAAGCAAAGAAATGAAGTTCGAGGAGATCACCGTGACCCGCCAGTCCAGGAACCCGAGGAACCCCACCATGAACGCGACGGTGATCACACAGCAGGCCATCGGCAACAACACCCAGCGCAGCCGCCGGAAGAAGAACAGGAGCATCAAGATCAGGAAGACGGTCACCCCGATGCCGAACACGACCAGGTCGTGCTCGATGAAGCTGATCATGTCCGCCGTGATCATGGAGGCACCGCCCAGGAACAACTTGGCTCGGTCCCGGTATTTGTCCATGATGGCTCGGACCGTCCGGATTCGCTCGCGTTCCCTTTCGATCACGATGGCCAGGTAGGCCTTGAACTCCCGAGACGCCTTCGCCAGCTGCACTTCCTCTTCCGCCGTCAGTCCCTCTCGCAAGTCTTTATCCCGCAGATCGTTGCGGGCTTTTAACAGATCGAAATATTTGTCATCGCGCTCGAAGATGACCTGAATCGCGGACGTGCGGCCATCCGGGCTGACGAGATGGTTCCTGTAGATCGGGCTCTCCAGGAACTCCCTGCGCGCAAGCTCTTTATCGACGTCACCGGACTCCAACGTCTTGACGCCGCTCGCGAGGTCGTCGATCGCTACCTTGGGGCTGAACAACAGGGGCACGTTCAACAGGCTGTTGACGGACTCGACCCTGTCGACTTGCGCGAGGTCATCGTGAAGCGCCTTCAACGTGTCGAGCGACTCCGACGACAGGATGTCACCGGGCGGGGTAACGGTGATGAAGAGAAAGTCGTCGGATCCGTAGGTCTCCCGGACCGTCCGGTAATACTGCAGGGCCTCGTCGTGCTCCAAGACGAGGGCGTCGGCCGACGCATCCAGCTTAAAGTTCGGCATGTGGAGGCAGAAAAACCCGACTACCAAGGCGAGTACCGTCAAGGACACGGCGGGGCGCTCGATGACGACCTTCTTGTAGTACTGGAAAATCCACTCAGACATGGTCGGCTATCGTGCTGAAGGACGTGATGACGGGAGCCTCACGCGCTGCGCGAGGCTTCGGCGGATGGAACCAGCATGAATTGGCGGACGATGTTGAACCTCATCAGGCGAGCGTTCGATCCCCACGTCGAGCGAGTGGAGGCGCCGGGCGGAATCGAACCGCCGAATCGCAGTTTTGCAGACTGCTCCCTTAACCACTTGGGTACGGCGCCTTGGCCGGCATTATAGCGGTCCCGCTCCGGGCAACTCAAGCTGAGCCGGCAGTGAGGAGTCAGGAGTGAGGAGAGAGAAACTCGTCAGCGCTGGTTGAGGATGGGGATTGTGCGGGACTTCGGGGATTGCTCTGGCGTGTTTGCGGGCTTTGCGGAGTCACGACCGTTTCCGTTCCCCGCAGGCTTGTCCTCGGCCGGCGTCTCCGCTTCCTGCTCCTTGGCCATCTGCTCGACTTCCTCGATCAGCCGCTCCATCAACTGATCCATCGGCACCTTGGCGATGCGCTCACCCTTCTTGAACAGGATGCCCACGCCCTGGCCGCCGGCGATCCCGATGTCGGCCTCCTTGCCCTCGCCGATGCCGTTCACGACACAGCCGAGGACGGAGACGGTGAGCGGGGTCTTGATGTGCCCGACACGCTTCTCCAGCTCATTCGCCATGCGGACCACGTCGATCTCCACGCGGCCGCAGGTCGGACAGGCGATCACGTTGATCCCCCGATGGCGCAACTCGAGCGACTTGAGGATTTCAAAGCCGACGCGCACCTCCTCCACCGGATCAGCGGCGAGCGACACGCGCAGGGTGTCGCCGATCCCGTTCGACAGGAGCCAGCCGAGCCCGATCGCGGACTTCACCGCCCCGGTCTGCACGGTGCCCGCCTCGGTGATCCCGATGTGCAGCGGAAAGTTCGACTGCTGGGAAAACATGTAGTACGCGTCCACGGCCATGTGCACGTCCGACGCCTTGAGCGACACTTTCATGTTGGTGAAGCCGATGTCCTCGAGCGCGTGGACGGCATTCAGAGCCGATTCGGCCAAGGCCGCGGCCGTGGGATAGCCGTATTTCTCGAGCAGGGGGCGCTCCAGCGAGCCGCCGTTGACCCCGACGCGCAGCGGGATGCCACGGTCGTTGACCGCCTTCACCACCTCCTCGACCTTCCACCACGCGCCGATGTTGCCCGGATTGATCCGCACGCAGTCCACGTGCTTGGCGGCCTCCAACGCCAGCCGGTGGTCGAAGTGGATGTCCGCGATGAGCGGGATGCCGATCTGCGACCTGATCCTCGGAAGCGCCTGCGCCGACTCCTTGTCCGGGACGGCGACGCGGACGAGCTCACAACCGGCTTCCTCGAGCTGCTTGATCTGCTCGACGTTCCCCTGCACGTCCCGCGCGCTCGGAATCGTCATGGACTGGACGGAGATCGGGGCATCCCCGCCGATCTTGACGGAGCCGACCGTGACTTGTCGCGTCTTGCGTCGGGTGATGAACATATCCGGGAACCGTTACAGCGCGGTGACCTTGGTGCCGGCCTGCTTCACGGCCTCCTTGGCCGCCTGATAGATCCCTTCCGCAGTGAGGCCGTACTTTTCGCGGAGCAGGTCCTGGGGGCCCTGCTCAATGTACCAATCGGGCAGCCCGACGAGCTTGGTCGGCACCTGAAGGATCCCCTGCTCGGACAAAGCTTCGAGCACCGCCGAGCCGAACCCACCCATCCTGCACCCCTCCTCGACCGTCACCAGACAGCGGACCCGTCGAGCGAGGCCGCAGACCAGCTCCTGGTCCAGGGGCTTGACGAAGCGCGCATTGACGACCGCGGCGGAGATCCCCTCCTGCTCAAGCCGCTCGGCGGCTTTGAGCGCCTGGGATACCGTGACCCCGATCGCCACAATACCCACATCCGTCCCGTCCTTCAAGAGCTCCCCCTTTCCGACGGGGAGCGCCACGGGATCCGCATCCATCTCCACGCCCAGGCAGGAGCCCCTTGAGTACCGCACCGACGCAGGGCCGTCGTAAGTCAGGCACGTTTTCACCATGTGCTGCAGCTCGTTCTCGTCCTTGGGGGCCATCACGACCATATTCGGCACGTGGCGCAGGTACGCGTAATCGAAGGCGCCGTGATGAGTGGTGCCGTCCTCCGCCACGAGACCGCCCCGGTCGATGCAGAAGGTGACCGGCAGATTCTGGGTCGCGACGTCGTGCACCAGGGAGTCATAGGCCCGCTGCAAGAAGGTCGAATAGAGCGCGACGACCGGTCGCATACCCTGGGCGGCCAGGCCGCCGGCAAAGGTCACGGCATGCTGCTCGGCGATCCCGACGTCATAGATGCGATCGGGCAATTCTTTCTCGAAGGCGTTCAGCCCCGTCCCCTCGCACATGGCCGCGGTGATCGCCACGATCCGGCGGTCCTGTTTGGCCAGCTTGATCAGGGTGTTCACCGCGTGTTGCGTATAGCTCGGGCGCGGGGCTTTCTTGGCCGGCTTGCCCGTCTCTCGGACGAAGGGCGAGCAGGCATGGAACCAGACCGGGTCCTTCATGGCCGGCTCGTAGCCCAGCCCCTTCTTCGTGATCACGTGGAGGAGCACCGGCCCTTTGAGCTTCAGCACGTTCTCCAGCGTCGGGAGCAAGTGATCGAATCGATGCCCGTCGATGGGGCCAACGTAGGTGAACCCCAACTCCTCGAAGAGGACGCCCGGCAGAATCAGCCCCTTGGCCAGCTCTTCGGCCCGTTGCGCCATCCGCTTGACCTGCTCGCCGATGTGCGGGATCGATTCGAGCAGGTGTCCGGTTTCCTCCCGCACCTTCGTGTAGAACTCCCCCGTGAAGGTTCTGTTCAGATAGGCCGAGATGGCCCCGACATTTTTGGAGATGGACATCTGGTTGTCGTTCAGGATGACGAGAAAGTCCCGGTTGCTCCCCCCGGCATGGTGCATGCCCTCCAGCGTCATCCCCGCGGTCATCGCCCCATCGCCGACGACGCACACGACCTTGTGATCCTGCCCGAGCTGTTCCCGCGCCTCGACCATGCCGACCGCCGCGGAGACGCCGGTGCCTGCATGCCCGGCATTGAAGGTGTCGTACTCGCTCTCCTCCCGCTTGCAGAATCCGCTCAGGCCGCCGAACTGGCGCAGCGTGTGGAACTGCTCCCGTCGTCCCGTCAGCAACTTGTGCGCATAGGCCTGGTTGCTGGTGTCCCACACGATCTTGTCGGTCGGGGTGTCGAGCAGGTAATGCAGCGCGACCGTCAGCTCGACCACACCGAGGTTGGAAGCCAGGTGTCCTCCGACATTGGACAGGACGGAAATGATCTGTTCACGTATCTCCTGGCAGAGCTCAGGAAATTGATCCGGCGACATCCGCTTCAGATCGGACGGGCGGTGAACAGTTTTCAGCAGCGACATATTTACTCTCTCCTCTTCGCTGGTCGTGAATTTCCTTCCTGCGTCACGGGAAGGCATCGACTTGGACCGTGGGGGGTGGAGCGCCCAGGCTGACAAAAATTATCAGGAAAGTTTCCCATAGGACCCAGGGGTTGTCAAGGTTTGGCCCCAGGCGCAGATCACCGGCCCCCCCTACGTATCGAACCGGTAGGTGACCAATGTAGAGAGCGTGAAGTCCGCGGCGCTGTCGGTCGTGAAGTCCACGTTCTCCACACCGTAGACCTGCCAGAGGAGGTGGTCCCGCAGGCGATAGTTGAAGCCCGCCGCGACTTCGGTGACACCTCGATCCAGCATCTTGAGGCCGGTGCCATCAAATGGGGTCGAATAGTAATCAAACTGCAGCACCAGCGAGAAACGGGGTGTCCAGAGATACTCGACGGCGGTCACGCTGGAGAAGATCGGATCCAGCGAAAGCCCGGACACTGTTCCCGTTGGGAACACACCGTTGACATTGACGTAGGCGATCCATCTGGTCGCCAGGGTCTTCTCGAGGGCGAGCCCCACCCCCAGGTCGGTATGCCCGCTGCCGAACACCCGGTCTTCGTCGCCCGTCGGCAGCTTGAGCCCGAACCGAAGGGAGGCCGTCGGCCAGAGCCCGCGCTCCTCGGTCGCCCGCCACTTGGCGAACAGACTGACGTCGCCCAGGCCAAAATCGCCCTCCCCACCCGTGAAGAGCGTGCGCCCGCTCTTGTTGACATCGAATACAAATCCCGTGCCCTTGAGCCGTCCACGGGGCCCTCCCAGACCGGTGGTCAGGCGCTCCACCTGCTCGATGGCGCCCCCCAGGAACCCCCGGTACCGGTAGATCGCGGGGATTTCGAGGCTCAGCTCCAGGCTTTCCATGAGCCCATAGCGAAAAAACAGAGCGGAACGGAGCGTCTCGAACTTGACGCTGGCGGAGGCTCCGGGTCCTTGCTCGTCGAAGATCTGGGCCGTCTGGGCAAGCTCCACCCTGACGTCCAGCGTGCGTTTGGGGACGACGGCCGCACGATCACCGTACATACCCAGAAACAGAAGCTGAATTGCTTGGAAATTGCGGACTGGAACGGGCCCGTAGCCCCGGCTCTCAGCAAGTGCCGGCGTCACCCACAACAGTAGGGAAAAACCTACACCCGGCAGACCACGAAGGGCCACGGCTGGCAGCCAGAGACACCGCCGCAGAAGCGGTCTCATCACCGTAAGCAGGCAAGAGGTGTCTATGGTCAACATGGGCAGGGCCATGGTGCCCGACCGCTCTCCGAGATGACAAGTACGGCCCTCTACACTTTCTGTGAAGGCCCGAATTCGCGGTGGATTGATGCCTGGCCGTCATGCTTAGGGTTCTCCACCTAACAGGTGGATGTGAGGGCGCAAAGCAGTGGCAGTCTACCTGAGCGGGGGCACGGAATCCAGCGGGACCAAGCGCGATCCCCTCTCTTCCCCTCTCCCCCAGCGGGGGAGAGGGCCAGGGTGAGGGGGGGGCGAAGAGCGACCGCATGATTGAGCCGGTGCCCGAGACCCACACTAGAAAGGGTAATCGAGGCCGGCGAAGACAGCGGTCCCCTCGCGACTGACGCCCACATCGACCCGACCCACCACGTTCGGTCGGACGAGGCCGCGAAACCCGACGCCCGGCGTCACCTCGAAGCTGTCGAACAACTGGAGGTCTTTGAAGGTGTTGAAGACCCGGCCGATGTCCACGAAGGGAGCAAACTCGAAGTCCGCGGAGACATTGAAAATGTGGGCCCGGAGTATGTGCAGGCGCTGCTCGAAGCTGAAGCCAAGGAGCTGCTTGTCGATGAACCGATCCTCTCCGTATCCCCGAAGGTTGTTCTGCCCACCAAGAGAGCTTCGCTCGTAGAACGGCACGCCGTCGCCGAAGGTAGTCTGCAAGTTTGCGCGCGCCACCAGGATCGCGCGCTTGGACCGGCTGGGGAAGAGCTTTTTGATGTCGAATGCGTAGCGGTAATAGGGTGATTGGCCCTTGTTGTCGAAGTTCCAATTCGCTTCAGCATAGGCCGTCACTGCCATGCCGTCCGTGGGAGAGACCAGATTGTCACGCGTGTCGTACAGAAAGAAGGCGCGGTTCCCCAGAATGCGCGCTCCGTCGCCACCTTCCACATCGGGAAAGACCGCAAGCGTGAAGGGCAGATCGGTCGCTCCCCTCAGCACCTTTACATCCCGGTACCGCTGCGACACGCCGATCTGCGTGACATCGTCGAGCCGGACACCCAGATACCATTCCGCTCGAATTTCTCGGTCCGTGTAATTGGTCTCGTCTGCTTCCTCAGAGCCCTGGCCCAAGCCGAAGAAACGGGATGTGGCGTTCTTGACGAAACCGCCTTCGAAACCCAAAAAGAACCGTCCTTGACCGAACGCCGGATCGGTATAGCGTAGGGTGAGTCTACGCTCGATCTCCTCCGCGGCGGATGCGATGAACTTGATCGACTGGCCTCGAGTCCCGTAGGCGAACACGTTCATCGCCCCCTTGACACCCACGATCGAATTCCGAATGAGCAGGGGGGCCATGAGATATTTGAGCTCCCCCTCGGGGGTGGAAATCAGGAAGGGCACGATCAGACCCACATCGCTCCCGTCATTTTTGGACGTGGACACGGCGGGGATGGGGAAGTACTCGACAGTCGCCTCAGCAGTTTTGGGAACGGGGGGGAACGCGAGCAGGAGGCCAGCGAAGGCGGTCAGGACGGCGCGGAGAGACACGCTCGGCATCGCGTTCGCTGATTGCCCTATGACCCGGGCCCGGGGTCATCCGCCTCGACCTTT
>JBFGRM010000105.1:0-8345 GCA_041563675.1 Nitrospiraceae bacterium | reverse complement strand
GGACCCATCCGGCGTGAGGCGAGCATGCCGGCCCGCGCCCTCACGGGCGGTGTCCTCACCGGGCCTACGCCGCCACCATCGGTCTCGCCACGCCCCCATCCGGGGTCCCCCCAAAGCCCGGTCGCCGGGAGGCTCCCGCTCAGATGGAAGACAGCATACGGGCAGCCTTCGGTTACCCGGGACGGCTGGTTTGTTGACAACTTAGGGCTCTCGGCTAAGCTTGGATAGGCCCGGGAAAGCCCCGAATTTGAGTCCTGGCGCCGACCCTAAAGAGCCTGAAAGGCGCGTGTTTTTATAGGCTTATGAGGAAGAGTGGGGAAGGCCTTGGTTGGAAGACCATCAGTGCTCTGTGATGCCAAGTCGGATGTCGGCTTAATACGGTCGACAAACGAGGATCGGTTTCATGTGGACGCGGACCTGGGGTTGTATGTGGTCTGCGACGGCATGGGAGGAAAAGAAGGCGGAGAGGTGGCGAGTCAGCTCACCATCGAGGCGATCCGGCATCATTACGCGCTGGCCTCGGTCCCCGATGGCTACGAGGCCATCGGGACGTACGATCAGGGCTTCCTGCCTCAGACCAATCGTCTCGCGAGCGCCGTGCGCCGTGCCAACCATGTGGTCCACCAGGAAGCTCAAAGCCGGCCCGACTACCGGGGGATGGGCACCACGGTGGTCGCCGCAGTGATACAGGGTCAGATCCTCTCGATCGCCCATGTGGGCGACAGCCGGCTGTACCTTATTCGCGGGAACAGCATCGTCCCGCTCACCGCAGACCATTCCCTGGTGGCCGAGCAGGTGCGGTCGGGGTTATTGACCGAGGCGCAGGCGCAGCGGTCAACCCAGAAGCATGTGCTGACGAGAGCCGTCGGGATCGGACCGACCGTTGAGGTCGAACTCGGGGAGGTCCCCATCAAGACCGATGACGTTCTGCTGCTGTGCTCCGATGGGTTGACGCGAGGGATCGAACCACCGGAACTGCTCTGCGCGATCAAAGACACTCCCGATCTCCAGTCGGCCTCGGCTCGGTTGATCGAGCTGGCCAACGCCCGTGGAGGCGAGGACAACACGACCGTGGTGTTGGTGGCGGTTCAGCAGGCCACCTCCACGGGGTTTTGGCATCGCATGCTCCGCCCGTGGTTCAACGGAGCCCGCATCAACTCTCCCAGCTAGGAGGCGACGTATGGCAGAGGTCGTAACGCAGGCGCCGAAGCTGATTCTCAAACACCAGGGGGCGGTGCTGAAAGAGTGCATCATCTCCAAGGACGAGCTCACTATCGGCCGCAAGGCCGACAATGACCTGGTGCTCGACGACGCGGCCGTGTCCGGACACCACGCACGCATCGTCAAGATCCAGGCGGTCTACTTTGTCGAAGACCGTCAGAGCACCAACGGCATCCTGGTCAACGGCCATAAGGTGGACCGCAAGCAGCTACGGGATGCCGATGTGGTGACGATCGGCAAGCACCGTATCGTGTTCCTGGAAGAGGGCAAAGCGGTGGCGCCCACCCCGCCTCCGGCGATGGAGGAGTCCGACAAGACGGTGGTCATCCGCAGCGGCGAATTCGGAACACCGGCCAAGGCCAGGCGCAAAATCGGCGTGCTGAGGGTGCTCGATGGCAGGACGGAGCACAAGGAATACCGTTTGACCAAGCAGCTCTCGATGGTCGGTTCGCAGGCCGACGCGTTCGTAAGACTGACCGGGTACTTTGCACCCAAGACCGCCGCCATCATCGGCCGTCGCGCCCAGGGTTACTACCTCACGATTCCGGAGCGTGGAAAGCCCGTGCGCGTCAACGATCTCGGCGTTGACGGCGAGACGGAGCTCAAGGACGGAGATTTCATCGAGGTCGCGGGCGTCAAGATGCATTTCTCGCTCAGTGATCTGCCCTGAGCGAAGGCGGATGAACGTGGGGGATGAGTGGAACGCACGTCGAGCCCGCCGCTGATCGCCGATCGGCTGGTCGTGCCCGGACTCGAGGCGGGATGGCTGAGCCACCCGGGACGCGTCCGGAAACAGAACGAAGACGCAGTCGGCGCGGCCGCCTTGCCCCTGGACCAGGGGGTCTTCATCGTGATTTCGGACGGCATGGGCGGGCACGCCGGGGGCGAGATCGCCAGTCGGCTCGTGTGCGATCGGCTTCTCCAATCGGTGGACGCGTTGACCACCAATCAATCCGCCCACGAGCGGTACGAGACCTTGTGCTCGGCCATCCGTGAGGCGGACCGCGCCGTTCGCGCGGTCGCAGCCGACCATCTGCAGCTGAGCGGCATGGGCGCGACCGTGGTGGCCGCCGCGGTGACTCCCCGGAGCGTTCTGCACGCCCACGTGGGAGACAGCCGCCTCTATGTATTTCGTCGCGGGAGCCGGGTCTACCGCACGCAGGATCAGACGGTGGTCGAGGTCTTGCGGCAACAGGGACATGTGCCGGAGGCGGATATGGGCGTCCACCCCCAGCGGAACCAATTGTTGGCCTGTCTCGGCGGGTCGGCAACGCAATCGCGCTGCGAAGTGGCGCCTCCCTGGCTCGAGGGCACATCCCAGCAGGAGGCCGCGCTTGCACTCAAGCCCAACGACACGCTGCTCTTCTGCTCGGACGGGTTGAGCGGCCAGGTGACGGAGATGATGATCACGGAGATCCTGTCGACGGACGGGCAGTCGGCGCCCCAGATGGCCGCACGGTTGGTCAAGGCGGCGCTGGAGGCCGGCGGGGCGGACAACATTACGGTGGGAGTGGTGAAGATCACGTGACCATGGAGGGCGCGGAGCCCTGCCTGTCGCGTGCGAACGGGTGCGAGCGGTCCACGGAATGTCCATCATGATGAAGGCGGACTCGCCATGATCAGCGCAGAACTGCTCAACGGCACCGTGCTGGATAATCGGTATCGGCTCACCCGCAAGATCGGGAAGGGCTCCTACGGCTGGGTCTTCGAGGCCGTGGAGGAGATTGCCGGGAACTACGTCGGCGACGTCGCCGTGAAGCTGCTCGCCCCGGAAGACGAGATGCAGCGTGAAATGGTCCTGCGGGAAATCAGGGCCTTGGCCGGGCTGACACACGAATACATCATCGGGTACCGGACGTCCGGACTCATCCCCGACGGGCCGTTGAAGGGCATGATCTTTCTCGTGACCGAGCTCGGGGACTGCCCCTTGTCGCGGCGGATCCCGCCTCACGATCGGCTTTCCGCACAGGAAGTCTGGGCCATGGGACGCGGGCTTGCCCTTGCGCTTGCCCACATTCATGCCAAGCAGTCCATCCATCGCGACGTGAAGCCGGAGAACGTCCTCCGGGTCAACGGGAGCTGGAAGTTGGGTGACTTCGGCTTGGTTCGGGCTGTCGAAGGGGCCCAAATGTCCGCCTCCGGCGCCAAGGGCACGCTGCGGTACATGGCACCCGAAGCGCTGACCAACGAGATCACGTCGGCCACGGACGTCTATGCCCTGGGCGTAACCCTGCTCCGCTGTCTCACGGGCTCCTACGCACACGAGGGAGAAACGGAGGGCGAGTTCATCGCCAACCTGATGAATAAGCCGCCGCAGGTTTCATCGGAGGTCCCTGTTTCATGGCGGCCCGTCCTCGACGGCTGCCTGAATCGCGACCCACAGCGTCGCTGGACGGCTGCGCAGCTTGCGCAACAGCTCGAACTGGGGCCCCAAGCGCTCCCCGTGTCGAGGGCGGAGGCGAGGCATCGATCCAATGGCAGGGAGCGCTTCGATGAGGACCGGACGGTGCAGCTCGAGGATCCAATTGCCGAAGCGGCTCTGTCGACGAACAGGCCTCCGGTCGTCCAACGCATCCCGCGTCCGCCCAAACCAACGAGCGAGTTTCGATTTGCCAACGTGGATCCGGCTGAGGTCCTCCGAGCCGCAACCCCGCGCAAGACGCGGACCCATGGATCTCCCTGGCGCTTCGTGGCTTACGCAGCACTTCTGATGTTGGTGGCGGGTGGGGCCGTGGTCTTCGCCACACATTCGTCGAAGATCAGCGCGCTGGTGAAGGATGCCGGGTCGGATGCCGCCGAATGGCTCAACCCGGCGGATGTCCTCGAGTTGACGATTATGGTGGATGGGCCCGTGTATGTGCGACGGGAACCCAACCGACAAGCCCGCACCCTGGGCACACTCACGCGCGACACGGTCGTGAAGACGCTCGGAAAAGAGGGGGAGTGGTACAAGATCCAAATGCCGACCGGCGGCGTCGCGTGGGTCCACGAGTCGGCCTTCACCGGTGTCGGGCTCCCATCCGGGTCCTCCTCCTCACGTTCGGACCCCGGGCACCAGCCGCAACCGGTCAGCGCCGGTCGGGGCGTCCGCTCCGATCAGATGCCGGACTTTTCAGAATCCGCGCGAGGCCGGCAGGCGGGCGTGCGAGGCCTCAGCGGCGAGGAGCAAGGGGACGATTCCCTTCGCCGTCTGACCAGCGATGGCCGCAACGAGCGGGTGCGCAAGGCCAGAGGTCCCAGGGCGAGAGCGCTGCGCGTCGCAAAAGAGCGGTGCAAACGAAACCCGTCGCTGCGAATCTGTCGTGAGCTGAGGCGTCGCGCACGGTGAGATGTCTCCACACGCGCATTCCTTCCGGGCACGCGCAGGTGATCGGGAGGGGCGGCGTGGCGTCCACGGTCGGACTCGTGCTCATCATCCCGGTTCAACCACGCTGTGAAGGGCCAAGGTGACCCTCTTTTTATGGATAGTGTAAATGCGACCGCTGCAGGCGCGCGCGTCGGCGCCGCGGCGAAAGAGGCGTTGGAGTCCGGCATCGACCGGGTGCTGGCGGGTTCCGCCAACCGGTACCTGATCCTCATCCTGCACACGCTGGTCACCATTGTCCTCAGCTACCAACTGGTCTTCACGGCCGCCTCCCTTCTGCCCGCCGTTCCCCGTGAATTGATGGTGTCCGGTTTGTTGGGCAGCACGCTGGTCCTGGCGCTCCTGCCCGATCGTGCCTGGTGCACGAAATGGCTGGCCGGAAGCTTGGTGATCATCGACACCCTGGCGACCAGCTTGATCCTCTATTTGTCCGGCAACGCAAGCTCCAACCTGTACCTCACTTACTTCCTCATCATGCTCCTGGCCGCCTTCGCGCCTTCGTTGAAACAGATGACCGCCCTGGCCTTCCTGTTGTGCGGCGCGCATGGCGTGACGCTCTACCTCGAACTGGGGCAGCCCGGTGTGCTCGAGGAGGGCCGCCTGCTGACCATTCCCGTGTTGTTCATCCTGGCCATGTTTTATGGCGTCACCACCGAGTCGGCTCGCAAGCTGAGCCGCGACAAGGCGGATCTCCTTTTGCATATCAATGAGCGAAAACGAGCCGAGGACGAGAATCTGCGGGCCCAGGTCTTCATCACCTCGATCGTCGAAAACCTTCCGAACATGCTCTTCGTCAAGGATGCGGACAACCTGGCCTTCGTGAGGCTCAACAAGGCCGGAGAGGACCTCCTGGGGTACCCTCGTCACGAGCTGGTCGGAAAAACGAACCATGACTGCTTTCCGAAGGAGGAGGCCGATCTGTTTTCCGCGCAGGATCGGAGCGTGTTGGAGGAAAAACGTCTACTGGACATCCCGGAAGAAACCATCCAAACCAAACACAAGGGGGCGCGGACGCTCCACACGAAGAAGATTCCCATCCTGGACGAGCAGGGTCACGCGCGCTACCTGCTCGGCATCTCCGAGGACGTCACCGAGCGCCGCCGGGCGGAAGAGGCGCTGCGGGTCAAGACCGAGCAGGTGCAAGCCATCAGCGAGTGCATGACCCAGTTCCTCGAAGACGGCGATTGGGGTCGCGCCAGCTCGTACCTCCTGCGCAGCGCCCTCAAGCAGACCGGAAGCGAATACGGGTTCATCGGCGTGCTGAAGGAAGGACAAGCCTTGCAGGTGCTGGCTTCCGGCGAGCTCTCTCCGGAGGGCGGGCTGCGCGGCGTGGTCCGTAAGTTCGGACGGAAGAGTGGAACGAGCGACGAGGGCGAGGTGCTCCACCTCGAGTCGATGCTGAAAGAAGTCATTACGAGTGGACGCGTCGTGCTCTCGAACGACTGTCACGGCACGTCGCCCTCGGGCAGCCTGCCCTCCGGCCTCCCTCCGCCGCGGCACATCCTGGGGGTGCCCATTCTTCACGGCACCGAGGTGGTCGGTCTCATCGGGGTCGCGAACCGCCGCGGAGGATACACGGGCGAGGAGCGGGGCCGGCTTGAGATTCTCGTGCAGGCCGCCGGCGTGCTGTACGACAGCTATCGGCGGCAGGTCAGGGAAAGTGACCTTGAGAGCCGCCTCGTCCTCTCCCAAAAGCTCGAAGCGGTCGGACGGCTGGCCGGCGGCATTGCGCACGATTTCAACAACCTGCTGACCATCATTGTCGGGTATTGCCACGTCCTGACAAAACGCATGGACAAGGCGGACCCGCTTCGGAAGGGTATTGACGAGATCAGGCGCGCCGGTGAGCATGCGAGCTCTCTGACACAGCAGCTCCTCGCGTTCAGCAGACGTCAGGTGCTGAAGCCGAAAATCCTGAACCTGAATGCGGTCGTCACCGAGCTCACCCCGATGTTATCGCGTGTGATCGGCGAGCATATTCATCTCGTGACCAAGCTGGATCCGAAACTGGGCAACGTGGAGGCGGACCCCGGACAGATTCAGCAGGTTCTCATGAATCTGCTCCTCAACGCCCGCGACGCGATGCCCGAGGACGGTCAACTGACGATCGAGACCGCCAACATCGATTTCTCGACCGCGTACAGACGAGGCCAAGTCGAGCTTTCGGGGCGGTTCGCCTCGCTGTCGGTCACCGATACAGGATTGGGGATGGACAAGGAAACCCAATCCCACGTGTTCGAACCATTTTTCACGACCAAAGCCCAGGGGGAGGGAACCGGTCTGGGCCTTGCCACTTCCTACGGGATTATCAAGCAAAGCGGGGGGTTCATCTTTGTCGACAGCGAGCCCGGACAGGGGACCACCTTCAAAATCTATTTACCCCGGGTCGATGCGTCCGCCCAGCCGGAGGAGCAGGAGAAACCCGAGGCGGTCACGGTCGGCGGTACGGAGACCGTGTTGCTCGTCGAGGATCAACCGGGAGTACGAGCCCTGCTGCGGCAGGCCCTGGAACAGAGCGGCTACGCCGTCCTCGAGGCGGAAAACGGCAGTGAGGCCCTCGAGGTCAGCAAGCAGCACGCGGGCGCCATCGATCTCCTCCTGACCGATCTCGTGATGCCGAAGATGGGTGGGCCCGAGGTGGCCACGCTGCTGAGCCGCGAGCGGCCCACGATGAAGGTGCTCTACATGACCGGCTATTCGAGAAGTGCGATGGCGCGGAGGAAAATCGCGAGCGGGGCCCACCACTTGCTCCAGAAGCCCTTTACCCCCGATGTGCTGGTCCGAATGGTCCGACAGGTCCTCGATGGCGACCTGTCCACTTCCGCGAGCCCCTCCCCGGTCGGGGATTGACCTCGCCGCTCGCCACGCCCTCGCACCAGACCTTCCATTCCTTCCCTTCCGTTGGCGGGCTCCGATTCGTTGAGCACGCGGCCGGTCCCGTCCCGGCCGTTGACCGCAGAGGCCGCACCCACTCGCCGTCCCCCTCCACGGACGTATCCGTCAGCGCAGGCCTGTTGATCTCGTTGACAGCAAGGCTCGATCGTCGACAGCGCCCGTCTTGCCTCATCCGGTGGGAAACGTGAAACTCTGCCACGTGAAATTGAACAAGAAACAACATGATCGGGACACGAGGCGAGGCAAGACCTTCGCGGATCGGGTGCCGGCAATCTCCTTGCACCAGGCAGGTCACATGGGGGGAGTGAAGCCGCGATGCGCGATGAACCGGGAGAAAGCCGGAGCAGAGACCGGACGTGGACGGCCGGATCCCCGACGCGGCGCGATGCTGCGCCATACTGCCCAGCCGGATGGGGCCGGCCCGGGCTTCCTCGAGGCGCGTGGACGACCTTCGCCCTCTGTGTGCTGATCTTCACAGGGACGGAGAGCTACGCCGAGGTGGGAAGGCACACGGTCCGAAGCGCCGCCGGGCAGGTGTCCACTCCGGATGAGCAGTCAAGTGTCGGGCTCACACCGGGCTGCAAGATCCGAATCGAACGCTGGGAGGAGAGTTGCATCGAGAAGATCACGCAGCCGGACGAGGATGCACTCGATCGCGTGGAAGAGGTCGTCGTGGATCTTGATCGCCTCAGCCTGGCGCGCCGGCAACGTGACAAGGATCACCTCGTCTACCGCTCCTCCGACGCCTTTGGCCCCCGGTTCTCCCTCATCGTGGTGGAGCCGCGGACTCGCGCCTTTAACCTCGGCCTACACCTTCGTTTCGACTATGCCTTTTGATGTGCTCCAGCTGGGTCCTTCTTTGAGC
>JBFGRM010000104.1:0-8517 GCA_041563675.1 Nitrospiraceae bacterium | reverse complement strand
TGCCGCTCGACGGCTTCGTCAATGACGCGTCGGTCGCCGCGCGAGCCTTGGATGGGCTCCGGAAGGTCCGTCGGGGTGATCTTGTCGCCACGAGCCAGCGTGACCGCACGCTCGATCACGTTCTCCAGCTCGCGTACGTTGCCGGGCCAGGCGTAATCGACCATCAGGGCGAGCGCGGTCTCGCTGATCCCGGTCAACTGCTTGTGGCTCTCCTCCGCGTACTTCTTGAGAAACGCCTCGGCCAGCAGCGGAATGTCGTCTCGACGGTCGCGGAGCGGCGGCATATGGATCTCGATGACGTTGAGCCGGTAATACAGATCCTCCCGGAAGCGCTTGGCCTTGACTTCCTCGTCCAACGACAAATTCGTGGAGACGATGATGCGCACGTCGACCGGAACGGAGCGCGTCGCGCCCACCCTCCGGATCTCGCGCTCCTGGATCGCCCGCAACAGCTTGGCCTGAAGCATGAGCGGCAGCTCGCTGATCTCATCGAGAAAGAGGCTGCCCCCCTGCGCCTCCTCGAAGAGTCCCCGCTTGTCCGATTTCGCGTCGGTGAACGACCCTTTCAGGTGTCCGAACAGCTCACTTTCGAGGAGGGCTTCCGGAATCGCGGCGCAATTGACCGGCACGAAGGGCGCCACCCGACGCTCGCTATTATAGTGAATGGCTTTCGCGACGAGCTCCTTGCCCGTGCCGCTTTCGCCCGTGATCAGCACGTTCGTCGGACTGTCGGCGACCCGCTTGATCAGGTCGAACACGTCGCGCATCGCCTTGCTCTTTCCGAGAATCTGGTGAAAGCTGTACTCGCGCAGGACCGCCTGCCTGAGATGCTCAACCTCGCGGCGCAAGGCGACCTCGTGCACCGCCCGCTCGGCCACCGCCACGAGCTCGTCGGTCTTGACCGGCTTGATCAGGTAGTCATACGCGCCCTGCTTCATCGCCTCGACGGCGGTCTCAACCGTGCCGAAGGCGGTCATCAGGATCACATTGACGTGCGGATAGGCCCGCTTGACCTCGGTCAGCAGCTCGATGCCCTCCATCTCTTTCATGCGCAGGTCGGTCACCACAACGCTGAAGTCTCGCTCCGCGAGCTGTTTCAATGCGTCCCTACCGTGCTCGGCCACGCTGACGTCATGACCGCGGTCCTGGAGCACGTCGCGAACCAACTCGCGCATTTCCGCCTCATCGTCTACGACAAGAATTGTGCCGACCTGGCCAGCCATACCCTCCCCGCGAACCAATACAGGCTTTCAGTCCTTTGGTGCTTTTTACCACAGCGTAGAGAGTTCCCGGAACCGGGTCAAGGGGTGTGGAGAGGCCGCGGGGACGTGGGCATCACACCTCCCGAAGTTCAAAAAGGGGGGAGCAGGCGCTCCCCCCCAGCCGAGGCCTCTGCCTCGCCGGGAGAGAGGGAGGGGAGTGGGGCACCGTGCGAAAAAGGGTGGAGGGACAGACTGTAATCTTAGTGCGTGGAAAGGTCGTTACCGGGGCGGCCGTGGTCGAGCTCGGGCTCGGGCTTGAGCCTCGCGCCGCTGGGGTGCAAGTTGTATTTCTTCAGCATCTTGTAGAAGTCGGCGCGGTAGCGCCCGGCAACCTGGGCCGCCCGGGAAATGTTCCCCCCGCTGAGCTCCAGGACCTCCTTGAGGTATCTCTTTTCAAAGGCCTCCTTGGCTTCCGTCAAGGGCTGAAGCGAAGGCTGCCCGGAGGCCGACACGGAGGGAATCAGCTCCGGCCCGATCATGTCGTGACGGGACAGAATCACCGCCTTTTCGATGACGTTTTCCAGCTCCCGGACGTTGCCCGGCCACGGATAGAGCATCAGCTTTTGCATGGCCGCGGGCGAAAACCCACGCATGTCCTTGCCAATGCGCTGTTTGCTCTGCTCGAGAAAGTGCTGCGCCAGCAGCGGGATGTCATCGCGCCGCTCTCGCAGCGGTGGAATGGTCAGCGGGATGACGTTGATCCGGTAATAGAGGTCGCTCCGGAAGGAGCCCGTCTGAACGGCCTGGCCCAGATCCCTGTTGGTCGCCGTGATGATCCGGACGTCCACCTTCGTCGGATGCTCCGCCCCCAGCTCCCGCACCTCCTTCTCCTGAATCGCGCGGAGCAGCTTGACCTGCATAGGAAGCGGCATCTCCGCGATCTCGTCCAGGAACAGGGTGCCGCCGTTCGCACTCTGAAACAGCCCCCGTTTGGATCCATGGGACCCGGTGAAGGCTCCGCGCACGTAGCCGAACAGCTCGCTTTCAAAGAGCGTCTCGGGCACGGCGCCGCAGTTGATCGCCACGAACGGCCCCTTGCTCCGGCGGCTGTTGCAGTGCATGACCCTGGCCACCACCTCCTTGCCGGTCCCCGTTTCGCCGTAGAGACAGATGGTGGCATCTGTTTCCGAGACCTGGGCGACGGCTTGGAACAGCACCTGCATTTTTTGACTGCGGCCGACGACGTTCTCCATGCCGTAGAGCTCTTTGACGAGCTGCTTTAACCGCCGGATCTCCCGGCTCATGCGCTCCTGTTGGAGGGCCTTTTCGATCTGGGCTTTGAGCTCCCGATCGTCAAAGGGCTTCGTCAGGTAGCCGAAGGCCCCCCGTTGCATCGCTTCGACCGCGTTGGGGATGCTGCCGTGGGCGGTCATAATGAGGATGGGAAGGCTCGGGTTCGTGAGGAGCAACTGCTCGGTGACCTGGAGACCGTCTTCCCCGTTGAGGCGTAGGTCGGTGATGGCAAGATCATACAGTTGGCGCCGGGCCTCCTCGACGGCTTCATGGCCGGTCGAGCACGTCATGACGGAAAATCCCAAGGCCGTGAGCCGCATCTTCAGGAGATGCAGCAGCCCTTCGTCATCGTCCACAACAAGTATCTTTTCCTGATCCACTCGCGTGTACCCTTCTACTGTGGCCGCACCCCGAGATTGCAACATCAGGGGGACGGCGGTTGGGGAAGCGGCACGGGCCTCACCGGCCTGACCTTTCGCCGCATTTCCTGATCGATCCGTTTCAAGGCGTCGAGCTGGTTGTTGAGCTCCTTGATCTTCCTGTCCTGGATGGCAATCTGCTGCTGGAGCTCTCGCATGGACGGCTTTCTGGAGTTTCCAGACTTCCCCTCGAGCCTTTCCCGTTCCGTGGCCAGCTTTTCAAGTTCCTTGCCGCTTTCCGTGAGCTTTGCCTGTAGGGCGTCGAGCGTCGCGGCGTCACGTTTGGACTTGTAGAGCAGCCGGTGAATCACGATCTCTCGTTCAAGCAAATCCCGCACCAACTGCTCCCTCGACTGTTGCGTCGCCCCGACGCCATCCGGATACACGCGCAGATAATCGAGCAGCCGGTTCCAGATGCTCGGCTGCTCCTGCTCATCGATGAGCTCGATCCACAGCTCGCTGGAGGATGCCAGACGGCTCTCGGGGACAAGGGTCACCACCTGGGCAAAATGATGTTTCGCGGTGCCACGGTCCTCGAACAGCCCGACCAGGCCGCGACTGAAGTGCAGGTAGGCGCAGGACCCCGTCGCGCGGCAAGTCTCGAGCAATCGTTCCTGCCGATCCGCGAGGACGCCATACCGTTTGAGGTCGTCCGCATCGGCCGAAAAGACCGGTCCCGGTGGCCGCGCCACCGACGAGAAGGCGGCACAGCCTGCGTGCAGCAGATTCAACGCCAGGAGCCCCAGTGCCAGCCACGCCCCGGCCCCCAGGACCTGCTCAGGTCGTGCGCGACTGTGGCAGGACCACGTGAACCGTTGTGCCTTTGCCCAGCTCACTTTCAACCCAGATATCCCCGTGATGCGCCTCCACCACCTTCTTGGCCAGCGCCAGGCCCAACCCGCTGCCGGCCATTCCGCTCCCCGCTTGCCGGCGGCCCTGATAGAACCGCTCGAACAAGTACGGCAGATCGTCCTGTGCGATCCCCGGCCCATTGTCGGACACGACGATACGGACGACCTGCGCACGCCTGTCCGGGTGCATCTGCAGTCTGACGACCCCGCCGGCCGGGCTGAACTTCAAGGCATTGGAGAGCAGGTTGTCCAGCACCTGCTCCATCCTCGCCGCGTCGGCCGGGACGAACACCCGCTCCTCCGGTGCCTCTGCCACAATCTGAACATTTTTGGCATCAGCCAGCAAGCGAATCTTGCTCACGGACGTGTCCGCGATGGCCAGGAGATCGGAGAGCACGATGCGGTACTCCATCATTCCCGCCTCCATCTTGGAGAGGTCCAAGATGGTGGAGATCAGGTGAATCAACCGGCGGCTGCTGGCAGCCATGATCCGCAGCGTCTCTCGCTGTTCCCCTGTCAGGCGTCCCGGGATCTCGTCCAGCAATAGCTGGGTGCCCTCCTGGATGGACGCGAGCGGCGTGCGAAGCTCATGCGAGACATGGGCAAAAAACTCCTGCTTCATATCCTCCAATTCCTGCAGCTTTTTCGCCATCCAGTTCACGGCTTCGACCAGTTCCGTGAGGTCACTTGGCGCCTCTATCTGCACGGTGGTGCCGAAGGTGCCCTGCCCGATTTTCTGGATGTGGTTCTGGATGCGACGCAGAGGGCGCAGGATGCTGTAGCTCGCCAGCCCCGCGAACCCCAGGCCGACCGCCACGGCCAGCAGGACGAGCTGCCGGGTGACGGCCTCGGCCTGCGCGGAGCTGGCGCGGGAGTCGCTGATCACCGTGCTGACCTTCTCCTCGTGAAACTTGATGTAGGATTCGAGCCCGACGTTGATCCGCTCGATCAGGGCGTCCCGGCCACGCTCGTATTCCCCACTGGCTGCCGGCACGACATTCCGGGCCAACCGTCCCTGATTCTTCAGGAATCCGTCACGATACGTGGCCTGCAGGTGCGTGATCCGGTGGAGGAGCTCCCTCCCCTCATCCGATTGCTCCGCCCCCAGCATGCTCTCGACTGCGCGACGAAATTCCTCGCTTTCCTCCTTGAAGTAGGACACGAACTCGACGTCGTGGACCGCCAGGTACTGCTTCTCGCTTCGGAGCTGGGCGTAGAGGCTCGACAGCAGCCGCTTGGCGCCGGCGATTGCCGGGTAGTGATAGGACACCAACTGTGTGCTTAGCTCCGTCAGCTCTCGGAGCTGGAACAGGGCGTAGAGATTGACCGCCCCCATCACGAGGACGATTGCCAGGCACCCGATCGCCAGGCGGGAAAAGATAGAGAGGCGGACTTTAGCGGGTCCGAGCGATTCGCTCTTGGGTTCCGGGAGCAAACGGCTCAGGCCATTGGTGGTAGTCGTAGGCGAATCCATACAGTTTCGGTGTTTCGGACTGTTAATAGAACAGCTTGGCGCACTTTGCAAGGTGAATGCAATTCCCTACAACATGACGAATCCGGGGCAAAAACTGTGATGGAAGTCGTACCACTGAGTCTATAAAATCATCGAAATTACAGTTACTTAAAAAATTCTTCTGCCGAGGGATCTCATCACCATCGGCACCCCTCTTGCAACACGCACAAAGCCGTCCATCACAGCCCCCCTCTGGCTCCCTGATGGCTCACGAACACGAGCGACGTCACGATGTGCCGGTCGAGGCTCGGTCGGGTGACCGGAAGGCCTGCCAGGCTCGAGGATGCAAAGGCGCTCGCTCGTGTCAACACAAGGGAGCCATTGTTATGGTTGGTCACGATGCTGGGGCTGAATGGGCTTGGCCCCTCTCCGTCAGGGCCGGCACCAGGCCCGACCGAATGCCGCTCATGCGCAAAGTGCCGTACACCTTGTCGCTTGAGCTCGAGCCACACCCTCTTGGACAAGAGGACGACGAGGACGCCGGCGACCTCGAGGCGGGCGGCTCGGCCTTATCGATGAATGTCAGTGCCGGAGGCATGCTGGTGATCATGAACGGGGCGCCGCCGACACAGCACGTGTTGAAGGTGAAGGTGCCAACCCCCATCAAAGGCATCGAGACCCCGACGCTCGCCGAGGTACGCTGGTCGCGGAAACTCCCCTTCCCTGCCCCGCACAGCCTCTACCTCGTCGGGCTGAAATTCATCGTGTGATACTCCGGCACCCGCCGCCCTCCCGAGTCGAATCGGGGGGGCGGCCCCCGCCCTGCCGAGCCGTTTCACTGAATTATTCCTCAAGCGCACTGGCCGACAGGCGTCTGGCCACCCTGGCGCGGGGCGGCGGCTGCCGGGCCTCTCCCTCTCGGTGCCTTGTGCCTCTCCGCATGAGTTGGGTATGATGGGCGGAGAGGGGGACGGTAGACTTCCCCGCTGAGCTTTCATACGGATGTTCTTATTATGGCGCTTCGTGACCGAGACTGGCCCGGGTATACCCAATGGTTCTGCTGCCTCGCCTGTAACCGTCTGTGGACGTATCAAGGGAACGAAGTGATTGCGCTCGCCGAGAACTACACGTTAGGTCCCGCCATGCCCAGCCCGGGTGTCCCCGAGCGCACCTGTTTCCTCTGTGACGGCATCGCCTCCACCTCCCTCCTCGAAATATAAACCAGGATTGGTCCGCGGTCAGGGGTGCGTGGTCAGCGGTGAAGATCTCCTTACCTCTGACCCAGTTCTGTCGTTAGTCTTCCGCCCGACTCCTCGATTGGAACATCCGCTGCCGTCGCGACGTGCCATGCAGCGCGGCGAACAGATGTCCCCGAAACAGCAGCAAAAAGACCGCGAAGGCGGGAGTCACCACGAGCACCAGGATCCAGCGGAGGTCGGCAGGCACGCCGAGGGAGGCCAGCCAGGAATTCAACACCATCCACGGAAAGAACACCAACTGGGCAAAGCTCAACCCGCCGGCCCAGGCAATATGCCCGGATGGACTATTGATGAAGGCGAGCAGCAGCGGAAAGGACAGGACTACGAGAGGAAGGAACCATTCGATCCAGTTCTCCACGACGAATTCGTAGCTCTCGCGGATGATGTCCAGCGAGCTGCCGTGTCGCACCTGGTAAATGACCTCGGGGGCGGGATTCAGGATGATGAAAAGGAGCAGAAAGATCAGCGACGTGATGACCGGCCCCCGCGGGTTCGCCGCCATCCCGCGTTCCAGGAGCATCATGGGGACCCAGAGGATGAAGAGGACGCCGATGACATCCCAGAAATAGCTCCCGAAGCTTTGCCAAATGTCCTGGAATCGAATGGGCCGCGCCCCGATCACGGCGTCCTCAATGAGGCTGAGCGTCGCGCCGACGAGGAGGGCGTTGGCCGCTCCCATCAGGAGCCCGCCGAGAATCCCGAGCCGTCCTATGCTCGCCCCCGCAAAAACCAGGAGTACCATGAAGATCACGACCGCGACGGCGATCATCCAGCACCGGGCGAAGGAACGAGCCGCCTTGATCAGCGCGTCACGGTACAGCAGCAGGGTCGCCTGAAATAGGTCCACCACAGCCTCCTAGCCGGACGCATCCTGGTCGTGAGGGCGCCGCGGCTTCATGAAGAGCGCGGTGGTCCGCAGCAGAAACCGGCGGGGCCCCCACCGGCTCAGCGCCGCCAGCAGCCGCCCGCGAGCACCTACGGTGACCGTCACGGGCCCGCGGCTCAAAGCCGCCAGCGACGCCGAGACGACCTCCGCCGCGCTGTCGATCCGAACCGGATCCTTGGGGACGTACCCGGCGGTCGTGTGAAAGTCCGTGTCGGTCGACCCGGGACAGCATGCCTGGATCCTGACCCCGGAACCCCTCACCTCCTGGGCCAGCGCCTCCGTGAAGCTGACCAGAAAGCTCTTGGTGGCTCCGTACTGCGCGAGATAGGGAATCGGCATGAGCCCGGCGATGGACGAGACATTGATAATCGTACCGCTCCCGCGCTCCAACATTCCCGGCAGGAAGAGTCGAACGCTCTCCACGATCGTGTTGATGTGCAGCCGCAGCATCTCCTGAAGTTTCGGGCTGGGCATGTCGACGAAGGAGCCGTACAAACCGAAGCCGGCGTTGTTCACCAGGACATCGACATGGGCTCTATGCGCTCGGGCAGCCGCGTAGAGCCGATGACCCGCCTCCGGCTCCGCCAGGTCCATGATCTCCCATCCCGCCTCGACTCCATAGCGCTCGGCGAGGTCGGCGGCCAGGCGCTCGAGCCGATCCTTGTCCCGCGCAACGAGGAGCACGTCGTGGCCACGGGCGGCGAGGGCGCGCGCATACTCGGCCCCGATTCCTCGTGAGGCACCGGTGACCACCGCATAGGGTCTTGTTGAGGCCATCTCGTCCATTGAAGTCCGGCTTCGGCTCCGACCTTAGCGGGATCATCGCGGAGGGTCAAGCTCCGCAGAAACCGCTCGACGAGGCGAGCGAGGAAAGGTAGACTTGGAATAGGCCGTGCGTCTCACATGAGTCCCAGCCATGCTTCGAATCGTTGCGAGAATGGCCGATGCCGCGCAGGCGGGCCACGCAGGAGACAGCGGGCCCGTGACAGTGCTGCCGCACGAGATGATGGGTGCGGTGGCGGTTCTTGCCGTCATCGGTGCCATTCTGATCGTGCTTGGCCTCGTCGGCATTTGGTTCCTGATCAAAATTCATCGCCAGCTCAAGCAGGATGGGCGCGACGCCAGCAGCCCGCGCCGGTCTCCCCCGCCGCCAC
>JBFGRM010000103.1:0-8581 GCA_041563675.1 Nitrospiraceae bacterium | reverse complement strand
CCCTTCTCACCAGTGGCCCACCCTTGCGTCGGCTCGGGGAACGAGAGCCCGAAGAGCGACACCGTCGCCTCCCCGTTCTGCTTCACCCAGTGGAACCCGGCATCGGTGGTGCGGTAGATCACACCCCGCTCACCAGCGATCCATCCCGCTTCCGGGCTCGTGAAGCGAATGCGGAGCAGGTCCAAGGGCCGCGTGCAGGTGCCCAGGCACGGGAGCGTCCGATCCACCCACCGGTGCCCGCCATCGACCGTGTGAAACATGGCGCCGACGTTACCGACCGCCCACCCATGGCTCTCGTCGTTGAACCAGACATCGAAAAAGGTGGCCGCACTGTCCGTCTCATGCTTGTGCCAGGTCAGGCCGGCATCCTCGGTCGACAAAATCGTTCCCACCGCCCCGACCGCCGCAGCACGATTCGCGTCCACGGCGCGGATGGCATAGAGTGCCATCCCGGTTCCGCTGTCCTGGTCCGCCCAGCGACGACCACCGTCAGACGTCCTCAGGATCGTGCCGTTGGCACCCACGATCCAACCCGTGGACCCATCCAGCATGTGCAGCCCGAAGAGCGGCGCCTGCATGCCGCTGAGCTGTCGTTTCCAGGAACGGCCGCCGTCGTTGGAGTGGAGGATGGTCCCGTGGGAGCCGACCGTCCAGCCTCGGTGGTCATCCACGAACTGAACCGCCGTCAGCAGCGCGCGAGTTCCGCTCGAGACCGGTGTCCACTTCCTGCCACCGTCATTCGTGCGCAGGATCGTGCCCCCATCCCCAACGACCCAGCCCGTCGCGGCATCACGGAAGTAGACGCCCCGCAAGGGCACCTGGGTCCCGCTGTCCTGCAGCTGCTGAATGGAAGCCGGCTCGGCTGCACGGCCCCAGGACGGAAAGAGGAGCACCAGACAGAGCACAGCCATCGCCGGGGCTCCAGCACGGAACAAGCCGGGGCTCATGGAAAGCTTTGGTTGGGATCGCTGAAGAACGCTTGATCGGGGAGGCCCCTCGCCAAAATCGTGAATTCGCCTGCGTCGACGGTAATCCACTTTTTCTCCGTGCAGCAGGTTCCGTCGGGAAGCAGGTCCCAGGATCCGCGACGAACCAACAGGGGTCCCTTGGCGAGGTCGGTCTTGAAGTCTGTTGCCGTTCCGATCCCGAACAACGGCCGCCTCGGCACCTGGACCTTGATCTCGTTATCCGACCAGGATTTCACGAGGGCGGCGGTGCCGTTGAACAGCACCTCGGTTCGGGAGATGTTTTCACCCAACCGAATCTGCTTGCGAAGGAAGGCGTTGGACCCAAGGGAGGCATCGGTCGCTTCGCGGCCCTTGAGGAAGGATCCGAAGCCGGACCCCTTGATGGTGACGATTTCATCGATGCCGGCGGACATCGGCGTCACGGACTCCACGTGCGGTGTGGTGAGCGTGAACGTGCCGGCCTCGACAGAGAGCAGCCCGCGATCGGCGCAGCAGGACCCGTCGGGCTTCGGAATGGTCGCCCCCCGATGCACCACCACTTTGCCATCGCTCGCGCTGAATGGGACCCACACGTCGATCAAGTCGTCGTTCCATCGATACACGATGGCCTCGACCCCACCGATCGTGACCTTGTTCTCGCCCGGATCGAAATCGATGAAGTCGAAGGGCGTTTCGCCGCTTTCGGTGTAGTTGCCGAAATGCTCCCCCCTCACGCGCAACAGGGTGCCGATGGGTCCTTTCTCGGGGCTCATTTCCTTCACCGTCGGGTTCGCGACGGTGAAGTCTCCGAGACGGCGCTCCTTGCCGCCGCGCCTGAGAATGAGGGAGCCCGTGGAGGCCGTTAACGGGACGTGGACGACGATATTCTTGTCATCCCACTTCGCGATGGTGAGGGGCTTTCCGTCGAGCAAGAGGGTGTCGTCCGTGCCCCGCGTCTCCCCGAAGCCTTCGCCGAACAACACCACCTTGGATCCCACCGGTCCGCTGCGCGGCTCCACGCGAATGCTCGGGAGGACCGTGACCGGAACGGCGTTGCTTTCGGCGTAGTCGACCGGGGCGCAGCAGAAGCCGCTCGGAAGGGGATCGGACGAGGCCAGACGGACCAGCACGTCTCCGGTCTTCGCGGTCGCGGGGACGTCAACCTCGATCTTGTCATCCCGCCACTTCCGGATCCTGGCCCTCTGTCCCCCGACGAGCACCTGATTGACTCCGAACATGGTATTCGGATCCTTGCCCCCGGACGTCGTGCCGAAATGCCGGCCGGTGACCTGTAGCACCTTCCCCGGCTCGACCTCACTCGGCACCACCGCGTCGATCCGTGGCTGACGGGGGCTGAAGGTTCCGGCTTGGAGCCGCGTGTCACCGTTGACCACGGAAACGGGGCCGTCCTGCACGTGAAGGGGAACTTTGACCTCGATGAAATCGGGTTCCCAACGCTGCACCAGTGCCGGCAGCTCGTTGAAGAACACCTGATTCACTTCCGTCGATTGAAAGTCGCCGAACCCCTCGCCCGCGATCGTGACCGTCGACCCTGGCGGACCGGCATCGGGAAATAGTGCGGTCTCGGCGAACACGGGCGCTGCGAGAGCAGTGCAGAGCAGGCCGGCAAAGAACGGGGCGGGTAACTTCATGACTCAGTCTCCTTCAATACACGCCGGGCGACCAGAGGCAGGCCCGTGATTCCAACAGCATGCGATGGCCTGTCAGGACCGGCGTGTCGCCTTACGACAGCCGTGCGGCACTATAACAACCGGCCTTTTTTTGTGTCAAGGTAACGAAGGGGGAAGGCCGCCGTGACAGCGGCTATCTGCGTTCCGCGGTCTCTTGCGATTCGATCTGTGCCAGGGCAAGACCTGCCGCGTGTTGGATGTTGGGGTCCTTGTGCGAGAGCAGCTCGCGCAGGAACGGCACGGCTTCCGGTTCGCCGAGCCGACCGAGCTCGCGGATGGCCCGGTGCCGAGCCAATGCGGGGATGGTCGTGTCTCCGACCGTCATCGTATGGGGTGTACTGAGCGGGTCGATCCCCGCGCTCTCCGCCTGCAGCTCACGACGGAGCCCCGCAATGAGCGCCGGAGCCCGGGCCGAATCTCCGCGCAATCGCCCCCGCACGAGCTCGCCGAGGAAGAACACCGACGGGTGAGTTTCAAAGCGCTGAATCGCATCAACATAAGGAGGGGTGCCGCCGAGCTCCTCCCCCGACCGCTCCTGCACCGTAAGATCCAGGAGCGGGGATGAGCCCCGCCGCTCGAGCAGGAACCGTCCGGTCACGATCGTTTGATAGGTCGTGAAGTCGTATTGCCGGCCCCGTTCTTCGCGGTAATCAAGGGTGAGGGTCAGGTCATGCGGTTCCGCCGCGTCGCGCACGATCGGAAAGCCCGCGCCGCTCAACTTGTTTCGCACGGTCGCCGTGACATCAAAGAGGACACGCCCTCTCGGCTTCCAGGTGGCGGTGTTCACGTCGACCAGGATCGAGGGGAGCGGATCCTTCGCCTGCGGGGGACTCTGCCCGTCGCTGCGGGCCTCCGGTGGCGTCACCCACGCCGCCACGCTCCAGACCAGGACCAGCCCTCCCGCGAGCGGGAGCCGCATCAGAGCCAGACGCGTCACAGGGGACGGGCGGGACCCCGGCGCCGGATCACGAATGATCATGAGGCTAACTCTAGGATCAGCTCCAGCTCGACGGGGGCGCCCATCGGCAGCTCCGAGGTGCCGACGGCGATGCGGGCATGGCGCCCGGCCTGGTCGAAGAGCTGGACGAGGAGATCCGACGCTCCGTTGACGACCGCCGGCTGTTGCACGAAACCCTCTGCCGAGGCCACGTACCCGACCATGCGCACGACGCGCTTCACACGATCCAGGCTCCCGGCCTCGCTCCTCACAATCGCCAGGGCGTTCAGCAGCGCGATCCTCGCGGCATCATAGCCCTGCTCGACCGTGAGGTCCCGGCCCACCTTCCCCGAGAGTGCAAGCGCCCCCTCACGGACCGGGATGACCCCGCTCAGAAACAACAGGCGACCGCTGAGAACGGCAGGAATATAATTGGCAACCGGCTTGGGTGCCGGCGGAAGCTGCAATCCGAGTCGCCTGAGGGTGTCCTCTGCCGACATAACCTCCCGCTGGCCTTCCCCTATGCGGGGCACAGCGCATTGAAGAAGCTCTCTCCGTGCGCCAGCCGCTCGGTATCCAGCGCCTCGGCGACGGTCTGACCCAGATCGGCGAAGGTGCCGCGCGTTCCGAGGTTGACCCCGCGCGCCAGCCTGGGACCGTGCACGAGGACCGGAACGTATTCCCGCGAGTGGTCCGTGCTGGGCGTCGTCGGGTCATTTCCGTGGTCGGCTGTCAGGCAGAGCATATCGCCCGGTCGGAGCGCCCGGATGACAGGCAACAACGCATCATCGAACTCCCGCAGGGCCCGCGCGTAACCGATGGGGTCATTGCGATGGCCATACAAGGTATCGAAATCGTTCAAATTGACGACAATGAGCCCCCGCGGGACCTGCGCGAGCAGGCGCAGGGTCTCGGCCATGCCGTGCGCATTGTGGCGCGTGGGCACTGATCGCGTCAATCCCCGATGGTTGAAGAGATCGTCGATCTTGCCGACTCCGACGACCAAGTGGCCTGCCCGGTGCACCACATCCAACAGGGTTTGTCCGGGCGCCTCCACCGCGAAATCTTTGCGCCGGGCAGTTCGCACAAACGAGCCCGGCTGCCCGACAAAGGGGCGGGCGATGACCCGCGCCACTCGATGGGGCGGGGCGAGAATCCTCCGGGCAATGCGACACATCCAATACAGCTTGTCCACCGGCACCACGCGTTCGTGCGCCGCGATCTGGAACACGCTGTCAGCGCTCGTGTACACGATCGGCTTTCCACTTTGGACATGCTGCTCCCCCAGCTCTTGAAGAATCTCCGTGCCCGATGCCGGACGGTTGCCCAAGACCTCGCGACCGATCTCCCGCTGAAACGGCTCGAGCACCTCGGGAGGGAATCCGGATGGATAAGTGGGAAAGGGATCCTGCGACACGACGCCGGCCAGCTCCCAGTGACCCACTGTGGAATCCTTTCCGTTTGATTGTTCAGCCATCCGGCCGAAGCAGCCGTCCGGCTGTCCCACCGGCCTGAGCGCTCGGCATTGCTCAATATTCCCCAGACCGAGGCTCTCGCACGTGGGAAGAAAGAGCCCGCCCACGGCCTCGGAGACATGCCCGAGCGTATGGCTACCGGCATCGCGATAGGCGGCCGCGTCCGGCAGCTCCCCGATGCCGACCCCATCCAGAACCAGAATGACGACACGCGTGATCACAGCCGGGATCATAGCAGAACGACCCGAGGAGAGGATCCCGTGGGATATGGGCTTGCACAGCGTGGTGATGTGAGGGGCCAAACCGCGTCCGTTAGGGACAGATTTTGCTCCCCGCTAAGGCGTCCCACCTTTCAGACTCGCCTCCGTACTTCTTGGGATTTGACAGTCACCGTCTTGTCGACGATGCTTGGGACTGCCGGTGGGTTCAGCGGAAACACACGAATCTCTAAAGCCCGGGCGGTCCCGGTCAGCATCATGCGGCTCCACATGCACGCGTTGAACAGGACCCCGAAGGGGCGACGAGCAAGAGGGCAGCGGTTTTGAGTACTCCGACGGTCGCGATCCCAGCCATAGCCCCGTTCGACTTCAAGACAGAAGGGACGGGCTCCTCCACGGCACGCTCCAGCTTCCTCCAACTGCAGGCACTCGTCGCCATCATCCTCAGCTATCAAGTCCTGTTCACCCAAGCCGGCGCCTTTCTGGGTCAGACCCAGCTCGCCGCCGTTCTGGGACTTCTGCTGACCTGCGGCGCCATCATGGTCGCCCCGGAGCGTTGGGTGTCGGCCAGCTGGTTCCCCGGCGCGCTCGCGCTCGGCGATACGGCAATGGTCACTGGCCTCATCTACTGGTCGGGCAACCTCAGCTCCGAGCTCTACCTCGCCTACTTCGCCATTTTGCTCATCGCCACGATGACCCGGACTCAGCGGCAGATGATTGCCTTCTTCGGCATTATTCTGGTGGTGTATGGTGCCGCCCTTTTCCGGGAGGTGCAGCAATCGGGGTTGGTGCTGGAGCAGCACCTGTTGCGAATGCCCCTGCTCCTGGTCATGGCCATCTTCTATGGACGGACCGTCGAGACCGTCCGCTCGCTGACCCAGTTCGATTCGCTGACCGGTTTTCCGAACAAGCGCAAATTCCTGACCCTCGTCGCGGAGGCGGTTGAGCACGCGCGACAGACAAAAGCCATGCTCGGCGTAGTCACGGTCAGCGTGGACGGCTTTAAAATGGTGACGGACACCTTCGGCCACCATGCCGGGGATCATGTCATGAAGGCCGCCGCGTCGCGTCTCACACAGGGTCCCGCCTTCGGCCTCACCGTGAGCCGGTCAGGAGCGAGCGAGTTCGCCCTGCTGGTCAAGAATGTCTCCGCTCCGCATGACTGCACCGCCATCGCCAAGAACATCCTGAAGACCATGGAACCGGCTTTCTTCCTCGGCTCACGCGAGATCTTTGTCACCAGCAACGTCGGGATCGCGATGTTCCCCAATGACGCGGACGAGGCCGACGGCTTGGTTCGCAACGCCGATGCCGCACTCTCGCGCGCGAAGGATCAGGGCAAGAAAACGTATTGCCTCTACTCCGCGGACATGCATGACCAGGCCATTCAGCGCCTCGAGTTGGCCCAGCACTTACGCAAGGCGGTCGAACGGGACGAGCTTCGAATCTTCTACCAGCCACAAATGGACGTGATGACGGGACAGTTGGTCGGCTTCGAGGCCCTCCTCCGGTGGACTCATCCGGAGCTGGGACCGATCTCGCCCGGACATTTTATCGCTTTGGCCGAGGAGACCGGGCTTATCGTGCCGATCGGGCAGTGGACCCTGCGAAAGGCCTGCGGGCAGCTGAAGGCCTGGCAGAGCAACGGCAAACCCAAGGTCCGCGTCGCGGTCAACCTCTCGGTTCGTCAATTGGTGGAGATCGACCTCGTCGCCATGATCGGCCATGCGCTCAAATTGACGGCCGTGGAACCCAAGTATCTCGAGGTCGAGCTGACCGAAAGCCTCTTGCTGCAGGATCAGCCGAACACGCTCAAGACCCTCCATGCCTTGAAGCAGCTTGGCGTTCGACTGGCGATTGACGACTTCGGCACGGGTTATTCAGCTCTCAGCTACCTGCAGCGCTTCCCCATCGACACAATCAAAATCGACCAGAGCTTCACCCGTAACATCGTCTCCAACCCCGAGTCCCAGGCGATCGTGAGCGCGATCATCGGCATGGCCAACGCGCTCAACCTCAGCGTCATCGCCGAGGGGGTGGAATCCGAGGAGCAACTGGCGTTCCTCCGCAAGGAAGGGTGCCAGGAGTGCCAGGGTTATTACTTCGGCCGCCCTGTGCCCGCGGAGGAGGCCGCCAACTATTTCGAGCCCCAGCATTCGGGCGCCGCTCACATTGCCTGACCCTCTCCCGACCTGCTTCACCGCGTCCTCTTTCTCCGACCGTCTCAGCGGCCAAGTCCGTCGGCCTCCGCTTGCAAGTCGTTGCTCATAAAAGGAAATTGCTTGACGGAAAGCAGGCCGGGGGGGAAGCTGGGCTGACTCGCGACCATTTCGGCCTCCGGCATTATGCGTAGACCGGCCTAGGCCAGCGGTCTTTTTCGGTCAGCAGTGCAGGATCAGCGTGTCGATCCGTGCGCCTCGGACGAGGTGCCCGGGGCCGCTGGCACATCCGCATGCATGGATGAGGGGATGACTTTTCGCAGCCTGGCGATACCTGGTGGTCCCCACGACTCGGTTGAGCACCGTGATCTGTCGGTGCTCAAGCAGACCCGGTCGAGCTTTCTCCAACTGCAGGCCCTCGTCACAGTCGTCCTCAGCTACCAGCTCCTCTTCAGTCAGCACCTTGCCTTTCCGTCAGACGCGCAGATCCCCACGATCCTGCTCCTCCTCTTGAGCTGCGCCGCCATCATGGTGCTCCCGGATCGGTGGGTGACGGCGCCCTGGTTCCCAGGAGCCCTGGCCCTCACCGACACGGCAATCGTCACGACCCTGGTCTTTCTCTCAGGCCAGGTGACGTCCGACCTCTATCTCGCCTACTTCGTCGTCATCTTGATCGCCACGTTGACGCGAACCCCCAAGCAGATCTTCCTGTCCCTGTCCGCGCTCGGTGTGCTCTATGCCTTCGTCCTGTACCGGGAAATTCAGACCACCGGGGTCGTCCAGGAGCATCAATTGCTCCGCCTGCCGCTCCTTCTCATCATGGCAATTTTCTATGTGCGGACGATCGCCTCGGCCCGCCTGCTGCGCGAATACGACGCGGTGACGAACCTGCCGAACCGACCCAAGTTCTTGTCGCTGGCACGGGCAGCCATCAACCGGGCGCGACGGAGGGGCGATACTCTGGCCGTGCTGTTCCTCAATCTGGACGGTTTCAGGCTCATCAACGACACCCTGGGGCACGGTGTGGGCGACGAGCTGCTGCGGGGCGTCGCAACCCGCTTGACTGAGGGGCCCGGAAGGGGCCATGTCGTGGCACGCGAGCGAAGCGACGAATTCGTGCTCCTCGTCGACCACGTCCCCACGTCCGGAGCCTG
>JBFGRM010000102.1:0-8586 GCA_041563675.1 Nitrospiraceae bacterium | reverse complement strand
CCCGGTGCTCCGCGACCAGTTGGTTCACCAAGTGAGAGCCCAAGAAGCCTGCTCCCCCCGTCACGAGGATTTTTCCGAAAGGGTCAGCCATACCTCAGGTGGTCAAGGCGGGTGCGATTGCGTTCGGCGCGATGAACAGTTTGTCAAGCCAGTGGGGAGCCGGCGTGGCTCGCTCCACCTCCATGCGCTTGACCAGGTTGTAGGCGAGCCGATTCAGGGGAATGTCACGCGAACCGGCCAGCTCGATGAGGTGACCGTTGAAGTAATCGATTTCCGTGCGGCCACTGGGAATGTCGCCCGACATGGAGCAATAGGTGTTGCGTAACGAGCGGGCGAAAGGCCAGGCCATGAGCCGGGCCACCACCGGCACACGCAGGATGCGGTCGACCGTGTCGGGGTGGAACGGACCGACGACCCCCATGGGGACACCGGCGGCCTTCAGGATGCCGTAATTCTCCCGCAGGATTTGAAAAAACAGCGTACGGGCTTTTCGGATCGTCAGGAGCTGGCTGTTATCCAGTCCCGCCACCGCTGCGAGGGGACTGATTGCGGCGTTGTACATCACTTTTGAATACTTGAAGGGCAGCACGTCGGGAACCCGCTTGACCCGAAAGTGGCCGTGCTGCTCCAGCACCCGGATCATCGACTCGACGACGGGGGGGATGGAGCCCCCCTCACCTCCGCCCCATCGACCGATATGGAGATCGCCGTCCCTGGTGATTCTGGTGTGGGGGCGTGCCGGGAGGCATTCGGAGACGAAGGACGAGATGCCCTCGATGATGCTGCGTTTCATCAACGCGCGATCGAACCCGTTTTGAATCGGCATGATCCGGACCGAGGCCGGCAGCCGGGCCAGGACCGTCGCATTGTCGAAGCACTTCGTGCAGAGAAGGACGAAGGATCCTTCGGGAGGGTGCCAGTTCTCAAAATGCACGAATCGGGCGGGAAGCAGCGGATGGTCATCCACCCCCACACCGTGGATCCGGCCCCACTCGACCTTCCGCTCATCGACCTCCACGAAGGTGACATCGAAGTCGCCCGCGCGCAAGGCATAGCCCACGGCACAACCGATCCCACCCGCACCTACAATAAAAACATCCGTCGACGGACGATCCGACACCGTATCAGCCTTTCTTAGGGTCTTGGTCCTGGGAGCGGACCCTTCAGCGTCAACAATGAGCTTCCGTCTCTGAAGGGGAGGATCGCACCGTCATCACCCCGCGGCAATGGAAGCGTCCTCAGGGATGAGAGCCACCCGTGCAGCTCCTGATAGTCGGAATTTTCACTCCATGGTTAGCGCCCTTTCTGGCTCATGTCAAGATCTTAGGGTCAGAAAACGGGGGCACGTACAGAAAGGTGGTCAGTGAGAGTAGGACAAAATAAAGGGGACAGCCCTCATTCCTGGAAGTGACAGGCTCGAGATCGCCATCTTGCATCGCAAGACCCTTGCTCCTGGACCAGCCTGTTCGCCGGACACATTCACGCGATGCATTGCGCCATCAAACGAGCATGGTAGACTGGCCGGGGCGCAAGCCGGACAAGCGCGAGAGGGGCCGTCGGGACCGCCTTCAGCTTCGGATTGTGAGTCTCACTTGGAAAGACGCAAAGACCCCCGGTTCAACATTGGATTACCCCTCTCGTTTTCCGGCCATTCCCTCACCGGATCGGGGCACGCCGTTGACCTGTCGATGTCGGGCTGCAAGGTCGAAAGCGACGTGGTTCCCCAGAGTGGTGATTTCTTGGAGGTGACACTGAGCCCCCCTGACCCTCACTCGCCGTTGAAAATCGATTCCGCCGTGGTCCTTTGGGTGAGGGGCCAGGCGTTCGGACTGGAGTTTGTCTACATGTCAGACGAGGCCACGAGTGGCCTCGGCCGCCTCATTCAGACGGTCCGCAAGCAGCCGGTAAAGAAGGAGGCGGATCGCCCCCCGGCGCGGACCGCCCCTCTTCGCTCGAAACGTAAGGGTGCCGGGACACGTCCCACGCTCGTGTGGGCGATAGTTATTTTGTACGTTCTATTTGCGGCCTTCACGCTGGCCGCCTTCGCGCACTTACGCACCGGGGCGCTCCCTTTCACGGCTGCACAGGAAGCGTTGCTTCATGAAGTTCCCAACGGCGATGTTGGCTGGGCGCTTTTGGCGGGAGCGGTCGGCCTTGTCGCCGCCATCCGCCTGTTCCAGTTGCGAGCGGTGGCGGCAAGGCTCTTCTTGATCCTGCTCGGTATCTCCCTCTTCAATGGCGTGTGGTACGCGTACACCAGTAACGGGCTCGCATACCTCTTCTCAATGCCTCACGTGGTGGCCGCCAAGCTCATCGGGTTGGCCGTGATTTTTGTGACCTGGTCTTACGCCCATCGCTTGAAACGCACAGGCAGACTGACCTGACCGCACCCAGTCGGCATGACCGGGGCGGCGCGCCGGTTCCCGCACCACGAAACCCTGTCAGGGACCTTTTCCTGAGTCTCGGTGCAGCTTCGGAGCCTTCCTCCTCGAACGGAAAATCCTCCAGCTCGGCTCGGGTCATGTGGCGGCGGCGAGCGTGGCCACGGTCGCCGCATCCGACCTTGGATCGAGTCGTCCCCTGATGGTAAGGTGAAGCCTGGGTCCATCGGCGCAATCGGGATGAACGCTGCATCAGCCGCCACGGGCCTTCATCCAGTCTGGAGGATCACCCCACCATGGAGCATGGAAAACAATGAAACAGACAGTCGCGCTGTCCATTTGCTGTGCAGTGATCCTTATGATCTCATCTGCCTCTGCACAGTTCGGGGAGCTCCTCGAGCAGTTTGGCATGGGGAAACCGAGCGGGCTGAGCGAATCGAAGATCGTCTCCGGCCTGAAAGAGGCCCTGCAGATCGGGACGGAGAAGACGGTGAGCCTCACGGGCCAGCTCAACGGGTTTTTCGGGAACGAGGCGATCAAAATCCTCATGCCGGAGAAGCTTCAGACGCTCGAGACCGCCCTGCGGACCGTGGGCTATGGTCCAAAGGTCGATGAGTTCGTCGTGAGCATGAACCGGGCCGCCGAGGAGGCGGCTCCGCTGGCCGGCCCGATCTTCCGCGAGGCGATCGAGCAGATGAGCTTCGAGGACGCAAAGCGCATCCTCAACGGCGGCGACACGGCCGCCACCGATTATTTCAAGGCCAAGACCGGCGAGAAGCTGGCCGTCGCGTTCCTCCCCAAGGTGGAGCAGGCGACGAGCAGGGTGGGGGTCACGGCGCAATACAAGGCCCTGGTGGGGCAATACCAGACGATCCCCTTCATGCAGCCCGTCCTGTTCGACCCAGATGAATACGTGGTGGTCAAGAGCTTGGATGGTCTCTTCCACGTGCTCGGAGAGCAGGAGCGCAAGATCCGCCAGGACCCGGCCGCCCGCGTCACCGACCTGCTTCAGGAAGTCTTCGGCAAATAGCCGCACAAAAACATTCGCGGCGCGGCTCCCTACAGACCGGCGCCTTCACCTTTGGGGAAGCTGACACTCAGTCATTGGATTGGAGCCATTCGGATCTAAGACCCACCATTCGTCACTCACACCCAGGTGCACCGGAAAGCCGACGTCATACTCTTCGGTGTGATGTGTCGCACACCCGTCAACCACCGCTCGTGATACACCTACAAAAAAATCCTATTCTGGCTGGGGGTCAACTGGACTCTCGGCATCGGCATTGGTAGAGTTGGGCCCCTTTCTCGGTTCTTACCCGCCAGGCAGCGGACTCCCGGCTCGCTCCTTGGCGACGGGACTGACGAAGCCCAACGACAAGAGCATGTCCGAGTACGTCGCTCGCATCGATTTATCCAAGAGGTGATCCATGGCACCCGGTTCCGCGGCTCTCGTGATGTTTGCGATTCGCAGCGCCATCAAGTTGGGTCAACAAACCCGGCTGGCCTACGTGGATGCCACCAAGCGACAGGAATTGGTACTTCCGCTCCCCAATTTCTTCAGTGCCGTCGACGACACCTCCGCCACGCAGTACTTCGCGGACAGCGGACAGTCGTGGGTCGCGGCAACCCCGCGCCTGAAGGACTTACTGGATAAGCGACTGACGACTTCCGGGCTGACCGCCGACGAGAAGGACGAGCTGCTCGCCCTATACGCGGAGTTCCGGAATCTGGACGAGGCGAAGAGGGGAAAGCTCAAGCCGGCGGCCGACGGCACCCACCTGACCGCCGATGAGCTGACGGCGCTGGTCACCGTCCGCCAGTGGCGCCGCGGCACAGATCCGAATCCGTCCGTCGCCCAGCGTCTGGCGGGCGCCTTCATCGAGATCGGCGTTGATTATTTCGTCAACGTGCCCGGCGCCTTGAACAAGGACTCGCGGCAGGGCCGGGCGGTCCTCGGCTTTCTCGAAGCCATGGAGGAAATCAATTTCAGCGAGGCCCAGTTGCGGGATCTTCCCGAGCGCCTGTTCGTGGCGACGCTCGAGACGATCGCGGAGCACGGGGAGCTGCTGTCCGGCGACCCCAAGGTTCAGCAACTCGTCAAGGTCGTCAGCGCATCGCTCAGTGCCGACGTGGCCGCTCATATCGAGAAGATACGGCAATCGGGAGGCGGCGCGGGCAACCTGGTCCTGGAGAATCGGGCCCTCGATTGGGCGGACCTCGTCTTTCGGAGCGTGTTGAGCAGCGCGGGCCGTGAGGTCCTGACAGACCCGAAGGGATTGCTGGGGATCGAAGGTCCGGGGGCCTCGGCTGCGGTGGGCCACGTCGGGACGGCCGTCCTCGATCTCATCCTGGAGCATCCCACCCGCGACCTCGACAAGGTCTTCAGCCGCCGGGGGCTGGAGACCGTCCTCCAGGCGTCGCTCACGGTCGTGGCCGAGCACCCGGAGCTGTTGGTGCGCAGCAAGAACGAGGGGCTCAAGAAGCTGTTGGCGGGGGTGGCCGACGAGCTCGGCGGGTACGATACGCTCCTGACCCCCGACCTGCTGCCGGCGCTGACACGGCTGATCCTGGAGAAGACGGGGGAGAACATCGAGTTGCTGTGGCCGGACCTTGCTGACGGCCCCGGCAAGAACATTCCGCTCACAGCCGTCAAGACCACCCTTGAGATCCTGACGCAGAAGCCCGAGTCGGGCGCCAAGTGGAAACCTGAGTTTGGTCGAGCGGAGCTGGTCGCCGTCTCCGACGCGGTTCTCGATGAGATTGTCGAGAACCCCCAGTGGGTGCTCGCCGAATCGGGAAAGGCTGATGAGAACCTGCGCATCGCGCTCGAGGCGACGCTCAAGGTTCTGCGTGCGCAAGGCGACGCACGCCTGAGCCGCTCGACCGCCGTTGCGGTCCTGCACGCATCGATCCGAGCCGTCACGTTACGAAAAGAGTTTTTGGACAAGATTCCGAGCACCGGCCAGCCACTCGTCGCGGCAACCTTGGACGCGGTGCTCAGTCAGATCTTCCAAGATGATCGTGGTGCCAGCAGTGCGTGGCAGCTGGCCCGCGACGCGGCTGTCAAGGTCGTGGTACAGACCGTGCTGGGCCAGGTGGCCAAATCCGGCATCGACAAGAAGGTCGTGGACAAGGTCCGTGCCTTCATGAAGAAGCAGATCGCGCGGCTGAAGAAGGGCGAGGGCTTCGACCTGTCGGCGTTCGAGACTCAACTGCAGAAGGCCCTTGCGAAGGCGTGAGCCGTGATGATGGGAGGCGGTGATGGAGAGAAATAGGCGATCCATGACTCAGTCGGCCGTGAAGGCAGCGATCGCGCTCGCATTGGTGTTCGGCCTCACGACGGGGTGCGAAAGCGTGAACCGGCTCCGTGAAGCCCAGGAAGCCTTCAATCAGGCCGCTGCCACGGAGAACAGCGTCCGATTCGATGGATTCCGCGACGCTGCTCCCGATGCCGGGGAATCCCTGGCCGGTCTCTCATCGGCCAGCGCAGGGTATGCCAGCGTGCTTCTCAGCCTCGAGCAATTGGATCGTAAGGACCAAAAATATTTGCGCGACAACGGGCTCTGGGGCAACGTGTTGACGCTCAAGGCGCTCTCGCAATGGCGTCTGGGCAATTACCCCGATGCCCTGGACACAGCCTCGAAGGCTGAGCAGGAAGCCGCGGACCAACTATACCCGCGCGACCGGGCCCTCATCACCGCCCTTCCCGGGCTGATTATGACGGACCAAGCCTATGCGAACATCATCAATGCAGGCCCTACTCAAGGGATGGAACAAACAGAGAGGACGAAACGATTGAAGGAAGTGGAGGCCTTGCTCGTCGGCGAGACGGGTGCGGTGAAGACCATCGCGAAAGCGCGGAGCAAGGTCGGCGAGGCCCATCCGGTCCAGGCGTACCTGATCCAGGCTCAACTCGCCGCACACCGGAACCTCATGGTGGCCTATGGTCGCTTCCACGAGGGTCGGGTGATCCCGGGCGCTCACCCGGCCCGGGACGACTCGAGAAGGCTGCTGAGCGAGCTCGATGAGCTGTTACGGAACACGCTGAAGATACCGCAAGGCGACACCGCTCGTATCCGCAAATACTGGACCGATCTTCTTGGTCTGTAGATGAGCTCAGCGGCAGATCTGAATCGTAAACACTTGGCTGGTGCGTGATGGAACGCTGCGCGGCCGGGGACTTTGAAAACCCCGGCCGCGATCTAGGTGGATGAGGTGGGGGTGATGAATCGATGGGCGAGTTGCGAAACGCCTAGTTCCTGACGCCGCCCCACACCTTGCTGTCGTCGATGGGCTTGTCCGGGTTCAGCTTCCGGGCTTTATCGAGCAGCACCGCGGTGGTCTCGGGATAGGCCGGATCCGCGATGCAGCAGTTGTCGACCGGACAGACCGCGGCGCACTGCGGCTCGTCGAAATGGCCGACACACTCCGTGCAGCGGTCGTGGGTGATGACGTAGATATTGTCCGCCTCGCCCTGCCCATCACCCACGTGGTTGCCCTTCGCCTCCGCGTCACTCCGCGTCTCGAAGATCGCCTCGTTCGGGCATTCGGGCAAGCACGCTCCGCAATTGATGCACTCATCAGTGATTAGCAGCGACATATCTCCAGCCTCCTCCTCTATCTATTGATGAAGTATGGACACCGTGCGCATCGAAGGTGCCGCTCCGTCTGTGACGGCACGGTGTCGGCTTGGGTCCGTGTCTTTTGTTTGGGCTGTCTCTGGGGTCTTGCTGGAGGGGTTGGAGGGAACCCAGAGTCCCTCTGCCCTCAAAACTGAGACGCTAGAATACTGCATTTGCGAGGACGATGTACAGGGGGCAAGAGGCTCAGGGGCCTGAGCCAAAAGCCCTAGAAAGGACGTCTTCTCCGCGGCTCCCCGATCCGGGGCACCCTCGCAGGTCAAGCCCTCCCTGACAGCGGCTCGATTGGTGAATCGAGCGGCATTCGAGATGAGTGGGCGCCGATTGCCGGCCTGGGTTGGGAAGGGCGAGGGGGGCCGGGCCTGCCTCGCACGACGTTTAATAATACGTAGTAATACCAGTTCAAACGTTGAGAAAAAGTGTGCTAGCTTCGGATCTTGGGCGTTCTGCGAGGGAATTTCTGTCCTGACATGGAACAGGGGGCGATGCGGTGAGCGGGGCGGCACGAGCCAGCACTGACCTGACGTGCGCGGTGCTGAGCCAAAGGAAGATAGTACTTCGATCGGCTGCCGTTTTCCTATTCATGCTGACGGCGACACCGGCGGTCGCGACCGCGATTACCGTGGCCACGGAATTGCCGGCGACGATCACCGGTCAAGACGGTGCCCCCATGCTGTTGATTCCGGCGGGGGAGTTTCTGATGGGCTCGCCCAAGGGAGAGGGGCTTTCCGACGAGCGCCCGCAGCACCAGGTCCGGATCGGGGCGTTCTACATGGATGCCCACGAAGTGACGGTGGTGCAGTACGAAAAGTTCCTCGATGCCACCGGGCACATTCTGCCGGAATTCTGGCCCTACGACGAGACCCGTGACTATGCCGACCGCCCGGTTGTGGGTGTGGACTGGGGCGGCGCCAAGGCGTATTGCGAGTGGGCCGGCAAACGGCTGCCGACGGAGGCCGAGTGGGAGTATGCCGCCCGGGGAAACGATGGACGCCGCTATCCCTGGGGTGAGGCCAAGCCCACAGCCGAGAAGGCCAACGTCGGGAGGAGCTGGTCGTACAAGTTCTATAAGGACCGGCTCGAGCCGGTGGGGAGCCATGCGGGCGCGGCGAGCCCCTTCGGCATCCACGACATGGCGGGAAATGTCTGGGAATGGGTTGCCGATTGGTATGACGCGAAGTACTACGCGCACAGCCCCGGGGAAAATCCGCCCGGCCCCCCCGGCGGGACGATGAGAGTCCTGCGGGGCGGGTCCTGGAACTTCGCCGGGAAATACTCCCGCACGGCGAGCCGCCTGCGCTATGAGCCGCGCCACCGGGCGGCCGACATCGGTTTCCGCTGCGCGCGGGGCGCGCGGGCTCCCGACTGATGACAAGCCGTCCCTCACCGCTGCTTCCAGGTCCATCTCTCTCCTTGAGTTGAGCCACGCCCCGCTGAGCCTGACCGACGCGACGAGACTCCGGATTCCGCTTGCTCCTCCGATGCGTCCCCGCTATTGTTGCCGCGGTCTTCTGGAACGAGATTCGCGCGACCATCGATTGAACCTGTCGCTGAGCCGGCCCGTG
>JBFGRM010000101.1:0-8594 GCA_041563675.1 Nitrospiraceae bacterium | reverse complement strand
GCCGGCCGCAAGCCCCGCAGCCTCGCGCAGGCCGTCGCCCTCCTGACGCGCCAGGGCTTCGACACGGACGTGATCGAGTCGTTGCGAGATCAAATGGGGATCACGCCAGAGGAGGCCGGGGCCTGCGAAGAAGGCCGGATCTGAGGGGTCCGCGTGCCGACTTTGGGTGTACGGGCGGATCCCGCACGGTCCTTCACCCGCCTTCGCCAAGGCTTCGGCGGACAAGTCGGCGTGCCCGTCCGGAGCTTGCCGAAGGGCTCTGGCGAAGTAGGCCGCTTTCGTGGGGCTCCACAGAAGCGGACATTCGTGGCGTGACTGTGGTACATGTAGGTCTGATCGTGCCGCTTCTCGTCAGGGGCATCACATCGTGACATCGAGCGCGAAAGAGCTTCGGAAGGGGTTTCTCCGGTACTTCGAGGAACAGGAGCACGCCGTCGTGCCCAGCTCCTCCCTCATCCCCCAGGCAGACCCGACGCTGCTGTTCACCAACGCGGGAATGAATCAATTCAAAGGCGTCTTCCTCGCGCAGGAGAGCCGTCCCTATCGCCGGGCGGTGTCCGTGCAGAAGTGCATGCGGGCCGGGGGAAAGCACAATGACCTGGAGAACGTCGGCTATACCGGCCGCCACCACACGTTTTTCGAGATGCTCGGCAATTTCTCGTTCGGCGACTATTTCAAAGAAGACGCCATCCGTTTCGGGTGGGAGTACCTGACCGAGCGGGTCGGCCTCCCCAAGGACCGGCTGTGGGTGACCGTGTTCCGTGACGACGACGAGGCGGCGGGAATCTGGCAACGGGTCGTGGGATTGCCGACATCGAGGATCGTCCGCCTCGGCGAGAAGGACAACTTCTGGCAGATGGGCGATACGGGCCCCTGCGGGCCCTGCTCGGAAATCCTCATCGACCAGGGAGAAGCGCTCAGCTGCGGCAGGCCCGCCTGCGCGGTCGGGTGCGACTGTGACCGCTATCTGGAGATCTGGAACCTGGTCTTCATGCAGTTCGACCGGGATGTGCAAGGCAACCTCAAGCCGCTGCCCAAGCCCAGCATCGACACAGGCATGGGGCTGGAACGTCTGGCCGCGGTCGCCCAGGGTGTGCACAGCAACTACGAAAGCGATCTGTTTCGTCCGTTGCTCGAGGTTATCGGCGGGCGTGTCGGCAAGACCTACGGACGCGACGCCGGCTCCGACCGCTCCATGCGGGTGGTGGCCGACCACCTGCGTGCGATCACGTTCCTGGTGGCGGATGGTGTGCTGCCGTCGAACGAGGGTCGCGGCTACGTGCTCAGGCGCATTCTGCGGCGGGCCGCCCGCCACGGGCGCTTGCTCGGCGTCGACGAGCCCTTCCTGCACGAGCTGACAGGGGCGGTGGTCGAGCAGATGCGAGAGGCGTATTCGGAGCTGGATGAAGCAGCCCGGTCGATCGCGCAGGTGACCGAGGCCGAGGAGGAGCGGTTCATCTCGACGCTGGATCAAGGCCTCCCCATCTTGAACGACCTGGTGGCGAAGGCCAAGAAGGCCGGCCAGTCGATGCTTCGGGGAGAGGACATCTTCAAGCTCTACGACACCTACGGCTTCCCGCTCGACCTGATCCAGGAAGCCTGCCGCGAGCAGCACATCACCATGGACGAAGCCGGCTTTGAGCGGGCCCTCAATGAGCAGCGGGAGCGCGCCAGAAAGACGGCCACGTTCGAGGTCGCCTCAGCGAAGCCGGCGGTGATCCAGGTCGCCAAGAAGTTGAAGGATGGGACGCGATTCATCGGATACGACCAGCTCGAGGCGGAGGGACTGGTCCAGGCGATCCTCAAAGGGGATCGGCTCGTCCAGGAAGCCATCGAGGGTGACGAGGTCGAGGTGACCCTGGACGTGACCCCGTTTTATGCCGAGGGGGGCGGACAGGTCGGTGACCGTGGAACGTTGGTGGGTCCGGAAGGGCGGATGGACGTCTCCGATACGACCCGACCTGTGAATAACCTGGTCCTGCACAAAGGGGTCGTGAGGGTGGGGCGCATCCGGACGGGCGAGCCCCTGCGAGCCTCGGTCCAGCCTCGCTCGCGACGTGACGCGGCGAGGAATCACACGGCGACCCATCTGGTGCATGCCGCGCTGCGCGAGTTCCTGGGGCCGCATGTCAAGCAATACGGCTCCCTCGTGGCGCCCAACCGGCTGCGATTTGATTTCTCGCACTTCAAGCCCTTGTCGTCCCGCGACGTCGACGACATCGAAGGCCTCGTCAACGAGCACGTGCGGCTCAATGAGGCGGTCCGGACCGACGTCATGGGCGTCGAGGATGCCGTCGCGGCTGGCGCGCTGGCCTTTTTCGGCGACAAGTATGGCAACCAGGTGCGGGTGGTCAGCATCAACACGTTCAGCAAGGAGCTCTGCGGCGGAACGCATTGCCGGCAGACCGGGGAGATCGGACTCTTCAAGATCGTGTCGGAGACGGGGGTCGCGGCCGGTGTACGTCGGATCGAGTGCCAGACGGGGGTCGGGGCTTATGACCTGCTGAAGGCGCACGAGACGGAGATCAATGAATTGACCGAGATCCTGAAGGCGAGCCGCGGCGACTTGACGGCAAAGGCGCGAAAGCTGATGACCCAGCTCAAGGAGAAGGAGCAAGAGCTGGAGAAGCTGCGCACCCGCCTGGCAACGAACCAGGGAGCCGAGGAGGGTGTGCGCAGCCGGACGATCCACGGCGTCACGGTGCACAGCCAGCGCCTGGAAGGGCTCGAGGTGAAAGACTTGCGATCGATCGCTGATTCCCTTCGCAACAAGCTGAAGTCGGCGGTCATTCTCTTGGGGAGCACGAAGGACGATAAGGCGTCCCTCCTCCTCGTGTCCACGCCCGATGTCGCGAACCGGTTCCCCGCCGGGGAGCTGATCAAGCCCCTCGCGGTCGAGGTCGGGGGGACGGGAGGCGGACGTCCTGAAATGGCCCAGGCTGGCGGTAAAAATCCACAAGGCCTTGATTCTGCTCTAGAAAATGTTTTTGCACTGGTCGAAGAGCGGGGGCGGAGGTAAGCTTACCTATGATGGTCGGCCGGATCATGGCCCTGGACCCGGGCGAAAAGCGCATGGGGGTGGCGATGAGCGACGAGATGGGCCTCATTGCCCAGCCCCTGGAAACGCACGCCTGCGGGTCGGCCGAGGAGGTCGTGGCCCATGTGCGAAGCCTGGTCGAGGCCCATGGGGTGACCGAGGTCGTGGTGGGGCTGCCGATCCGGCTGAATGGCGAGCCCGGGCGGGCCGCCGAGCGCGTGCGCGGCTTCATCGAGCGACTGGAAGAGGTGCTCGAGGTGCCCGTCGTACCCTGGGATGAGCGCCTGACCAGCAAGGCGGCCGAACGGATGCTGATCCAGGCCAACGTGAGCCGGAGCAAGCGAAAGGGCGCCGTGGATCGGGTGGCCGCCGCCGTGCTACTCCAGAGCTACCTCGACCGACGCGCCCGAAACGACCCCGAAATGGATGCCTCCAACCCGGACTGGCCGGAGCTGGATGGCGATCAGGAGGCAGCCAACACCAAGGGCTGAACCTGACTGTGACACGGGCACACTTCGCGATCCTGACGGTGGTGGTCCTTGCCTGCGCGTACCTCGGCAGTCAATGGCTCCTTGCCCCGCTCGCCGAGCCAGCCGGCGAGCCGGTCGTGCAAAGCGTCGAAGTTCCAGAGGGTGCCTCGCTGCAGCATGTCGCGACCCTCCTGGCGGAACGCGAGCTGATCCGAAGCCAAATCGGATTCCGGATACTCGGCAAGCTGACAGGGGCCGACCGCCGCATTAGGCCGGGCGAGTATGCCCTGCACGCGGGCTTGGGTCCCCTCCAGATCCTGTCCGACATGGTCGAGGGGCGGGTCAGGCTGCACCCCGTGACCATTCCGGAAGGCTTCAGCGTGGCGCAGGTCGCCGCTCGCCTCGCCGAACAGGGATTGGCGGAGGAACAAGCCTTCGTGGCGCTGACCGAGGACCGGGACTTCATCGGTACGCTCGATCTTGCGGTGCCCACGCTCGAAGGCTATCTCTTCCCGACCACCTATCACTTTCCAAAGTCCTCCAACCCGAGGGAGATCATTCGCACGATGGTCGCCTACACGCGAAAGGCGATGACTCCTGAGCTCCGGTCGCGAGCGGAAGAGAAAGGCATGAGCCTCCACGAGGTGCTCACGCTCGCCTCCGTGATCGAGAAGGAGACAGGGGTCGCCTCCGAGCGGCCGCTGATTTCGGCCGTCTTTCACAATCGCCTCAGGCGAGGCATCCCACTCCAAAGCGATCCGACGGTGATTTACGCCTTGGAGGCGTTCGATGGAAACCTGAGGAAACGCGACCTGTCGGTGGAAAGTCCCTACAACACCTATCGCGTCAAGGGGCTGCCGCCCGGTCCGATCGCCAATCCAGGCGGCGAGTCCATCGCCGCGGCGCTGCATCCGGCCAAAGCGCCCTATCTTTATTTTGTCTCCCGGAACGACGGCACCCATCACTTTTCCTCCACGCTCGCCGAGCACAACCAGGCCGTCGATAAATACCAGCGACGAATCTCGCGGCGGGTGTCGTGATGTCCCTGCGATGACGAAGCCGGGATGGCCCCCGGACCTGCCCAGCCGGCTCGACCACACACTGCTCAGACCGGAAGCCAGCAAGGATGACGTGCAACGCCTCTGCGTAGAGGCGCAGCGCTACAAGTTTGGCGCGGTCTTCGTCCACCCGTGCTATCTTCCCGAGGTCGTGCACCTGCTGGCCGAAGGCGGGATCCGGGTGGGGACTCCGATCGGATTCCCGTTCGGCGCGCAGACGACCCCCGTCAAAGTCTACGAGGCGGAGGAGGCGTGCCGTATGGGCGCGCAGGACTTGGACATGGTGATCAACATCGGCCGCCTCAAATCGGGTGACTACGATCTCGTACGGGAGGACATGGAGGCGGTCGTCAGGGCCACGCCCGGCGCGGGGCATAAGGTCATCCTGGAGACTTGCTATCTGACGCAGGAGGAGAAACGCGTCGCCTGTCTGCTCGCGGTGGAGGCGGGCGTGGACTATGTCAAGACGTCGACGGGGTTCGGGCCGGCGGGAGCGACCGAAGAGGACGTCCGGCTGATGGCCGCGGCCGTGGGCGGGCGGGCCAGGGTCAAGGCCGCAGGCGGAATTCGGGATCTCGCGGTGACGAGAGCGCTGCTCCGCGCCGGCGCCGACCGCATCGGCACGAGCGCGGGCGTGCTGATCGTGAATGAGTGGCGGGCAGGTGGTGCGGGTTAGACGGCCCGGGTCGGAAAGCGGACGGTATTCCCCACATCGCGCATCCGAGTTGACCAGTTCGCCATCAGATCGGCAATTTCATCGACAGGGAGCGGGCGGCTGTACGCAAAGCCTTGGCATTCCTCGCAGCCTTCCTCTCGAAGGCTGAGAATCTGCTCTTCGGTCTCGACCCCCTCCGCGATCACCTTGAGCTTCAGCGCTTGCGCCATGCCGATGATCGCCTTGACGATGGCCTTGGCGTCGGCGCTGGTGGTCAGGTCCCTCACGAAGGTCTGATCGATCTTGAGGGTATCGATGGGGAATCGCTTAAGGTACCCGAGGGAGGAGTACCCCGTCCCGAAATCATCGATCGAGAGTCTGACGCCGAGGGCCTTGAGCGCCTGGAGCGTCTTCACCGTCGATTGTTTGTCCTGGAGCAAGAGGCTCTCGGTCAACTCGAGCTCCAGATACCGTGCGTCCAGCCCGGTTTCCTTGAGCGTCTGACCGACCAGCGTCACGAGATCCAGCTGGTTCAACTGCCGCGCGGAGATGTTCACGCTGATGCGGACTCGGGGAAGGCCTTGGTTGTGCCAGGCCCGCACCTGCCGGCAGGATTCCCGCATGATCCACTGGCCGATCGGCCCGATCAGACCGGTTTCCTCGGCGATGCCGATGAACTGCCCCGGTGAGATCAGTCCCATCTCCGGGTGCTGCCAGCGTATGAGGGCCTCCAGCCCGACGACCTGGTTGCTCACCATATCGACCTGAGGCTGATAGAAGACGCGGAGCTCCTCGCGGTCCAGCGCCTTTCGCAGGCTGTGCGCGAGCTCGAGGCGGTGGTACGCCTGCACGTTGATCTCGGCCGAGAAGAATTGATACGTATTCTTTCCTGACTCCTTGGCGCGTGACATCGCCGCGTCCGCGTTCTTGACCAACACGTCCGGTTCCTCGCCGTCATCGGGAAAGAGCGCAATGCCGATGCTGGTCGTGATGAAGATCTCGCGGTTGGCCAGCGCGAAGGGCGATTCCATCGTGCGAATGATCTCCTCCGCCAGGGTCACGCACTCTTGAGGGGCCACGACGTGGTCGACGAGGATGGTGAATTCGTCGCCTCCCTCACGGGCGACGCTGTAATTCTTGGCCGGTCCCTTGGTCAGTCGGGAGGCGACCAAATTGAGCAGTTGATCTCCGATCCGGCGGCCCAGCGTGTCGTTGATCAACTTGAATCCATCCAGGTTCAAGAACAGCACCGCGACTTTTTCGTGCGCCTTGCCGGCGCGGGCGATCACCTCGGCCATGATCGACAGCAGCTTCCGGCGATTCGGCAGGCCTGTCAGGGTGTCGTATTCGGCGAGGGAGCGGAGCGATTCGACCGTCCGACCATAGAAAATCGCCATGACGATGAGGAGCGGGATCCGCAGCAGGTGGTTCTCGGGCACGAGGCCCGACGTCTGCATCTCCCGGTACAACACGAAACCGTACAGCATGCAGACGATGGCGAAGAAGCCAAACATCTGCCTCGGCGTGCGGGTCATGGTGGCGATCAGGAGGATCACGAAGTAGGCGAGGTAGAGGTCGGAGCTGACGTTGCCGGACAGGGCGATGAGGAGCGTGACGATGGCCGTGTCGCCCAGCGCCAGGGCGCCCGGGAACCAGGTCGCGGCGATCCACCGGTCGGGCATGACCATGATCGCGGCGCAGGTCAGCATGAGCCCGAGGACAACGGTCAACTGGGCATGTTCTGAAATTTGCGTGTCTTTGCTGAAGAGAACCTGGTAGCTGAGAACGATCGCGACCAGTGCCTGTAACTGAATGAAATTGAAACGGGTTTTGCCGAGGACGCTCTTGTCCGATTTATCGCTGTCGTGCTGGAAGGCGGGTACTGCGAGTGTGTCGTTGTGCATGTCGGTCTGGTGGCCTTTTCTTTCTCTGATGTCCCGGCGGTGGGACGGCGATTCGAGCGCGAGCCTGCTGTCTTCAGGATCCCTACTGGCGAAGGCAGAGAGGCGGCGAGTCGGGCGCGAACACAGGCCCCGATTCGCTCGACACACGTGCTCCCAAAGGGGTCTGGACTAAGCATCGCCGACAAGGGGAGATCTGTCAAATCGCAGGAAAAACAAAGGGTTAGGTTTTTTCTCGTTCAGAGATAGGCCGTAAGCAAAGCGAAAGCCGTTGAAAAGAGATGCTTTTTATCGGGTCGGGATCAGGCCGAACTGAGGCGATCGTGCGGCTTTTGCCGCAAAAGATGCACGATATCGAGAGCGGGCAGCGGGCGGCTGATCGCGAACCCTTGACACTCGTGACAGCCAAACTCGCGGAGCAGCGAGATCTGCTCCTCGCGTTCGACCCCTTCGGCGATCACCTTCAGCTTGAGGGCGTGGGACATCCAGATAATGGCTTTGACGATCGCCACGGAGTCGGGGTTCGCGGGGACGTCGCGGATGAAGCTCTGGTCGATTTTGAGCGTGTCGATGCGAAAACGCTTAAGGTAGCTCAGGATCGAATAGCCGGTGCCAAAATCGTCGATCGCCAGTCTGATACCCAACGCCTTCATCGAATCCAACGTGGTGACGGTCCGTTCGGTGTCGCGCAACAGAAAGCTTTCCGTCAGCTCGAGCTCCAGGTATTGGGCCTGGAGGCGGGTCTGCGTCAGCGTCTCCCCGATCAGGCTGGCCATGTCGATCTGGTTGAGCTGGCGGGCGGAGAAATTGACGCTCAGCGAGATGAAGTGACCGGTCGTCTCGTGCCAGGCTTTCACCTGACGACAGGACTCCCGCAACATCCATTGATCGATCTGAACGATGAGCCCGGTCTCCTCCGCCGTGGCGATGAATTGATGGGGAGAGATCAGGCCGAGCTCAGGGTGCTCCCAACGCACCAGCGCTTCCACCCCGACCACCTCGCCCGTCGCCAGGTCCATTTGCGGCTGATAGACCACACGGAGCTCGTCCCTGTAGAGCGCGCGTCTGAGGCTGTGCGCGAGCTGCAAGCGACGGAACGCCTGGGCGTTGATGTCGTCTGAGTAGAACTCATAGAGGTTCTGTCCCTGTTCCTTCGCGCGCGACATCGCCGCGTCGGCTTTCTCCACGAGCCTCTCGGCGTCCGGCGCGTCCTGCGGGAAGAGCGCGATACCGATGCAGACGGATACGAAGATCTCGCGGCCGGCCAGGGAGAAGGGGGGCTCCAGGGTTCGCAAGATTTCCTCGGCAAGGCTCGTACAGGCTCCGGACGTAGGGACGTGGTCGACGAGAACCACGAACTCGTCGCTTCGCTCGCGCGCCACGATATGGCCCCTTCCGGGCCCCTCGGTCAAACGGGTAGCGACGCCCCGCAGCAGCTCGTCGCCCACCCCGTGCCCCAGGGTGTCGTTGATG
>JBFGRM010000100.1:0-8715 GCA_041563675.1 Nitrospiraceae bacterium | reverse complement strand
GGCTGCCTTCCTCGGGCTCCGGGAGAGGGGGGAGGCGCTAAAAGAGGTCCATCTGGGTCTGCTGGGGGGAGGGAGGCGCAGCTGGCGCTGCTGCCGCGGCTGGTTGGGACTCCGCGCGGTCGAGGTACTCCTTGAGCTTCCTGAAGTCTTCCTTCAATGGCTGCAGGAGGCTGCCCTGATGGAGCGCGGCTGCGGGGTGGAAGAGCGGGAAGAGGACGAAATCCTTGAGCGGCATGGCCTGACCGCGGACCTTGGTGATACCGACTTTCTTCTCCAGCAAGGTCTGGGTGGCCCAGTTGCCGAGCGAGCAGACGAGCTTCGGCTGGATGAGCTGGATCTGCTGCAGGAGGAACGGCTTGCAGGTCTCGACCTCGTCGGGCTCCGGGTCGCGGTTGTTCGGCGGCCGGCATTTGATGACGTTGGCGATGTAGATCTCTTCTCGCGACAGCCCGGCCGATTCCAGCAGCTCGTTGAGCAGCTTCCCCGCCGCCCCCACGAACGGCTCTCCCTGACGGTCCTCATGGAAACCCGGGCCTTCACCCACGAACATGACGGCGGCCTGGGGATTGCCGACACCGAAGACCACCTGTGCGCGGCCAAGCTTCGACAGCTTGCACCGCTGGCAGTCGTGAAGGGAGTCTTTGAGCTCGAGAAGGGTCATGGGGTCGAGAGGGAAGGTGTGAACGGGGCGAATGATAGTGAGATGGATTCGAGTTGTCAATGCGGAAAAACGCAGAAGGCGGGTGACGAACGGCATCCGCTCGGGCGGTGCCATGTTTATGCATTCGAGCCGGGCAGCCGCTGATGGGCAGTGGTTGGCCGCGGCACCTCGCAAGGGGACGGTCGGATCGGCGCCGCAGCACCGGGTCCGGCTCCGCACCAGGCAATCGCCCGCCATGGCCCCGGTCCTCGCGGACGCCGTTCTACCCGCCTGTGAGGATGATCCTGCGCCCTGCCTCTCGGGAGGGGGGAGGTGGAAGAAGAATATGTTGGTAAGCCTGACGATGGGGAAGAGCTGGGCCGTGGGGGGGGTTAGGCGAGTCGGGCGGCGCGGCGCTCTTTCCAGCGAAACCAGCGGGTCGGGCAGATCTTGTTCATGATGCGATCGATTGGCGACAGGACCCCGAGGTAGAGATAGCCCTGTAATCGGCCTGCCAGGCGGTGGTTGGAGCATCGAAGCGAAAGAGCGTAGCCCGCCTCCTCGTACACCATGTGGTGCCAGTACCCCGCCGGCATGAAGAGCGTCTCGCCGGGTGCCAGGATGGCCTCGTACCCCTTGGCCCGACTGAGGCCCGGAAATTTCGTGAAATCGGGCTTGTCCACGTCGACGTAGCTTCGGCAGGTAAAAGAATGGTGGTACAGATGGGCTCGCTCCTCGTAGGGAAAGAGGAACACGCGCTTCTTTCCGTATAGCGCGGTGTGGAATACATGTGACATGTCGATATCGAAGTGCATTTGGGTCACCGAGCCCTTGCACCCGAAGAACATGAAGACGAAGTTCCTGGAGAAGCCATCGGCGATCGGAGGAAACTGAATATCGTCGAGCAGCTCCGGGATCTCCCTCCTCAGGTTGTACAGGAACATCCTCAGATCCACGGAAGCCGTCAGGATCAAATCCAGGTACTCCTGAAACGAGAGGGTCTTCGCGTTGGACATGTAGGACCGTCCGGGAGTCGTGAAGCCGGCGTTGTAGACGCGTACGAGTTTGTCCCCGTAGCGCGTCTTGAAGAACTCCGGTGACCACTTCTTGAGCGCCGTCCAGGAGGACGCGAGCTCGGTCATGATCACCGGGCGTGAGGGGAGAAGATAGGCGTGCCGGAACTCGGCCTTGGTGAGACTGGGAACTCGTGGAATGGGCAGAAGATCGAGCTTTGGCCGTTCCATCTCTCCGAACCCTTCAGGACATTGAGGACAGCGGATTGTTCAGGAGCCTGAAGGAGGGCGCGCTAGCGTGGCTTGCACAGCTCGGGGGACGGACTGCGCGTGCCCGCAGAACCATTACCGTTTAATAGGAACTCCTTGTAAATGGGGAGAATACCCTCTCGCTCGAAATGGAGGAAGTGCCCGACTCCGGGAACGATGCGCGCCTCGCAATTGGGGATCCGATCCATGGCAAACGACACATCCTCGAGGTCCAGAATCGTATCGCGCTCACCGTTGATAATGAGGGTTTTCGCTTTGATGTTCTGAAGATCCACAAAATTCTTGATGTGACCGGCGCTTTGAACGAAATCGCAATGCGCATAGAAGCAGGTTAATTGCTCCTTGGTCATATGGCGAAACTGTTCGATGATGCGACGCCGGTACGAGGGGGGAATCTGTGAGCCGAAACGTTCAATCATCAGATGGGCGATCTCGGGCCCTCTGTCCTCATTGTAGAGTTTCTGGCCTTCGTTGATCACTTCCAGCATCGCCTGACTTGGTTTGACTCCAAAGCTCGCCAGGATCATCCTTTCCACCGTGCCGGGATGCCGTGCTGCATAGGCCGAGGCGACCATCGTGCCCCATGAGGCTGCCGCGAGATGCAGGGGCCTGTACCTGTGCGTGGCGGAGATGACCTCGTGCAGGGCCTCCACCTGCTCGTCCAGTGAGATCACGGGGGCGCCGTAGAGCAGGCGCGAGCGGCCCTGGCCCGGTGAATCGAACACGACGACGGAGTATTCGGACGCAAAATAGGAGACGACGGGCTTCCACACCGCCATCGTCTGTTGCGCGCCGCTGACGCAAACCAAGAGCTTGTCGGCCTCTCCATAGACGCGGTACGGAATGATGAACCGACCATGCTCAAGCTCGCCTTTGGTGATCTTCACGAGTTGATCCCCGGGTTCAAGGTGTTGCTCAGCCCCAACGCGTCTTGCGGACTTGATCTGTCCTCTGGACGGAAGTCCATCATGATTCCACTACGAGAAAGCGTATCAAGTGATGCCGGTTGACGACGGACTGCTCGCCAAACCAGATTGACCACAACACCTTGGCAAACGGCACACTGCTGATGTTGGTCACCTCGCGTCCCTCAAAGATGGAGGTCGTCGTGCCCCCGGGGAGCCAACGGATCACGAACTGGTCATCTTCCTTGACGTCCCGGTGAATGGCGCGGGCGAACTGATCGACGAAGGGTTGAATCACCGCCAACTCCGCATCGGTGGTATTTTTCTCGAAACCCTTAAGGAGCGCTCGCTGAATCCTGTCGGCGCTGACGTCCCGGACGAAATGCATCGTGACCTGCTTCGCCTGGCTGCCCGACATGATCGCCTTGAGCACGGCGTTGGTCGTTCCGGTGGGAGGATCTTGCATGTAGTGAGCCAAACAATACACATTGAAGAAGAACCTGGTGCGGACTGCGAGCCCGGTAAGCGACAAGCTGTAGGAGCTCCCGTTTTGTACGAATGAAGCACTAGCTGGAAATACCACACCAGTGTCGTCGTCTCTGACCAGGGCGTCCTGGGGCGGGAGGGTGGCAGTAGCCCGCGCCGTATTGTGGAGACACCCTAGTAAAAGAATAGCGACGATCCAGAGAGAGCACGTTTTCATGGCCTCCAACCGCGTTCTGTGGGGCACGACAACACGGGCAGACGTAGGGCGAAATGAGGGCTGCACCGTTTCGAAGGGACGTGGCCTGCAGACGGCCCATGTGAGCTTAAGTCTAGCAGGTTTCTATATATTGTCAGTTAAAGACGCTTTTGTAGAAAAAGGCAGTGCCACCTAGGTTTAGACCGTGAAATCGGGGTCTCGCCGGGGGAGATGTGTGGAGGCTCGCGGGGTCAATTGGTCCCGCCCCCGCAGCCTCGCGGGCGACCCATAGCCCCCTGCGAAGGATACGTTCCCGGTGAGCCCGCGAAAGAGGCGGATCCTGGGGGGCGTCCTCATCCGTTGAGCCCGAACGTCGGATGGACTATCATTGGGGCCTCGTTTATGGGGATGTGATCGGGGGGCTGTGTCGGGCTTCATAGGGGGCGCTGCACAGGGACCAGGGTTCTCCCTGCTTCGACCCCTTCCCAGGCCCTCGTGCAGACCGGAGTCTGAGGTGTTGCTCCGCCTTCGTAGTCCCCTGTTCGGGGAGTAGGCTCCCGCAGAATCGGGTCTAGAACCCGGGCGCTGCCGGAGGGTACCGTGTGTCGTGGAGAATGCCGGCGAGCCCGGGGCTCCGATGTTGTGTGGAGGCGGGGGTCATCCTGCGGTCCTGCGTGGAGGGGCAACTCCACCGACTGGCAAGGTGGCTGTCACGGGCTTAAGCTTGTTGTCCTTCATTCGAGAATCAGCTCCTACAGGTTGTTTGCGATGATCCCAACGCGGCGAAGACGGAACAACTTCCTCACCTTGTCAGGCCTGTGCCTGGTCATCCTCCTCCTGTCCGGCTGCGCGAGTGGGTCCCCCACAGCTCGGGGCTATTACAATGAGCCCGTCCGTCCCCTCACGGCGTCGGATGGCCAGTCGCATGCGTACCTTGCTTCGCTGCATGTGCCGTGGTGCGTGAGCCTTGGCGATTCCCAGTTGACCCTCGATCAAGTGCGATCGCTCCGAAAGAGGTTCTATGAGCTTTCCCGGGCGCATGCCGAGGCCAATCGCGCGGCCGCCCTCTCGCCCGCCGCCGAGGATCTGTCGAGCAAGACAGTGAGTGATCTGCACAAGCTTTCTTGCTGGGCGCTGGTTCAGCAGACGGGGACCCGCATCCCCGGCGACGCACACAACCGGGAGATCGTGGCTCTCGCGCTCCCGGGAGGCGGGAGCCGATCCGCCGTGTTTTCAGCGGCGGTCATGTTCGAGCTGCAACGGAGGGATCTGCTCCGCGAGGTTGACCTGATTTCCTCCGTCTCGGGGGGGGCGATGCCGGCCGCCCTCTATGCCAGAAGCTGCGAGCAGGACGCCGAATGTCTGGCACTTTACGACGGTGGAGAAGGGCTCCTTTGGTCCCTGGCACAAGAGGAGCGGATCTTCGACATGCTGACGACGGATTTCCTCCGCGGGGCGCTCATGAAGATAACGTCGCCTTGGAACCAGCTTCGTTATCGCACGACCGCGCATGACCGAACGGACACCATGGCGGAGGTATTTGCGTCGACCCTGTTTGGAGCCGGCGCGGATGAGGAAGCCTATGGCATGAGGTTTCGACATGTGAACCCCCGTCGGCCCAACGTGGTCATGAACGGCATGAATTCGACGGGCAGAAATCTCGGAGGGGGGCTCAGAGGTCAGCACTTCCTCTTCACGCTCGAAACCTTTGAAGATGTCCTCCATTCCGATCTCCACAATTACCCCCTTGCCTTCGCCGTGGTCGGCTCAGGGGCGTTCCCCGGCGCGTTCCACCCTTTGACATTGGCCGCCTTTCCGGAGTCGGACAACGCCGATGGTGAGAGCGGCCTAAAGCCGAAGTATTTGCACATCGTCGATGGTGGGTTGTACGACCGGCTCGGTGTGGAGGCGATTCAGCTCATGCTCCAGGACATTACGGAGCGAGAACGGCCGTGTGTGAGAGCGGTCGACCAGGTCTCGATCAGAGACGATGATGACTGCCTGCAGCGCGTCAGCCTGATCATTTTGGATAGCGGGTTGCCGTTCGAGGGCGAGGATGAACGTGTTGCCGATGTTCGAATCCCGGTGTTCGACCTCTTCGTCAATCACAACATCAAGATGGCCTCCCTTGCTCTGCTGGAGATCCAAGCTGAGTTGCGTCTCAACGCATTGAAAGTGTTCATCAGGGAGCAGAACAACGTATTTAGGCGGAGACATGGCACCTTCAAGGATGTGTTCTCAGCCACGGACGTCAGGTTGCGGGATGTTGAGCAATGCATTGGTGACCCGCTTCCCTGTGCCCGCGCGGAGGGGTTTCCGGGCATGTCGCTGGAAGATGCGAGGAGGACCTATCAAGACCTCTGGGCCGAGGTCATCAAGGTGCCCTTGTCGTTGAAAATCAGCAAGGAGTCCGCCGCCGCCCTGCGGAGGGCGGCGCGGATTTTGGTTCACAAGAAACTTCAGGAAAACTGCCTCGCCGGCAGGCCGCAGACGCACTGTCCGCCGACCCTGCCCCCAGATCTTCGTGACTCCCTTCAGCTCTTTACCGGAAGCCCGCCGCGCTAGCGCTCGCCATGTTCTCAGATCTTTGTGCCTGAGCAGGCTTGCCTCGATCACAGGGCGCTTCCTCAGTATTCGACGTTGTGGACGCCGTCGTATTGATCGAGAAGGATACCCAGAGCCTTTTTGAGCTCCTTGATCTCGGGCGTGACCTCAGCTCCACTGAGAGCCTGCACGGAAGCATTGAGTCGTTGCACGTGGACGAGCGCACGGCGATCCGTCGTGCGAGCCAGGGCGTGGATGATCTCGGTCTGGACCGGGACGGGTTCGCTGGGCAGTGCCTTTAGAAGGGCGGGCACGATGTCCTCCTGCGGGTGGAGGGGGGCGAGCCGTCCGAGCCCCTTGACCGCGGCGGCGCGCAGCGCCGGCGTTCCCGTCTCGAGGAGATCGAGGAGCACCGGAATACCCTCCCGGCCGCCGATTGCACCGATGGCGACGGCGGCGGCTTCTGCAACGGACGGGTCGGGACCCTTGGCCGCCCGACCCAGCTGCGGGATCGCCTCCACCGCGAACATCTTCCCCAGGAGGGAGATCGCTGTCAGCTGCTGCGCCGGCTTGGCCCGGGGATCTTCCAGGACCCGCTGCAGGCGTTCCGTGTGCCCCCATTCAGCTGCCAGAAGACTGGGAAACGCGTCCTCTCGCAGTCGGGACGTCAAGGCGGCGATGGCGTCAGCTCCCGAATCGTCGCTGCCGGCCCTTTGGGCCGCGTCGCCTTGATCCTCGACAGCAGCACGGACCTCGTGAAGCCAGCCCATCCGATGGCCGTCCAGGCGGTAGGTGATCTGGCAGGCGGGCCCTTTCCAGCGGTGTGATGCGGCACCGGGGAGGTCGGCGTCGCCTCCTGACCGAACGGGCCCTTCCCAGGTCTTGCGCTCCTCACATTTCACCTGCAGCGAGATGTCGTCCGGCTGACTGCGTTCCGTCACGACAGTGAAGCCGAGGTCGGACAGCCGTGCCGCGACGACGCGTGAGACGCCGGCGGGGTTCCTCTCCCCGCGGTCCGTCAGTACGATGACCTCGACCCGCACGCGCTCCACCCGGCGGAGGCGTTGCTTCTGTTCGGGGGTCATAATCTCGCGTCGGGCCGCCACGATATCGGGCCACCAGGTTCCCAAGGCCAGGGTCACGACCAGGCAGATCGCGGTCCCTCGTCTCCCCGTCACGGTGCGGCTCCAGAGAGAGGCTCGCGTCGCCACCTCCATCGTAACCTTAGTCGCGCATACGCCCCGCTTCTGGACGTACGCTCGCGATCGCTCCGCGCCTTGCGTATCGTGTGCACATAAGGCTGGCATCTCACTAACCCGCTTGCGCCGCGATCGTCGTGGCGCAGCGGAGGCCGCTCACCACTGCGCTCTCTCCCCCCGAGCACAGGCCCGTGTCGGTCCAGGCTCCGGCCAGGAGCAAGTTTGGAATGGGCGTTTGCGCAAGGGGCCTGAGCATGGCGGCCCCGGGGCTCAAACAGAGGAAGGCGTGGGGATCGCGTACGATCTCGCATTTATCTCCGGCGGGTTCGCTGGATTGGGGAAATGTCTCCCTAAGATCCGTCAGCGCCAGGTCCCGAAGCTCCTCATCGGAACGGTGCAGTAAGGCCGGGCAATCCGTGGCCACGAAGGTGAGGGGGCGGCTTGGGCCGTCGGGCTCTGCAGCCCCGGGCGCGACGATCCAATGGAAGGTGCCGCTGGGGTTGAGCACGAGCCGGGCCTGCGAATCGCCCCACCGCACGCCCAACCGGACGACCACGGCGGGAACGTCGTGAAGACGCGTGAGCTGCTCAAAGTAGGCATAGCGCGTCAGGAGGCGATCGGGGAGCAGGCTGCAGACCCGGTGGTGGGGCAACGCCAGGACGTACCACTGCGCGGTGAGGCGGTCGCCGCTTTCGAGCCGGACGGCGGCCACACGGTCGTGATCAAACTCGATCCTCGTGACGGGCGTGTTGAGGCGAATCTCGGCACGGGAGGCTTGAAGACGTGCCGCCAGCGGACCGACCGCGAGCTGGTGCAGGGACTCTTCGGCAATGAAGATATTGCCCGCGCGTCGCGGACCAAGGAGATGTCGGTTGATGGCGCGGACGAATTGAGCCGCGGAGACGATCTGCAGGTCGCTGCCCAGGAGCACACGTGCGAGGGGAGACCAGACCTGGGATCGTGCCTGCGCGGATTGCCCCTGCTGGGCCAGCCATTCGTCCGCGAGGCGTGCGTCGAGGTCCGGCGGCAACGCGGCGGCCCCCTCCCAGGTCCGCTCGACGAGAGCCAGGGCGCGCCAGCGGTCCGTCACCCTGAGCCCGCGGAAGGTCGCGAGAGCACAGAGTCCGTAGAGGGGGCCCGGAACCCATGGGCGGTGCAGTCGGACGAGGCCATCGGGTTGCGCGATCTGGAGCCGCGCGCGTCGCCATGTCCGCGATGGGAAGCCGTGGCCGAGTGAGCGAAGGAGAGCGGCCATGGCCTTGTCACATCCAAAATGAACGGCCGATGACGCGCGGAGCCGACCCGCCAGGCCGTCCTGCTCCTCGGCCAGCGTGACGGCGTAGCCGAGCTCGGCGAGGCGGAGGGCGGCGGTGAGTCCCGCCGGCCCACCGCCGATCACAACGACAGAGCGCGTCATTCGGGCAGAACAGTGCGCGACCGTCGGAACGGGGTGGCGGATCGG
>JBFGRM010000099.1:0-8720 GCA_041563675.1 Nitrospiraceae bacterium | reverse complement strand
CCGACGTACGGCAAGGCGCTGGATTTGGCTTCGATCGACTCGCCTGGGGTCGCGTCCATTGATCCTCCGAAAAGCCGCGCCCTCGCCCGGCTCTCCGTCCGTCGTGCGCGCTGACCGCGCTGAACGGCTCAATCTCCTCAACAATTCCGAAGAGCCGCAGGGCCGGGGCACCGACCATGACGGGAGAAGCCGCTAGATTAGCCTACTTTCAGGACCTGTCAAGCTCAGCCTGCCGGCCTCGCCGAGGAATGTCCACACAAGACGCACCAGACCGTTACTCCGGCCGACGAGACCGTGCATGGCGCGGCCACGATCGATTGTGCTAAGAATACGATCTGAGTCTTCAGCGGAGGCGCATCATGACGACAATGATCCTGCAGAAAAGAGTTGAGCTCCTCGCCTCGTTCATCCTGCTGGCGGGTCTTCTGGCTCACATCGCGGGGGGGCCGGTTCTCGCCGCGCCACAGGATAAGGAGCGATGGGAAAGAAAATACGGTGACGAGAAGTACATCTTCGGCAAAGCGCCCATTTCGTTTCTTGTCGACCATCTCGCACTTCTGCCGAAAGGGAAGGCGCTCGACATCGCCATGGGTGAGGGCCGGAACGGCGTGTACCTCGCAACACAAGGATTCGACGTCACCGGCCTGGATATCTCCGAGAAGGGCCTCGCAAAGGCGAGAAAATTAGCAGCTGAGCGGGGCGTCTCGATCACGACGCACGCGGTCGACCTCCAGCAACACCGGCTGGAAAAGAACGCCTACGATGTCGTCCTCTGCACCTACTACCTGCAGCGTGAGCTCTTCCCGCAGATCTCGCAGGCGCTGAAGTCAGGCGGCGTGGCGGTCGTCGAGACCTACACGCTGGAGCACCGCAAGTACCGTCCCCGCTTCCGCGAGGAGTATCTACTTCGCACGAACGAGCTGCTGGAGCATTTTCGGGACTTGGAGATCCTGCGGTATCAATTCGTCGACGACGGGCAGGCCGCCTACGCGAGCATCCTCGCCCGGAAGCCCTAGCAGGATGTTGAAAAAGGCCGCCAGCCGGGGGACCCGTTGCTCCCGCGTTTGCAACGGGTCGATCGCTTCGCTCGGGCCCTCAACGTCTTGGGTGCCCGTTGCTCTTCTGATGCAACGGGCTACGGGCCCTCGCTCGCTGCGGCCTTGCTGGACGGCCGTTTCCTTCGACGGGCTCAGGACAGGGTTGAACATCCCGCACGACAATCGCACGCGACCAGGGCAATCCGCGGCCTTCGCCGATACTGGAGAAGCGAACGGTTTTTCAAGAGCCTGCTAGGCGCGCGGGTCTCGTTTGGCTCAGGGCCCTCCCTTCCCGGCGCTGGCCACCCTGTCACCCCATCCCGCAACCCACCGTCGGAGGATGATGGCCGCGGACCCGACCACCACTGAAGGGAAGGCCCAGGTCTTGCGCCGCGTCACCGGCTTCACGGCCGCCTGCGTGCTCGTCAGCAACGTCATCGGCAGCGGCATCTTCACCACGACGGGGTTCATGGCCCGGGACCTTGGCGACCCCGGGATCATCGTGGCGCTGTGGGTCGCCGGCGCCCTCCTCGCGCTGACCGGCGCGATCTCCTACAGCGAGCTCGGCGCCGCGCTGCCGCAAGCCGGCGGCGAGTACGTGTACCTGAGCCGCGCCTACGGCCCGTTCCTGGGGTTTCTCAGCGGCTGGGTCTCCTTTACGGTCGGCTTCAGCGCGGCGATCGCCGCGGCGGCCGTCAGCTTCGCGTCCTACTTTCTCCAGCTCGTGCCAATCGGGACGGAGACGGGGGTCCTGGGCAAGTCGCTCGCGCTGGGCCTCGTGTGGCTGATGACCGCGGTGCACCTGGCCGGAGTCGGCCCCGGAGGATTGCTCCAGCGAATTCTCACGATCGTGAAAGTCGGAGCCGTGTTCCTGTTGATCCTGGCGGCCCTGACCGTCGGCCAGGGCCAATGGGCGAACCTCGCCCTCCATGGCACGCCGAGCCCCGCGGTCGGCACCATCGTAGTCTCGCTGATCTTCGTGATCTACGCGTATTCGGGGTGGAACGTCGCCGGCTACCTCGCCGGGGAAATCCACGATCCGGGACGCAACATTCCTCGTACCATGATCCTCGGGACGCTCTTCGTGGGCGCCGTGTATGTCGTGTTGAACCTGGTTTATTTTTACGCGCTGCCGATCGAGGAGTTGGCAGCCGACCCGATCCTGCCGGTCGCGGAGAAAGCCGCGAAGGCGCTGTTCGGCGCTGCGGCTGCCCATCTCGTGGCGGGCATGCTGTGCCTGTCCATTGCCGGCGCGGTCAGCGCCATGGTCTGGGCGGGACCTCGGGTGTATTATGCGATGGCCCGGGATGGACTGCTGCCTGCGCTCTTTGCCGAGACCGGCGCCAAAGGCGGCGCTCCGGTGAAATCGATCTGGCTTCAGAGCGGCTGGGCGACCGTCCTCGTTCTGACGGGAACGTTCGAGCAGCTCGTGATTTACAGCGGGTTCGTCCTGACGATCTTCAGCGCGATTGCGGTCACGTCGGTTGTGGTCCTTCGCGCGTCGGAACCGGACCTGGCACGGCCGTTCCGCGTGCCCTGGTATCCGCTTCCCCCGTGCCTCTACCTGGCGTTTGCCGGGGTCATCGTGGCCTATACCCTGACCGAGCGACCCTCCGAATCCTTCTATGCCCTCCTCACGGTCCTGGCCGGTGCCCCGCTGTATTGGCTTCTGGGCAGATCCCCGGCGCAACCCCGACCGTAGAGGCGTGATCCATGGGTCGGAAGAAGAAGCCGCCTCGACAGGACGCCCCGGAAGACCTGTCCGCAGCCACGCACAAGGCCTTCCGGCGCATGGGCTTTATCTTCGCGAACCTGGTCTGCGGGACCTGGGTGATTCTGCTGGCGGTGACAACCGCCGTCCATGAGTCGTCGCCGGACGTCGCCCTGCTGGCGGTGCTGGTCGTGGTCGGTGCGCCGGTCGCCTACGCGATTCCCTACGGGCTGGTGCGGCTGATCGGCTTCGTGGTCGTCGCCGTCAAGCGACGGCGCAAAGGCTGAGCCACGTCAGGCGTGCCCCCGCCTCGATCAAATCGTATTGACCGCCAGGTAGGCGCTGATGAACCGCGCCACCTGGTCCGCAAGATAGCGCCGGACCTCCTGGAGCTGCCCCTCATCGATGACACCAATCTCTTCCGGCGCGGCCCAGGTGGGGACCTGCACCGGCGCCAGCTCCAAGTACCGCTCGAGCTTGACCCGCTGCAGCAGTTGAACCTCGAGATGGTACGCGTACCGCGGACCGCTCTTGGCCAGGCTGACGCGGACGTAGAGAAACGGCCGCCCCGGGGTGCGCGACCATTCGGCTTCGGACATGATGTGAATGCCAGCCCGTCTGAGCTGAAACTCGATGTCCCGCCGGATCTGACCGGTCGTAAGGCCGTCCGCCTCCCCGGCCGGGCTGACATTTTCCACGATGAAATACACGCCCGGCAGGGCGCGCAGCGTGTCCGCCTGTCGCTGCTCCGGCGTCTTCGCAGCGACCCCCGACCCGATGAGGAGCAGGCAACAGCTTACCCAGCCGATTCGACCGACCATGCAGACCGCCTCCTTCCGCCTCGGTGGAAAATCCGTCAGCACCCAAATATTCCCACAGCAGCATGGCTGGAACAAGCCTTTTGGAAGGCGTGTCCAGGAGAATCAGGCGGGGAGAAAGTCAGGCGTGAATGGGTCGTGCTCAGCGGACGGGAACGGCAGACGAGCGGCTCGGCGTCGGGGATGAGACGGGCCGGGACTGGTAGGATTTATAGAATCGCAGGACCTTGCGGACGTAATGGCGGGTCTCATCGATCGGCGGCACGCTCCGATAGCGGAGCACCAGCGACTCGCCGGCGTTGTAAGCCGCAAGGGCCAGGTGGAGCTTTCCGTCGAACCGATCCAGGAGATAGCGCAGGTACCGCGCGCCTCCGCTGATATTCTCCATCGGGTTGTAGGGATCATAGACGTTGAGCGCCTCCGCGGTGCTCGGCATGAGCTGCATCAGGCCCATGGCACCCGCCCGGGAGATGGCCCTCGGATCAAAATTCGACTCGGCCTTGATCACCGCGCGCAGCAGAGCCGGGTCCAGCCGGTGTCGGCTCGAGTACCAGCCGATCAGGCGTTCCAGCTCTTTCGTCTCGATGCGGGTGCGCAAGGCGCGCCGACCCGGGTTGACCCGGCGAAAGCGCGGATCGGTGGGGACATTGGACAGGTGAATCGTGCCGTCCTTGTCCACGTACTGGTAGATTTCCGCGGTTACCGGCGCCGGCGACAACGCGTGCAGAGACAGCAGGACCGCCGCGCAGGGAAGCACGATCAGTTTCCATCGGGACAGGGCTCTCCGCATGGACCCCCGCATTCGTATGGTGATTCTCATCGACGAAACGAGGAAGACGCAGGTCTCCTCCAATCTTAGCTGACTCTGAGCCCGCAGAATTCGTGCCGAATACTGCCCATTTTTGAACGTCGCTCATGCGTGCATTTCCAACGGGTTGGAGACGGGCGAGGTGTGCATCCCAGATGGAGCCGTCACCCGCTGCCCACATTTGGATCCGTCCGTGCCATTCTCCGGCGCCTTGCTACAGATCCTCTCCTCAATGGAGGGAGAGGGCGGGAGACAGGCCCCTCCCCTGCCAGAAAAAGAAAATCCTTCATCTTGACAGTGCTCCAGGACCTGGCTATTATTTGACCGACCGGTCAACTAATTATTGGGGACGGTGTAAGGAATGGGGCAGGTCAGCGACGCTAAAGATAAGCTCGTGCAGAGCGCGCTGGATCTCATGTACTCGCGCAGCTACGCGAGCGTCGGGGTCCAGGAGCTCTGCGAGCACGCGGGCGTCCAAAAGGGCAGCTTTTACCATTTCTTTCCCTCAAAACGGGACCTCACGATCGCGGCGCTGGAGCGCCAGCGGGAGCTGGGGCGGTGCACGATCCTGGAGCCGGCCTTCTGCCCCGACCGGCCGCCCCTTCAACGCATCGAGGCCTGGTTCGACCGCCTCTACGACCATGCCGCGACGATGAAGCGAAAGACAGGCTGCGTGCCCGGCTGCGTGGTCGGCAACCTGGCCATCGAGCTGAGCACCCAGGACGAGGTCATCCGACACAAGGTGGCGGCGCTCCTCAAGGACCTGACCGGGCTCATCGAACAGACCGTTGCGGAGGCCATCAAGCGCAAGGACCTGCCATCCCAGAATCCCAAGGTTCTGGCGGAAGCCATCGTCGCCTATATGGAAGGAGTCACGCTGCTGGCCAAGACCCACAACGATCCGGCATTGATCAAACGGCTCGGCCACAAGTACGTGACGCAATTAATGGGCGGCGCCGAGGTCAGGGGGCGCGGCTCCCGTCCAACGCGCTAAAAAAATTTCCTCGGTTACTAGACGACCAGTCAACTATTTGCGGACCAGTGAGCAGGAGGACGCCATGAGTCAAACCGCGACGCCACCGACCGCACAGGAGATCCTAGAGCAGGTGAAGCACAAATACGGTTTCGTCCCCAACGTCCTGCGGGAGATGAGCGCGAGCCCCGCCGCCCTCCAGGTCTACGTCGCCGGACAGGACGCGCTCGCCAAGGGCTCTCTGACCCCGCTGGAGCAGCAGGCCGTGCAGGTGACGGTCGCGGCCCACAATTCCTGCGACTATTGCCAGGCGGCGCACGGTTGGATCGCCCAAAAGGTCGGGATCACAACGGCGGACCTCGAGGCGATTAAAACGGGCGGGAGACCCCAGAACCCGGAGGTCGCGGCCATCGTGGAGGCGGCTCGGACCCTGCTGGAGCAGCGGGGATGGCTCGGTGACGCGGAGTTGCGCGCACTCGAGAAGAAAGGTGTCGGCCGGGCCAAGCTGTACGAGGTCATCGCCTTCATCGGCTTGAAGACGATCTCCAACTACGTCAACCACATTGCGCACACACCCATCGACGACGCCTTTCAGACCTGAAGGAGGCCGACCATGCAGTGCACGAGATGCCAGGGCATGTTGGTAGCGGATTACAGCTTCGATCATTTGGATGCGACGAATCCCGACCGGATTCAGACGTGGCGATGCGTCATGTGCGGCGACGTGGTGGACCCGGTGATTCTGCACAACCGGCGCAAGCAGGCCGCGCTGAAATCCACCAACCCGGTCACGGCGGATGTCATTATCAAGTCTGCGGCCTGAGTCGAGACGATAATCGAACGTTCCAGTCCGCCTCCAACCGAGGCGGATATTCATATTCACATTTTCCCGGAGGGAGGCACCATGAGCACGACGACTGCGGTCAATCTCAACGAGCGACTGGAGGATTTGTTTCGGTACATTCGGGAGGGGCGCATCCTCGACGCGATGCAGGAGTTCTACGCCGAGGACGTGGCCATGCAGGAAAACGCCAATACCCCAACGGTCGGCCTGGCCGCGAACATCGAGCGAGAGAAGCAGTTCATGTCCGGGGTCAAGGAGTGGAAGGGTTTTGAGGTGAAGGGCGCCGGGGTTGGCAACGGCATCACCTTTTACGAGGCCGTCTTTGACTGGGTCGCCACCAATGGCCAGCCCGTCCATCTCGAGCAGGTCACGGTCGCGCGATGGCGGAACGGCAAGATCGTGCACGAGCGGTTCTACTACGACGCGTCCGGCATGCCGTCGGCGTGACCTCCACCTGAGGGCCCCGGCATTGGCTCAGCCTTGCCGGGGCTCTTCTCCCTTCTGCGTCCCTCTCGGCCTCCCCCAGCCCCTCCTTGCCCGCCTTCGCATTGGCTTTGGCGGGCTTCGCAAAGGAGGGGAGCAGACCCTTCGCAGTTGAGCCGGCCGGACGCTCTGTGTATGCTCCCCGTCATCAAACGGCTCGTGGCGACCCACGCCAGACATCCTCAACGCTGATGACAGGGGGACTCACGCAATGCGCCATCATCACTTTCTTGCCGTACTCGTGGTCGGCTTGTTTCTCGCGGCGGGACCGGCCCATGGCTTCGAGGAAACCGTCGACTGGATTTGGAATGATACGAATCCGGTGCCGAGGGGCACGTGCCGAAACTTCATCGTGCAAGCCGGCCCCCCGAAAGTCCTGCGGGGCAAGACATCGGGCCGGGACTGCCTCAAACACGCCGTGCGTGCCTATCGGGAAGGCGACCACGAGGAGGCCTTCGGCTGGATCCTCGCCGGGCAGTGCCACGACCGGGAGGCACGCGAGCGCCTGGTTCGAAACGCGGCGAACGCGCTGGACTATGTGATCAAGAAGTACGGAGCGGAAACGCCCTAGGCGGTATGGGTCAGGCCTGATTTCCGGGGTTGCCGGAGGAGGTGGATGGGGCGGGTGTGATCAGCGGCTGGGTTGGTCTCCTTCCCTCCGCATCATTGGCGGCATCCATCGCTTCGAAGAGCAGGCAGCACTTGAGCCGCCCGCAGACCCCGAGGAGCCGGCTTTCCTCCATGGGGATGCCGTGCGCCCGGGCCTGCTTGATCTTGATGGGCCGCAGATCGGTCAGGAAGCTGGCGCAGCAGAGGACGAGGCCGCACGAATCGACGCCGCCGAGCCGCTGGGCCTCCTCACGGGGCCCGATGTGCCGCATCTCGATCCTGCCTCCAAAACGTCGCGCCAGGTCCTTGACGAGCTGCCGGAAATCCACACGGTCTTCCGACGTATAGATGAATCGCGTCTCTTTCCGGGTCAGTGACCGATAGACCTCGACGAGCTTCATCTTCAGCCCCAAGGCAACCGCTCGCTCCCGGCAGTAGGCCCACCCATCATGGGCGACCCGCTCATGCTCCCGGATCAGGCGCAGGTCGCGCTCATCTGCCGGGCGCAGAATGGCTCGCATCACCCGCATGGGCGGGATGAAGGGGGTGTTCCGCGGCTCCTCGTGGACGACGCCGTAGGCCAGATCACCGTCGACCTCGAGCATGACATAGTCGCCATGCCTGAGCGCGGCATCCCCGGCCGCCAGGCGTTTCATCTCACCCCGATTCCGGATCTTGACCCCAACGACCCGGATCGCGGCCGGGAATTCCCGTTCCAATTCTTCCGTCGCCACCGATGACATAGAGCCTCTTGGCCCGCCGGGGCTCCCGTTCCTACGGCCCGACCGGCAGAGCCCATTGTAACGCAATCACCCGAACCTGCCAAACCCCAAGAGGCCTGAAAATGGTCGGCTTTGTCCCTAGGAAGACCAGTCAGGACAATAAGTTACACCTATTTAGACTAAACGGCCCCTCGTTTCCGTACTTTTCGTTGCCCAACCCTCTCCCCCGGAGCGGGGGAGAGTTGAGCTCATTGGTCCTCCGGACAAGGACCGAACGAGCCGCTCCAGTTTACTTGGGCGCTGCCTGCGCGGCGCGGACCGGGGCCTCCTTGGGCCTGTCGGTCCCGGTCCGGCTCTTGTCGGAGGCACGCTTCTCCGCGCTCGCCGGCCTGGATGAGGGTCCCGCGCCGGCGGAGGCTGACGTCAGCTCCAGCGTCGCGTCCCACGAAACGTGAACGCGCCGGTTTTTGCGGTAACAGGTTTCGGTCTTCGATCGGCACCGGGTGTTCCGCTCGCCCTGACTGAAGACCTGAATGGCGGTCTTGGGAACGCCGAGCTTCACGAGCTCCGCCTCGACCGCTCGCGCCCGCTTCCGGCCGAGGGCCTCGTTCGCGGCCGCTGATCCTCGCGGATCCGCGTGACCGTGTAGCAAGACCGCCGCCTTTTTGTGCGCGGCGATCTGAGACGCCTGTTCGGCAAGCAGGGACTTCGCCTT
>JBFGRM010000098.1:0-8765 GCA_041563675.1 Nitrospiraceae bacterium | reverse complement strand
TCCTTCAGCACTTGATCGATTTGGTTGTTGAACCAGACGTCCACGGCCTTGTTGACCAACCCGCTGGCCACGACCGCCAGCAGCACGGTCGGAACCAAGGAGAAGCCAATGAACGAGGCGATCAGCTTGGTCCGGAATCCCGCTCCCAGAAGGCGATGGCGCCGTTCGAAATAGGTCTTGATGAGGTTGCGCGACAGGAGAAGGGTGAGGACGACCAGGCCGATCAGGTCGATGTTCAGGAGCAGGAGGACGAACGCATAGCTGGGGCTCGGGAGCAGCCTGTCGGTGTCGGCGGCACCGGGAAGCGTGTACTGGGCATAGTAGAAGGTGAGGGCGAGACAGGGGATCAGGAGGAGCAGCACGATCCAGACGGGGCGGAGGTGTGACCGGCCCCAGCCCATCCACCCCTCCGAGCGACGGCGACGCAGCGCGGCACGACCTTCCCTCGTTCCTGGTCTGGGGGGAGCCGCATCACCGGCTGAGGGGCGAACGCCCGTCTCCGGATGCCCTGTGTCAGATACCCCTGCCATACGATTCCTCTGCAATTCCCTCACGGAGATGGGCTCAGCCACGCCCGCTCGAACTCGCGGTACTCGCCGCCGAAAACCATGGCAAAGGCCCGGGAGAAGGTGCCCGAATAGGCCACCTCCTCCAGCAGCGCGCGCAGACGCTCCAGCCCGTACTCGCGGATCAAGTGACTGGTCGCCCTGTAACTATGCGCGTAGGCAGCGCCCGCGTCAACCGGAGAAAGCGTCACGAACTCCGCCTGGAGCGGAACAGCCGAGGGCCCCTCCCTCCCGCGGAGGCCGGAAGGGTCCTGGCTGAGCGGTTTGCCCTGATGCTCAAAATACAACGCGAGGCCCTCATTCAACCAGACGGGCGCCCGGCCGGCGCTCACCTGGTCGACCAGGGCGTGGGTGTATTCGTGACGGAGCAGCTCGGCGGCGATACCGGCCTGCGGTTCCTCGGGGACGACTCGCAGGTGAATGACACCGTCGTACAAGCCCCGGACCCAAGCTGGGCTATTGGTGCGCGTCCAGAATTCGGGCCCATGGTAGACGATGACCCCGAAGGGGCCGTCCGGGAAGGAGCGCATCGCCCCGCCCACCTCTCGGTAGGTCGCCTCCAGCCGGTCGGCCAGCTCATGGAGAGCTGGGGAGGACAAAATCGAGGGTTGTGAGTAGAGCACGAAATGGGCGCTGAACAGCCGGTCATACGTCAGCTCCGCTCGATAGGCCCGACGGGCCCGCTGCAACCGGCCCTTCGCCTCGACGTCGGCAGGGTCGAGGTCGGCAGCGACCTGATAATGGTGAAGGGCTCGCTCCAAGTCGGCCCGCCGGGCATACAAATCGCCCAGCAGGACATGTGCCGGTTGGAGAGAATTGTCGAAATGGATCGCCCGTTCGAGCGCGGCCAGGGCGTCGTCGGTCCGCCCGACAAGGTGCGAGGCCAGTCCCAATCCGACAAGCAGCGAGGGATCACGAGGGGCGGCGGCGCTGGCGTGCCCGAAGATACGGAGCGCCTCTTTGTAGTCACCCTGCTCGACTGCCTGCCAACCACGGCGCGCCTCGGTCTCTGCGGGGTCTTCATCACCCGCCCAGGCGACCGCACCGAGCACCGCCAGCGCCACACCGATGGCTGCGCAGGTGTTCCAGGCGAATCTCTTCACGAGTCTATGCCCCACAATGACCATGCCTCGTCGGGAAATGAGTCCGGGCCGAATCGCAGAATAAGGGAGGATGGGAACGGCTCCAGGATACCGGAAGGGCAACCTGGCGCCAAGGGAGAACCAATCTCAGGGTGAGGGTGTTGCGGGCTTTCCGGAAACCAGGGCGACGAATTTCATCCGCAGTGCGTAGAGCATGTCCCGGAGGACGGCCTGCTCGTCCTCGTTCAAATTGCCGCGGGTCTTCTCCTCGAGGAGCGACAGGATGTCCACGATTTCCTTGGCCTGCCCTGGATTCACCGGCATGTCCGGCTGATTCGGATCGACCTTCTCGCCCATGAGCATGAGCGCCGAGGTGCCCAGGGAGAACACGAAGGAGGAAAAGGTGATAGGGGGGCCCTGTTCCGGGTGGTGCATCGCGTCTTCGGGACTCCCCGACGCGCGGGGTTGGCCAGCGGTCCCGGTGCCTGGCGCCTCCGGACCGGCCGTCGCCTTTTCGTCCGCGCCACGTCCGCGACGATCTCGAATGACGAAGCCCTCTCCTTCCGGATCGCTCATCCCCGCCCCCTCGTGCGAACTGTTTGAGGCGCACAAACCTACCATAGGGCCCCGAACAGGTTCAAGCCGGCGCAGGATTGCAGGGCAAAGAGAAGCGGGTATAATAGCCCAGCCCAGGGCAAGGGGCTCGGGGAAAGCGGCAAGAGACCGAGTAAGAGCCACGTAGTTCCCCTGCTGCTCGCCTTTGACCACTCACTCCGGTTGTGTGCGATGTCCGACCAATTCGACGAGCTTGTCAAAATCATGGCCCGGCTCCGGGCCCCGGACGGTTGTCCCTGGGACCGAAAGCAGACCCATGACTCGCTCAAACCGTATTTGCTCGAGGAAACCTACGAGGTCCTCGAGACGCTCGACGAGCAGAACATCCCGAAGCTGAAAGAGGAGCTTGGAGATCTGCTGCTCCAGATCCTCTTCCATGCACAGATCGGCGCGGAGCACGACACCTTCTCGATCCGGGACGTGATGGAGCAGCTCGCGGAGAAACTGGTCCGTCGGCACCCGCACGTCTTCGCACCGGCGACGGAACCCGAGGGCGAGGGCCAGGGCACGGACAAGGGAATGACGCCGGAGCAGGTGTACTCACGCTGGGAGCAAATCAAGCGGGAGGAGCGCTCACGATCCGGCAAGGGAGGCTCCGCACTCGAGGGGGTCCCCAAGGCGCTGCCGTCCCTTCTTCGCGCCTACCAGGTCCAGGCTCGCGCGTCGCGGGTCGGGTTCGACTGGCCGCATACGGCCCTGGGACTCGAACAGGTGCTCGCCAAAATCGAGGAAGAGATACGGGAGTTGCGCGAGGCCATCGCGGCCGGACGCGGGGACGGGAGTTCGGGGGACGGCCAGCGGGAACCGATTGGCCGGGATGCGGTCGAGGCGGAGCTGGGAGACGTCCTGTTTTCCCTGGTGAACCTGGCACGCTCCCTCAAGGTCAACCCCGAGGATGCGCTCCGCCAAGCGGTGAATCGATTCACGACCCGCTTTCACTATATCGAGCACGAGGCCGCGCGGGGGGGACGGCGGCTGGACCAGATGACGCTCGCGGAGATGGATCAGCTGTGGGAGGAAGCGAAGACCCGCGCCGCGTCGAGCGATAGGGCGGGTCGGGGGAACCCATCATGACGGACGAACGCGCGGATCAGGCTCCGGCTCCCGAGCAGCAGAGTCCGGAGACGGAGCCCGCAGGCGGCTACCAGGAGGGCAAGCGCGCCGGTGCGCACCCCTTCGTCGTTGTCATCGGCGTCGTGCTGGGATTGTGGTTTCTGCTCTGGCTCTACGTGCCGGGCTCGAACACGCATCAGCCCTTGATGCCTCCACCGGACCCCGGCACAGCGGTCCGACAGTCGGGGGATGAGCCGGTGATGTTCCATATCAAGGCGGCGGTCCCTGAGCTCAATGTGGTCACCGTCGTCGTGCCCGAGCAAGCGACCGACAGCCAGGTCGTCGGGCTGATCCAGCGCTTCCGAGAGGCGCGACAGGCCAACACCTTGGCGGAGGTGCTTCCGGCCACCACCCCCGGTCATGCGCTGGGCGACAACGCCATCGCCGAGATTTTCATTTTCTCCAAAGCCAGGTATGCCACCGCGGACGCGGTCTCGCTGCTGGCCAGGGGCGCGCACACCCCGGGCGAGCTCTACCCCCGGGCGATCCCCTTTGAAGTCGCGATGGAGCATGTGCGCGGGCATTACCGTATCGACCTCACCAACCCGGACGTTCCCGATCGGGCCAGCCTGGGCTTTGCCGACGAGTCCGGCGTGCACAGCCGGCATTACCGGGCCCTGTTTTAGAAAATCCCGACGAAGTTCGGAGGGAGGGGCTCTGTCTTGAGCGACACTGCGGCGGCGGCCGTGAGCACGACGGGGGCTAGATGCCGACTTCCTTCTTGATTTTCTCCCGCAGTGCCTGCTGAGACTCTCTCATCCAGGCATCCAGCTTCGTGAAAAGGTGGACGTGCGCCTCCGAGAACGGCGGGATCATCGCATCCAGTCGCTCGGAGAGCATGCCGGCCTCGTCGGCGATCTCGAGCTTGCGATCGGCAATATGGCGCGTCAGGAGTCGGGTCGCCAGCAGTTGCTGGCCCGGCGTCCCGCCGCTCAGCCCGAGCACCTTGTCCTTCAGGTGGTCGAGCTCCTCGGCAATGGAGACCTTCACCCGTGCGGCCTGCGGCGTCGGCCATTTGGCGCGGTGAATCACGTAGTCATACGAGAAGGCCGGCTCGCGGGGCTCGCGGTAAGGACCGCTCACATTCAACACGCTGAGAGGATTGTCGGTTTGCGTGGTCATGGGGTCGGGGCCACCTTGCGGTCGATCTGCACGAGGCTGACCGGTGCTTCCCCCTCGATGGGTCCCTGCCATCCCTGAAGGCCTTCTCGGATATGATACAAGTTCGTGTACCCTCTCTGACTGAGGAAGTCGCAAGCGAAGCGACTGCGCTCGCCCCCGGCGCAATACACGATGACCTTCTCAGCGGTTTGCGGCACCTCGGCGTACCGCTTGTCGAGCTCGTCCAGCGGCATCAGCTTCGCGCCCGGCACCCGTTTCGTCGCGTACTCCTTGGGGCTGCGGACGTCGAGAAAGACGATGCGATCCGACTGCCGCCCCGACTCCTGCTCCAGGACGCGCTGTGCGTCCGATGCGGCGAGGTCCTGATAGAGCCGCCCGTCCAGGATCATCTCGCGGGGAACCATCCCGCCCTCGGCAACCTTCGCCAGATGGAGCCGCATGGGCTGAACCGCGTCTTTGATGTCTTCCGGAATGCGCTTGACCCGCGAGGACGTATAGTAATGTTCCCGTTTCAGCTGATTGAGCTCGCGTTGGAGCCGGATCAGCCTGTGGATCGCGAAGAGCCCCGCGGCCGACGCAATCACCGCGATCCCCCAGAGCACTGCCGTCATGAACCTCCTCCTTCGGTTCGCCCGCCTTCGCTAAAGCTACGGCGGGCAAGCTCGCTGCCGAGTCGATCCTTACTATAAGATTCCCGCGCGGCTCTTCGCAAGCTCGGCCGAAAAAGGCGGCGCAGGGGATCAGCCCTGCGCGGCAAGCACATCGATGAGCTTCTTTGCGGTGTCCGTTCCGTCCCGCACGCAATCCGGGATGCCGATCCCGCGGTATGCGGCGCCTGCCACGAAGAGCCCGGGATGATCGGCGAGGGCCGCGTCGATCAGCCGGAGCTGGTCCTCATGCCCGACGTGATACTGGGGCATGCCCCTCCACCACCGATAGATGGTGGCATAGGTGGGCGCGGCCTTGATTCCCGCCAACTCCGCGAGCTCCTCGCGAACCATGGTCACGATGGCAGGATCCTCACGTTCGAGCAGGCTCTCCCGTCCCACTCCGCCCAGATAGCAGCGCACCAGCACCCGGGAGGGCGGCGCGCGGTGCGCCCACTTCCGGCTCGTCCAGGTCGCCGCCAGAAGCCGGCGCTGCTCGACGCGCGGGACGACGAAACCGAAGCCCCGCACGGCCGGCCCCACGGCATCCGCCTCGTAGGCCAGGGAGACCGTGGCCGTCGAGGCGTAGGGAATGCGCGACAAGGGCTCCGCCGCGGCCGGGCTGATGGGCCGGAGCAAGTCGGCCGTCACGTAAGCCGGCGTGGTGAGGACGACCGCATCCGCCGGAAGCGTCGCACCGGACTGCAACGTGACCCCATAGCCTCTCCCCGTCTGAGCGTGGCTGCGCGGCTGGATGTTCGTGACCACCTCGCCCTGCAGGAGCGTCGTGCCCTGGGACTTGATTCGCCCGACGAGCGTATCCACAAGCTCGGACAGCCCGCCATCCAGGGTCACGAACATCGTGCGTGCCGGGGCGCCCGTTGACGGCTGGGGACCGGCCGGCTTGCGGGCTGCGAGCATCCCACGGATCACACTGCCGTGCTGTCGCTCGATCTCGGCGAAGCGCGGAAAAGTCGCGCGCAGGCTCATCTGGGTCGCGTCCCCCGCATAGATGCCCGCCATGAGCGGCTCCACCAACCGCTCGAAGGCCTCTCGACCGAGGCGACGGGTGAAGAAGGAGGCCAGAGACTCATCCCCGCCGTCGCGCTTCGCCGGCAGCACGAGATCCAACCCCATCCGCGCCAGGCCGGGCAAGGACACGAGGCCGCTCCTCACGAAGGGTCCCAGCTTCGACGGCACGATGACCACCATGCCCTCCGGGAGTTCCCGCAACCGCCCCCGGGAAAAGACGAACGCTTTCTTGTCCGTGACGTTCGTATTGATGATGCGATCCGCGAGGCCGAGCTTGCCGCAGAGCTCCAGCGCCCAGGGTTTCTGGGACAGGAACGAATCGGGTCCCGCCTCGATGAGGAGGTCATCGACCCGCTCCGTGAGGATCTTGCCGCCCCAGTGACGATCCGCCTCGATCAAGGTGCAGGCGAGGGACAGGCCGGCCTCCGAGGCGTGGTCCTGGAGGGAAAACGCCGTCGCCAGGCCCGCAATGCCTCCGCCGACGATCACGACCTGTTTGGGTGAGGACGACACGAACGCGACGGGTTACGAGGGGGCTGATTTCTGGTGTTCTTCGACGACCGACACGAGGGCATCGACCAGCGGCTGGCTTGCGTTCAGCATGGGTGTGCGCTCGAGATGCATGCCTTTCGACTCCGCCAGCTTCTTGAACTCGATGTCGATATCGTATTGGACTTCCACGTGGTCGGACAAGAACCCGATGGGGGCGATCAACACGGCTCGGTGGCCTTCCCCGTGGAGCGCGTCCAGTGTCTCCTCGACCGTCGGCCCGAGCCACTTTTCGCCGGACTTCCCTTGACTCTGGAAGGCGAATCGGACGGTCGCGGGGCCGAGCTGCTCGCAGACGGCGTCCATGGTGCCTCGGGCTTCGGCCGGGTAGGGATCGTTCGCCTGCAGAATCCGTTCGGGAAGGCTGTGCGCCGTGAAGATGATCGGGATCTTGGCTCGGGCCTCGGCCGGAAACTTCTGCAGCCCGACGAGAACGTTGTCCGCCATTGCTCGAACCAGGATCGGATTGCGATGCCAGCTTTTGACGTAGGACACCGGGAAGTCTCCGCCCAGCTCCCCTCGCGCATCCTCCACTTTTTTGATATAGGCGGCGACGCTCATGGAGGAGTATTGCGGCGCCATACAGATCCCGATCAGCTTTTCGGGCCGATCGTCCAGCACCTCGGCATACACATCCTTTATATAGGGCCGCCAATGCCGGCACCCCACGTAGACGCGATAGCCCTCCCCGCCCGGTCCGTTGAGCGCCTGCTCCAGCTGGCGCGCGACCTGCCTCGTGATCTCGAGCGCCGGCGTCTTGCCACCGGTCTGCCGATACCGCTCGCGGATTTCCTCGACCAGCTCGGGGGGAGTCGGCCGGCCGCCCCGCACTTCCAGCAGGTAGGGCTCGACACTCTCCAGCTTATCCGGTCCGCCGAGCATCATCAGCAAGACGGCCACAGGCCGTTGGGGTCCAGGCATTGTCGCTCCAGGGCTCGAGGCGCGGGGCTAGAGGCGGGGGACAAGAATCGGCTGACAGTGATACATCACCAGCTTACCCTTGCCACTTGTTACTCGCCTCGCGCGCAGTGTTGCATTACCGTTGACTGCGCTTGTGGACGTATTCGGCGACTGCCGCGACATGGTCGACCGGGGTCTGCGGCAGGATGCCGTGACCCAGGTTGAAAATGTGTCCCGGACGGTTTCCGGCGCGGCGCAGGATATCCTCCACCCGCCGCTCGATCTCGCGAACCGGCCCGAACAGCACGACCGGGTCGAGGTTTCCCTGCACGGCCACGTCGTACCCGATGCGTTCCCAGGCCTCATCGAGATGCACCCGCCAATCGACCCCGATGACGGTCCCGCCGGCCTTGCGCATGAGCGTCAGCAAGGACGCCGTGCCCGTGCCGAAGTGAATGAGCGGCACCTGCTCTTGCTCGAGCCCCTCGAAAATCCGCTGCACGTGTGGCAGGACGTACTCCGCGTAGTCGGTCGGTGAGAGGCAGCCCACCCAACTGTCAAAGAGCTGCACGGCCTGGGCCCCGGCTCGAATTTGCCGGCCCAAGTAGGCCGTGACGACGAGGGCGAGCTTGTCCATGAGCTTGTGCCAGGTCTCCGGCTCCCCGTACATCAACTGCTTCGTCTTGATGTAGTTCCGCGAGCCACCCCCCTCGATCATGTAGCTCGCCAGCGTGAACGGGGCGCCGGCGAACCCGATCAGGGGGACGCGCCCCGCGAGCGCCGTTCGCGCCTGTCTGATGGCGTCCTCGACGAACCGGAGCTCCTCGCCTTCCACGGTCTTCAGACGGTCGACGCCCGCCCGGTCCCGGACCGGATTGTGGATCACAGGCCCCTCTCCCTCGGCAAACTCCAGTTTGATGCCCATGGGCTCGAGGGGGAGCAGGATGTCGGCGAAGATGATGGCGGCGTCTAAGGGAAAGCGGTCGACCGGCTGGAGGGTCACCTGGGCGGCCAGCTCGGGCGTCTTGCAGACCTCCAGGATGCTGTGCTTCGCGCGAACGGCCTGATATTCCTTCATGTACCGGCCCGCCTGGCGCATGAACCACACCGGCGTGCAGTCCACGGGCTCGCGCCGACAG
>JBFGRM010000097.1:0-8789 GCA_041563675.1 Nitrospiraceae bacterium | reverse complement strand
TGAAGCTGATCACGAAGACCAGCACCAGGGGCAGGAAGAAGAACAGGCCCATCCACGCCAACGGCGCGGCGAGGAGCCCTGCGGGAACCGAGGTGGTGGAGGGTGTCGGTTCGGAAGGGAAACGCGGATCCGGTGTGGTCACGCGTTCAAGACCCTGGCCTCGGCGGCATTCCACCGCACGAAGACACGCTCGCCGGGCGCGAACCGTTTTTGATCGATCTGGACATTGGGCACACGCGCCTTCCACAGCAGGGTCTCGGCGATGCGGAGGACGTACTGCATCTCGTTGCCGGTGTAGACCGTTTTCTCGATGCGGGCGGACACCATATTGTCGAATCCGTTCACGTGCGCGTCCGCGGAGACGTGAAGATGCTCGGGACGGACGACGACCACCACCGGGCTGCCTTCCCGCACCCCCTGCGGAACGCAGGCGCGGATGACCGGGACGCGCTCATGCTGCGTCGCGGCCACAACCGCCCAGTCCGATTCGATCGCATCGAGCCGGCCGGGTAGATGATTCGACGTGCCGATGAACTGCGCCACAAACACGGACGTCGGCATCTCGTAGAGCTGCTGCGGGGTTCCCACCTGCAGGACGCGCCCTCCGTCCATGATCGCCAGCCGGTCCGACATCGTCAGCGCCTCCTCCTGGTGGTGCGTCACGAAGAGGAAGGTCAGGCCGACTTCCTGCTGGATGGTTTTCAACTCCACCTGCATCTCCTGGCGCAATTGCTGGTCAAGCGCCCCCAAGGGCTCGTCCAGCAACAGCAGCGCCGGCTTGTTGACGAGGGCCCGTGCCAGCGCCACGCGCTGCTGCTCGCCGCCCGACAGTTGCGCGGGGACGCGCTGCTCCTTGCCCGAAAGCTTGACCATCTCCATCATGGGCCCGACTCGTGCACGGACCTCGCTCGCCGGGAGGCCCTGCATTTCGAGCCCGAAGGCAATGTTTTGAAAGACGGTCAGGTGGGGGAACAGCACGTAGGACTGGAAGACCATGTTCACGGGCCGCAGATGCGGCGGAACGCCCCGCATGGGGCGTCCCTCAATAAGAATGTCGCCGCTGTCGGGTTGCTCGAATCCCGCGATGAGACGGAGGGTCGAGGTCTTGCCGGACCCGCTGGGCCCCAGGATGGAGAAGAATTCGCCACGCCGCACCTGAATCGACAGGTGATCGACGGCGAGGGTTGCGCCGTGGCGTTTGACGAGATTCCGTATGTCGACGCTGAAGTCGGCCACCCTTCTAATCCTTCGGGCGTCCGGCACGAGGGATGATACGAATTGGAGTAGCCCGCGGGCTTGTCGGCCGTAGCCTTGGCGAAGGCCGATGGAGGGATTCTATGGGCGGCTGGAAGTGATGTCAATGCGGGCGGTCTCGCGCGCAAGGCGCGGCGCCTTCACGGCGCGACCCGCTCCGCCGGTCAACTTAGGAAGCCCCGTTGTACCTCGGCACGGTGCCCGGGAGGGGCAGCTGGTTGTCCTGAAGCGCGGCTTTTCGCTTGACGAGCTCCTCGACCAGGACCTCGCGGTCCTCGGCCACGATCTGGACCAGTCGATCCGCATCCATCGCGTGCTGGCGGACCAGCTCCGAGAGCCGGCTGACCTGCCGTTCCAGGCGCTCCACACGCCAGCGCAGATCTTCCAGGCTCCCCTGCTTTTTTCGGCCTTTCCCGGCAGACCCGCGCGACGCCTGGGTCGCCCGCTGAACGCTTCCCCCCCTTCCCATGCCTCACCTCCTGGATTAGTGTCCCTGAGTAGTATTCCGGGGACGGCCCCGCCTGTCAACAAAGGGCGTTCTTTCCATTTGATCGAGACCTTGTTACAATTCGACAAAACGCTTGCGTCTGCGCATCATGGCTTGCTTGAGCCCACACGCCCGCCGATTATCCACTCTAACGAGGTCCACGTCGCTTCATGCCGCCGTCCATCCATCCAGTTGATCTGGTTGCGGCCCTTCGGTACAAACGTCTCACGCCGGCTATTGTCTTTTTAACCTCGAGGCGCGCCTGTGACGAAGCCATGCAGGCGTTCGAGCGATCGCAAACTCACCTGCCCGAGGAACGACAGCAGGCCATCCGCTCGGCACTCGACCAGCTCATCCTGCAGTACCCCAGCATCGGCGAGCACCCTCTTTTGACCACGGTACAACGGATCGGCGTCGCCGCGCACCATGCGGGACACCTTCCCTCGTGGAAGATCGCGATCGAGGAGCTGATGCGGTTGGGCTGTCTGGACGCCGTCTTCGCCACGACGACCCTGGCCGCGGGGGTGGACTTCCCGGCCCGGACCGTCGTGGTCACCCAATCGAGCGTGCGAAAATCACGGGACTTCACCGAGCTCAGCATCAGCGAGATCCAGCAGCTCACTGGCCGTGCGGGTCGACGGGGCAAAGATCTCGTGGGGCTGGCTGTCGTGACGCCGTCCCCCTACATCGACCTCGGCGTCATCGTGAAGGGGCTGACCGGTCGACCCGAAGCGATTCACAGTCAGTTCGTCGTCGCCTACTCCATGGTGCTGAATTTGCTGAAGGCGCACCACCTGGATCAGATCCAGCCGATCCTCGCCAAAAGCTTCGCGCAGTTCCAGCTCAACAGGCGCGCCGAGTCGCTCGAGCGCAAGCTGGACCACCTGCGCATCCAGATGGAGCCCTACGGCCCGCGTGTCTGCACCGACTGGATCAGACAGTGGGAGAGCTTCGATGACGCGCGGCGGCGGAAAGCGAACCTCGCGCATCACGTCAAACGGCGAGATCCGCCGGAAGTTGCGGCCAAGCTGCCGTTTCTGACACCGGGACGGCTCGTCGGCTTGCCGAAGGGCCGGGGGGTCGTCCTGCGCCAATACCGGAGCCGGGGCAAACGCAGCCCCTCGGTCACCGTGCTCCGATCGGCCAGCGCAATCATCGAATGCCCGGCCGCGATGATCACCCAGGTCTACGACCGCACGTTCGACGTCGCCGAGGCCCCGCTGTTTCCCTGGTGCACGCCGGACACGCTGGATGAGCTGATCCGCGAGCTCCCCGAGCTGCCGCCCCGACTGCCGGTCCTCCCGATTCTCATGCACGACGAGCCCGAGGAGGCGATGGATACGGGCATTGCCCAGGCGCTGGAGGAATACCCCTGCCCGACGTGCCCGTCACGTCCCGCGTGCCACAAGGATCATGCGCAGGCCTCGCGGCTCCGGCAGGAGATGCAGCGCAACACGAAGGCCATTCAGGCTTTGCGCACGGGCCTGTGGCACCGCTTTCAGGAAAAGGCCGAGGTCCTCCAGCAGTTCGGCTATCTCACGCCGACCTGCCAACTCACGGAGGACGGCGAATGGGCGCGCCTCATCCGGATCGACCACTCGCTGGTCATCACCGAGTTGATCCGGGCGGAGGCCTTCAGCGGCGTCGAGCCGCAGGTCCTGGCCGGTGTCCTGGCCAGCATCGCCCACGACGACGACCGACCCGGCGCCTTCCCCCGCTGCAGCTCCGGACTTTCTTCCCTGCTCGGACAGGTGCGCCGGCTCGCCCAGGCCCTGGCACCCCACGAGGATCCCCCGCTGCTCCGCGCCGATGTCGCCGCCCTCGCGGAGAAATGGATCGGCGACACCAGCCTCACCTGGATCGGCCTCTGTCGCACGACGACCATGGCCGAGGGAGACATTTATCGATTACTGGCCCGGACGCTGGAGTTCCTCTCGCAAGTCCACAGCTTGAACGCCACACACCCGGGCTTGGCGGACACGGCAAGCAAAGCCATGAAGAACCTGAGACGAGGAGTGCTCGAAGAGCTGCCATGAAACGGGAGGTAAGTGGGTAATTGGGTAATTGAAAAACGAGGCCTTCTCCGATCTGCCGAATTACCGCATTACCCAGTTACCGACTTACGGCATCACCTACCTACACGGGGAGTAATTGGTGCGAGGCCATGACAACAGAAGAGCTTGAAAAATTGCTGGCGGCGCAGCCGGTGAGCCGGCTGCATCGCCTGGCGCGAGGCCGGATCCATCGGCATTTTCGCCTGGGCAAGCGACGCCTGATCGAGGCGCTCTTGCGCCACACGGCCACCGACCGGCGTGGGCTCGAGTCCGATCTGAACACATTGATCCAACAAGGAGGGCCGCAGACGGAAGGCGGCGGTGGCCGGAGGGAACGGCCCGCTTCGGGCCGAGGCCGACGCCCCCGCGAGGTCCACAGGGAGCCCGCCAAGGAGCCCGAGCCGGCCGGACCGTCGACCGACCTTGCGTCGCTGCTGGAGGGCATTGGGGTCCCTACGCCTCAGCCCTTCGTTCCGGATCCCTGGCAGGAGGAGGCGCTGGCTCACCTGGCGGAGACGGACGTCATCGTGAGCGTACCCACGGGCAGCGGGAAAACCTATGTCGCGGCGGAGGCGGCCAAGCGGGCCATTGCGTCCGACCGCACGGTGATCTATACCTCCCCCTTGAAAGCGCTGTCCAACACCAAATATACGGAATTCGCCAAGATCTTCGGCCGCGACCAGGTCGGCATCCTGACTGGTGATCGCCGCGACAATCCGCAGGCACCGCTGCTGATCATGACCACGGAGATCCTGCGCAATCTCCTGTACGACGCAGCGAGCGGCGAGATCGACGTCCGGTTGGACACGCTCGGGTTGGTCATCATGGACGAGTCCCAGTACATCGCGGATCCCGAGCGCGGCGTCGTCTGGGAGGAGACCTTGATTTTTTGCCCGGCCCAGGCCAGGCTTCTGCTGCTGTCCGCCTCGATCGGGAACCCGGACGACATCCGGGACTGGCTCACCAGCATCCGGCCGCTCCCCTGCCAGTTGGTCCAGCACACACGCCGGTCGGTGCCGCTCCGCGCGGCCTACTTGCACCCCAACGGCAAGCTGACCCCCCTGTTTCGCACGATCGGGATCCCGTCCGGCTCCAGCGCCTCGTTGCATCCGGAAGCCAAGCGTCTCTTTCACCAGTATGAAAATGAGACCCTTCGGTCACGATAAGGTGCCGTGTACCCCCTCACCCAGGCCCTCTCCCCCGCGGGGAGAGAGGGAAGGGAGAGGGGGATCGAAGGATGAATGATGGACCTCAAGCTCGGATCCAACACGTTTCGGAACACCAGCGGGATCCTCACGCTTCAAGGAAAGGAGCAGATCGTGCTGGAGCTCAAGCCCGAGACGTCCCAGCTGCTCCTGACGATGGACCTCTACGACGCCGAGGGGGTGCGTATCGCCCACCTGAGACGAAACAACTGGGTGCTCAATAAGGAGGACGTTTTTGCCTTCACCAGCGGTCCGGCATCGGCCACGCTGTTTACCGACCATCCGTGGGTGAAGATGACAGACCGACCGACGGGCGAGACGGTGTTCGAAGGCAGGGTGGTCGACAAGGAAGTCGTGGAGGTCTCACGCGCACACTTTTTCACGCACAGCGGTCAGCTTGTGGAGATTTCCTCCCACTATTGCCGGATTCTGGGAAACTCAACGCTCTTCGGTGATGTCCAGGACATGCACGGGGGCCCCGTGCGGATCGGATGACGGGTGACGGCCAGGCCCGCGGCCTCCAACGGGCATCCGTTGCTCCGGCTCGAGCTGGTCGGTAGCGCTGCCCGGAGCCTTACCAGTTCAGAGCCAGGCCCGCATATCCAAGCACGCTCTGCGCTTCGACTTCGTTGAATGGAATGGTGACTTGTGTGCCGTCGCTGAAGAATGTGGTGTCATCACCGTCAAAGGCGGTGAAGTACAGGTATCTCGCTCCCAAATAGATCTCCCCAGGCCCCAGAAAATACGAGAGCTTCAGGTTCGTCGTCAGTCCCCACCCTCTCGCATCATGCTCAAAACTGGGGTCTTGTCGAAAATCTGACCGCAAATTCCACTTCCCCTGGCCGTCGTACCACAGAGGCATGCCCGTTCCATCGACATAAACGCCGAAGTGCGACCCCGGGGAACGCCGATTCACGGAAAACCCAAACGCCGGTCCGTACCAGGTTGCCGTATACGTGCTATTCAAGTCAGCGAATCCACCGGTCGCCGGGACCTCTTGGTTGCCGTCGGTCATCCGCAGCCGTTGGCGATAGATTCGGCCCCCCGCCAACAGCCGGACCGTCACCGAGTCGGTTCTGTGCAGCGCGTAGCCGACCATGAGAGCCGCGCCCTGCAGGTCGTGATCATCCACGGACCCCCTGCTCCGGGAAAACAGGCCGCTCCGGTTACTCAGGGCAAAATCGTCGTCTCTATATCTCCCATTTCTGATGAGCCCATAGGTGACCTCGCCGTCGAACGACCACTTCTTGCCGGCAGCCTGCAGATCGACCCTCCCCACCGCACTCTCAATGTCCTCGTAGTCAAGCTCCGAGAGGACATTGGGAACTCCGCTCGCTCCTGCAATGTTCCACCTCAATGAATCAAATCCATACCCGACTCCCACACCCACCCTAAAAGCCAGCTCCTCGGCCCATGCAGCGGGATGGGGAACGAGCATCGCCGCGGCGAGCGCCATGACGAGCGTCCATTTACGCATGGTCGGTGTCACAATCTCGACCTCGGGACAATCGGCTAGAAATGCATCGCCAAGCCGCCGACGAAGTGATTGGCCCCCAAGGGAACCTCCAAGTCAAAGCCCGTAAACGAGAAGTCGTGGGTGGCCTGCGTGCGCTTGTATTCCGCAAAGATTCCGAGGCTACGCGTGAGAAAGAACTTGATTCCGGCCAGTCCCTGAAACATCGGTGAGGAGTCATACCGCCAGGGACCACCGGATTGGCGCATTCGTGAGAGGGACGCCCCGCCGCCAATCCCGAAATAGGGATACCATCGCCCCGAGGGGTACACCTCGGATTCCCGGACGGGATAGCGCCAGAGCAGGTTTACGGCGAGAACATGTGATTGGATATCGAACGACATGGGGAAGATGATGGCCCCGAGCGTGCCGCCTGACGACGTGCCGCTCGCGCTTACGGTCTGGGCGGGCATCTCAGCCGTAAACCTCGTGAAATCCAGCTCGATGCCAAAATCAAGCCGTGTGAAGAGGCCGAAATTCCTTTCCCAGCTCGTCAACTTCGCGCCGAAGGTAAAATCCTCGTCCAGGTCCGCGCCATGCGCCGTTCCGTCAATGAAGGGGGTGGGTTGTTTGACGCCGATGTCAGGCGGATCAATCAGAGCTCGGCCGCCGAAAACCGAGAGCGACAAATCCCGTTCGTGTTGCGTCTCTGCAAATGAAGCTGACGCCAGGGTAACGGTGACGAGGAAGGCGCTGAGCAGGGTGATGGACTTGGCGGTCACGGGAAAACCGGAGGCTGTTCGCACCTGGCTGCTCCGCTGGCGAGGCCTCGTTGATCACAGTGCTATGGTTAAGTATAGCTGGCTCTCTCAAAAGTGAGTAAGTAGTTGAATTTACGTTAATTAACGATTTTTCACAGAGGTGACGCGGGGCGCCGGACTGAGAACCGAGCCTCGCAAGGAACATGATCATTCGATGGAGAAGCAGGCGACCGGATGCGTGCGGGGATCACAGGTGGAGGCGCATCGGAGGCACTGATGGCTGACCATCCGCGACTCCGATGGAGCTTCGCGGCAAAAACTGCTGTGCCCACCGCCTCCCCACTGCGGCGAGGCTCGGGCCATCGGATTCCCTGAACAGAAAGACCATTGACAGGGCTGGAGCAAGCCTATTAGAAGTACGTGACGTGTCGTGATGCAGCGCGCCGCCCGCACTCATAGTTGAGGAGCTCAAGAATGACGAGTCAGGCGGGATCGGCGTGACGATGAGGCACCTGTGAGTCGAGTGCGCCCGTAGCTCAATTGGATAGAGCACCAGACTACGGATCTGGGGGTTGGGGGTTCAAATCCCTCCGGGCGCGCCACTCCTTTCTTTTTCCTCGTCCAGCGGTCAGCGATCGATCCAACACTTCCATACCCCAAGCCCCTTTCCTCGTGCCACGCCGCGCGGCACCCTGAATCCCCCGGTTTTCACCTCGTGCGCGATGACCAACAGACACGATCCAGTTGTCCATAAAGGCTTTTTATCCCCAGGCAGGGAGGGGCTGTGTGGATAGGTATCTTTGGGCCCAGTCCTGGGTTTTTAGTCGGAGCAGGTTCGCGGGGTGTGATGAGCGGGCCCTAAGAACTTGTCGAAGCGATTGATTTGTTTTGAGACGAGGTCCAGTGCCACAACATCTTGGGGGGAACCCAGTGAGGCGACAATGCCTAAATCTTAGGCAATTTGGTCGAACGATTCTCTTCAAGCATTGAACGGCTGCTCTCCACGGTTTATCCACAGAGGTGTCCACAGTTTTTGGGGACACAGAACGCTTCGCGAAAACGGCCTACGCGTCACGAATTCTGCCTTTGAGCCATCGTACAAACCAAGGCGCCACCAGTATCGGGACGAGCACCAATACCACACCCGCGATCAACAATCCGGGCGGCTCGGAGAACGACCGCGCTGTGGAAGTCTGAAGTTGCTCGAGAGGTCTATTCCCAACCCACGGGCTCGTAGCCCCGATCCTGGAGACAGCGATCGACGAAGGCCGTGTAGGCGCGGCTCGGCTGCCGTCTGGAGAAAATGCCGCGCAGAAGCCCGGCCGTCGCGCCGCTGGCCGCGCCGATCGCCGAGCCGCGGCCGGCAGCCCCGACGACCGCGCCGCCCACCGCTCCGGACGCCGCTCCGACGGCGCCGCCGGCGACGGTGCTCCCCGCAACCTGCCCGCCCTTGCCTTCCTCCGGAGTCGCACCCGCTGCTTCGGCCATCTCCATGCACTCAGCGATGTCCTGCTTGGCCGCTTCTTCACCGACAACCTGAAGATGGTCATTCGGGTAGAGGATTGGCTTGGGGCC